>JBPPMM010000684.1:0-11361 GCA_051306075.1 Chitinophagaceae bacterium
TTTATTTTTTGTTTATTGCTGGTTGGTCTTGTAGCTATAATGGCGGGTATATATCCGGCAATCATTCTCTCTGGTTTTAAACCTGTTGAGGTATTAAAAGGCAAATTGAAAATGAATGTGTCTACCGGTTGGTTAAGACGATCCCTGGTAGTGGGACAATTTACCGCTTCTATTGCCCTGATCATTTGCACCATTGCCGTTACTAAACAAATGAATTTCCTGGCCGAAAAAGATCTGGGATACCAGAAGGAAAAAAGAGTGGTAATAGAAACCAGCAGGCCATTAAGAGAAGGAATCAAACTGGCTAACCTATACCGCACCGAGATTCTGAAAAATCCACAGGTTCTTGATGCCGCTGTTTCCGCATACAGTTTTGCTGAAACACCCTGGGTAGAATTAGGATTTACCGATGATAAGAATGTATACCGGAGTTTTCAATATAATTCGATTGATCCGCATTTCCTGGAGACCATGGAGATACAAATAGTTTCCGGAAGGGCTTTTGCCGCAGGCAATATGGCTGATATTTCTTCAGGTGCAATCGTTAATGAAACATTTGTAAAGGAATTTCAATTAGAGGATCCAGTTGGTAAAAAACTTCCCGGGCCTTTTGATCAACAGATCATCGGGGTAGTAAAGGATTTTAATTATATGTCGCTCCATAATAAAGTGAGACCACTCCTGCTGACTATTCAACCGGATTCTATCTTTCGCCGCACGGAGAATATTGCTTTTGTAATGCCTCCACAACCACGAATATCGGTTCGCCTGAAAGCCGGCAATATCGGAAAGGACATTGATGCACTAAAGCAAAGCTGGAGCAGCATTGCACCGGTGCAGGATTTTGAATTTAAGTTCCTGGATGAATCCCTTGCCTCGCTTTACAGGACAGAAAAACGCACAAGTACCATTGTGAAAATAGCTTCCGCTCTTTCTATTTTTATTGCCTGTATGGGATTGTTTGGATTGGCAACACTTGCTGTGGCAAGAAGAACAAAAGAAATAGGTATCCGGAAAGTGCTAGGTGCCAGGGTGATTAATCTTGTCGGGTTGTTATCAAAAGATTTTGCATGGATGATTATTATAGCTGCATTTATTGCCTTTCCCCTCGCTGCCTGGTTTATAAGCGACTGGTTAAAGGATTTTGCATACCGCACACCAGTGAGTTGGTGGATTTACCTGCTGGCGGGATTAATAGCTTTGTTAATCGCCATGCTGACCATTGGTTTACAAACGATAAAAGCTGCAATAACAAACCCGGTGAATTCATTGCGAACGGAATAAAAATTAGCAATAAAACCGGATAAAAATAATCACATGAGAAACGAATCAAATTGTATTAATCATTAAATGATCAGTCATGTGGAAGAATTATTTTTTAGTAGCCTTAAGAGGTCTTAAAAAAAACAAGGTCTTTTCGTTCATTAATATTTTTGGCCTGGCTTTGGGCATTACCTGCAGCCTGCTGATTATGCTTTGGGTGCAAGATGAACGAAGCATAGATAATTTTCATGCTAATGGTAACAGGCTTTTTACTGTTTATGAAAGACAATACATCGACCAAAAAATAGATGCAGGTTATTTTACACCAGGACTGTTAGCCGAAGAAATGAAAAAGGTTATTCCTGAAGTGGAAAAAGCTTCGGGATTTGCCTGGGATACACCTGATCTTTTTACGTTTGAAGCCGGTAATAAAATTATAAAACAGGAAGGTTGTTTTGCCGGCGATGATTTTCTCGAAATGTTCAGCTATCCTCTGCTCAAGGGTAATGCTGCTACGGCTTTAAGCAGCCCGGTGAGCCTGGTAATTTCTGAAGATATGGCTACTCATTTTTTCGGCAGTGTTGATGCGGCCATTGGAAAAACTATGCGGTGGGAAAATCAAAAGGATCTTACTGTTACCGCCGTATTCGCAAATATCCCGAAGCATGCTTCGGTTAAGTTTAGTTTCCTTATTAATTGGGCAACTTTTTTTGATGGAAATGGCTGGGCAAAAGAATGGGGCAATAATGGACCCCGTACCTATCTTCTACTTCGGGCGGATGCTGAACCGCTATTAGTGAGGAACAAGATCAAAAAATTTCTGGATACCTATAATAAAGAGCAAAGTTCGAGTTTTAGGATAGAATTGGGATTACAAAGGTTTGGCGATATGCATCTTTATTCAAGATTCAACAACGGAGAAATTGATGGTGGACGAATTGAGTATGTAAAACTTTTTAGCCTTGTGGCTATTTTTATTCTTTTGATCGCCTGTGTCAATTTCATGAACCTTACTACCGCCCGGTCAGCTAAAAGAGCAAAGGAGATCGGTGTAAGAAAAGTTGTAGGTGCTGTCCGTTCAAAATTGATGCGGCAATTTTTGGGTGAAGCATTGTTTATTACCATGCTCGCTGTTCTTTTATCATTGATATTATTATCATTTTTATTACCTGCTTTTAACCATCTCACCGGTAAAACGATCAACCTGCCATTTGATGATTTTCAATTTTGGTTCAGATTAATTGGCTTAACATTCATTACCGGGATAATAGCGGGAAGTTATCCCTCTTTATTTCTGTCTTCATTTAAGCCAATCATGGTATTAAAAGGCAAATTGATATTCAGTACCAGTGCTGCGCTGTTCAGAAAGGGATTGGTAATTTTTCAATTTGTGCTTTCCATTGTGCTCATTATCGGAACCATCGTTGTATCCCGGCAAATAGATTATGTGCAAACGACCAACCTTGGATACGACCGTGAAAACCTGTTGTATATTCCTCTCGAAGGAGATATCACAAAACAATACACTGTTTTCAAACAGGAGGCTTTAAAAATGCCGGGAATAAAATTTATCACACGCATCACCCAAACACCTACTGAAATCAGCAATGGTACCGGAGGTGTGGATTGGGATGGTAAAGAACCCAATACTACACCCCAGTTTACTCAGGCTTCCATTGGTTATGATTTTACAAAAACTATGAACTTGCCATTGGCCGAAGGCCGGGATCTGTCCAGGAATTTTGCTACGGATTCCGTGGGATATATTCTGAATGAAACGGCTTTACTAAAAACAGGAATAAAAGATCCCATCGGAAAGCGATTAACGTTTTGGGGACGAAAGGGTACTATTGTTGGCATTGTTAAAGATTTTCATTTTGCGTCCCTGCATGACCCGATCAAACCGCTTGTGTTGCGATTTGGCGAAAACGAAGAATATGGAAATGTATTGGTTCGGACAGAGCCCGGGAAAACAAAGATGGCTTTACAAAACCTGGAGCAATTGTGTAAGAAATTAAATCCCAAATTTCCCTTTACCTATTATTTTTCCGATGAGCAATACCAGAAACTTTATCGGAGTGAACAGGTGGTAAGTAAATTATCAAACTGGTTTGCTTTTCTCGCCATATTGATTTCATGTCTCGGTTTGCTGGGCCTGGCCATGTTTACAGCAGAGCAACGGACAAAAGAAATTGGGATTCGCAAAGTGCTGGGCGCAAGTATGACTTCTTTATTTGGTTTGCTTTCAAAAGATTTTTTGAAGCTGATCCTTATTTCTTTGATTATAGCTTCACCACTGGCCTGGTGGGCCATGAACAAGTGGCTTATGAATTTTGCTTACCAGATACATATTGGTTGGTGGGTATTCATCTTAGCAGGAATGTTGGTAATAATCATTGCTGCCATAACGGTAAGTACACAGGCCATCAGGGCGGC
This sequence comes from Chitinophagaceae bacterium, assembly GCA_051306075.1. Lineage (GTDB taxonomy): Bacteria > Bacteroidota > Bacteroidia > Chitinophagales > Chitinophagaceae > Terrimonas_B. The sequence continues at coordinate 3,700 of JBPPMM010000684.1, forward strand.
CATTGCCAATCCGGTAAAAGCATTGAGATCGGAATAGCAATAAGTATTTAGAATAAGCATAGGAGTTTAATACGCATCTTTTTAAAAAGTAAAAGTGTACGGATTTAAAAGTAAGGTGTTCGTTTTCGTACACCCGGGTTAATCTTCGTATTACAAAGAGTTGGTTTTAATAATTTTATCTATTGGCATGGCTGTTGGGTGATGATTGAATGTTTTGCCGGCAAACTTAAAATATGATCAAAAATCATTTTACTATAGCCTTCCGAAATTTCAGACGGAACAAAATCTTTTCACTGATCAATATTGCCGGCCTAGCCATTGGTATCAGCGCTTCACTGGTGATATATTTGATTGTTCAGCATGAATTCAGCTATGATAAATTTCATAAAGAGGGTGATCGTATTTACCGGGTCGTTTCAAAAATAGAATTTCCCGATCTTACCATACACAATTCCGGGGTTCCTGTTCCAACGTTTAAAGCAACAAAGAATGAGCTAACAGGCCTTGAAGCAGTCACGCATTTTATTACGTTATATGGCAGTAAAGTTTCAGTTCCTTCAGCAGGTAGCCAATCGCCGGCTATTTTCAGGAATCAGCCAAACATTATATATGCGGATGAGGAATATTTTAAATTATTTAATTATCAATGGCTCGCCGGTTCACCACAAACGGCATTGAAAGATCCCTTCCAGGTAGTATTAACGGAAAACAGAGCTAAAACTTATTTTTCTTCTTTAGCGCCAAAAGATATATTGGGCCGGGATATCTTGTATGATGATTCCATTAAAGCCACAGTGGCAGGAATAATAAAAGATTTGGATCAGCCTACAGATTTTGTTTTTAAAGAATTTATTTCAATAGCTACTATAGAAAATACCGGCTTGAGGAAACACTGGAACTGGGAAGAATGGGAAAGTATCAATACCAGTTCGCAATTATTTGTGAAATTAAAAACAGGAGCCCAACCGGCGCAAATCGAAAAGCAGTTGGTCGGTTTACGCAATAAATATCGTGAAAGAAGGAAGGAGGGTGATGAAAAAGATGGCACACAGCATTTTCTGCAAACATTGCCTGATATTCATTTCAATCCGGACTATAATGCTTTTGATCAACGGCAGGCGCATAAACCTACATTGTATGGATTACTGGCCGTAGCTTCCTTTCTTTTATTATTAGGTTGTATAAATTTTATTAACCTTACTACCGCACAGGCGGCACTAAGGGCCAGAGAGATTGGCATACGAAAAACAATGGGCAGCAGTAATGGCCAACTGATCATACAGTTTTTAACCGAAACATTTCTGCTTACCTTTTTGGCTACTCTTCTGTCTGTAGTTATTACTCCCTGGTTGCTTAAAGTATTCAGTGATTTTATACCACCAGAAATATCTTTTACCTCCGTGAATCAGCCGCATGTGTGGTTATTCCTGCTGGGCCTGATAGTAATTGTAACTGTTCTTTCCGGTCTTTATCCTGCTTTTGTTCTTACCAGGTTTCAACCGGTGACAGTATTAAAGAACCAGGTTTTTTCAGGCACTCCACAAACACGAAAAACATGGCTGAGAAAAACATTAACAGTCACCCAATTCGTGATAGCCCAGTTCTTAATTATTGCCATGCTGGTAGTAAGTAAGCAGGTACATTATTCTTTAAACAAAGAATTGGGATATAAAAGAGACGCCATTGTTTACTTTAGCGCTGAATGGAATATTTTTTCTGACCAGGAAGACAACCGTCGCTTTGTATTATTACAAAAGTTAAAAGCTATTCCTGAAATTGAAAAGGTTAGTTTGGCGGGTTCCGCTCCCGCATCCGGCAATACTTCTACTACTACTATGAAGTTTGCGAATGGCAGAAAGCGGGTTGAAACAATGGTAGAAACAAAATTTGCTGATACCGCCTATTTTGATTTATATAATATGAAACTGGTGGCAGGTACAAATCTTCAGCAAAGTGATACCACCAAAGAATTTGTTATTAATGAAACCTATGCAAAACTGTTGGGATTTATAAAACCGGCTGATGCCGTGGGGCGTTTTATCGAAAGAAATTTCAAGGTTCCTATAATAGGTGTCATATCAGATTTTCACACCAAATCAACTCACCAGGCAATCAAACCACTGGCTTTTTCTTCCGCTGCTGATAATAGCTACACATTTCACCTCGCATTAAAACCCCACGGAGAGGATGGCGAATTATGGAAAAGGGCATTAGCCAAAGTTGAAAAATTATATAAGGATATTTACCCGGAAGACGATTTCAAATACCAATTTTATGATGAAAGCATCGCAGCTTTTTATAAAACTGAGCAGGATATTTCCAGGTTATTAAAATGGTCGGCGGGGCTTTGCATTTTCATCAGTTGCCTTGGATTATTTGGCCTGGTTATGTATATCACTAATACCCGGACAAAAGAAATAGGTGTAAGAAAAGTATTGGGTGCTTCTGTTACACAAATAGTGGCTTTGTTGTCAAAAGATTTTATTGCATTGGTTTTAGTCGCCTTTTTAATCACATTACCTGTCGCCTGGTGGGTGATGAATAATTGGTTGCAGGATTTTGTGTATCGTACGTCGCTTAGCTGGTGGGTATTTACGGTAACGGGGGCGGGCATGATATTGATAGCGATGTTTATTTTAAGTATCCGGACTATAAAATTAGCTATTGAGAATCCGGTGACTTCGCTTCGAACAGAATGAGCAATGAGGGAAGAATAAATTTGTTCATATGTTTAAAAATTATTTGAAAACCGCGTGGAGAAGCCTGTTGAAAAACAGGTTAGTCTCTTTCATAAATATTTTTGGGTTGGGCCTAAGTATGTCTGTTGGCATGATGATCATGATACGCTTACAGGATCAGTTTAGCTATGATCGGTTTCATCCTCATCCTGAACGAACCTTTCGTATCACCAGCAGCTATCATAAAAAGAATGGTGAACAATTGAATATGGCAAGTACCCCGCTGCCATTGAATGGCACCCTGGCATCCGAAACTAATATCATTGAAAGCGCCGTCAGCATTTATCCGGCATTCAATGGAATGGCGACAGGAGCCGGAAAAGAAATTTACCTGAATGGCGCTTTTACCGAATCTTCTTTTTTTAATGTATTTGGATTCTCTCTAATGTCAGGCAACGCTGCAACCGTTTTGCAGATGCCCAATACTATTGTTATTAGTAAAACTATTGCGGAAGTCTTTTTTGGTAATAATGATCCCGTTGGTAAGGTCATCAGCATGGAAAATGGCACTGACTTTAAAATTACGGGTGTATTGAATGAAGTGCCTGGCAAATCGCATATCAGCTTTGATGCCTTTGCCTCTTATGCCAGTGTGCAGCAGATGGAATCGGACAAATTTTTGCCGCACAAATCAGGCGATTGGTACGCATTTAATGCCGCCTACACCTATGTGGTATTAAAAAAAGAATTGGGTTCAGCGGCATTGACGCAACCTTTGAAATCCATTGCCATCGGGTTAAATAATAAAAATAAAGATGGAAGCGCAGCATTTTATGTCCAGTCAATTAACAACATAACGCCGGGATGGCGAAGCCTGGACAATGAGATTGGAAATGGAAGCTCCTGGGCAAAACTTTATTTCGAAATGGGCATTGCTTTACTTATTCTTCTTGCTGCCTGTTTCAACTATACTAATCTTACTATTGCCCGGGCTCTGACCAGGGCGAAAGAAGTTGGACTCAGAAAGATAGTTGGCGCAAAACGGCACCAGCTTTTTGCACAATACATAGTAGAGTCGGTTTTATTTTCTTTTTGTGCCCTTGCCTTTGCATGGCTGATACTTTCATTTATTGTCCGGTATGCCCCGTTTAATGACGATTATGAATTTATACCCTCCAGCTTTAAATATAATAGGGTACTTTTTTCATGGTCACTTGGTTTTGCTGTGCTCACAGGGCTGATGGCCGGCATTGCTCCTGCATGGATTTTATCGGCATTTAAACCTTTACGGGTGTTGAAAAATTTATCTACTGCCCGGGTACTGGGAAAGGTAAGTCTTCAGAAATTACTTATCGTATTCCAATACAGTTTGTCGCTGGTCATGATCATTTTTCTTTTTGTTTTTTACAGGCAGTTTTCATTGATGGCCATATCAAATCCAGGTTTCAAAAAAGATCAGGTGATGGTGCTTCCATTAAATGGTTTGAATGCTTCCATTATGTCTCAACAAATTTCAGGGATAAGTGGGGTAAAATCTGTGTCTGCCATGTCTTCAGATTTCAGAAAACATTTTACAGGTGTATCGGCTCCAGTGTGGTTGCAGGACAGGCAGGAGGCGAAGAACATTAATTATTACTATGCCGATGAATCATTTATTCCTTCCCTGCAATTCCCTGTTTTGGCCGGCAAAAACTTCCCTGCGGGATCGGCCAGTACCAATGAACAGTTTATTATTCTGAATGAACAAGCTGCTGCTGTTTTGGGATTAAAAGATTATGAAAAAGCTATCGGCCGGAAACTTTGGATAAACGACACCACCGGGCTTGAAATCATAGGTATTGTTAAAGATTTTAACTATGAAAATGCCGGCAAACCAATAAGGCCTTTATGCTTTCGGAATAAAAAAAATGCCTATAACTATTTATTTGTTTCCACTGATAACACCGGTAAGAAGGAACTGGAAAGCCGGGTAAAGGCAACATGGCAGGACATGGCAACTTCGGCGCCATTCAGCGTTAAATGGTTGGACGAAGAATTTAAAAAAAATAATTCACAGACTGCTACCATTTCGATGCTGGGCTTTCTTGCATTTATGGCTGTCTCCATTGCCTCGCTGGGATTGTTGGGCCTGGTAGTATATACGGTAGAAGTAAGAAGAAAAGAAATAAGTATCCGTAAGATCATTGGAGCTAATAAAAATCAAGTTATTCGTATGCTCTCACAAAGTTTTATCAAGCTGCTATTTGTTGCTGGATTAATTGCAATGCCCATAGGTTATATTTTTGGTTCTTTATTTCTGCAAAATTTTGTAGACCGAACCAGTTTTGGCGCGGGGAGTGTGCTACTATGTTTCCTGTTTTTACTGGTTATTGGACTTGTCACGATCATTTCTCAAACGTATAAAGCGGCAATCGCCAATCCGGTAAAAGCATTGAGAAGTGAATAACGTAAGAAAAATAATTCGGAATTGTGCACATGAAATATAAATCATCTGGTACAAATTAAATAACAGCACCATGATAAAAAGTATTTTCCTTACATCGCTTCGGAATATTTCAAAAAACCCTTTGTTTTCTTTTATCAATATTTTCGGATTGTCCGTAAGCATGTCCCTGGGATTGTTGATCATACTGATCATAAAGGATCAATATAGCTATGATAATTTTCACCAGGATGCAAGCAGGATATACCGGATTAATACCGGTGCCATAAGAGAAGGAGGAGGACGGGAAAATTATGCATCCACTCCCTATGCCCTGGGTGCTGCGGTAAAAGATGGATATTCCTTTACGGAAAATGTAGTACGCATCAACAGACAACTGAATGGTGATGTGCAATATCAAAATGTGACCGTTCCTGTTTATGGTTTTTTTGCCGACCCTGATTTTTTAGAGGTTTTTAATTTCAAGCTGGAAAAAGGCAACCCATCCACTGCATTAAATGAACCAGACGGTGTTCTACTTACTTCCGGAGCCGCAAAAAAAATTTTTGGCAATGCGGATCCCATGGGAAGAGTAGTAGAGTTAAAGGGCTATGGCCAGTTTACGGTAACTGGCGTTATCGAACCCATTGCAGGCAAAACCCATTTTGATTTTGAAGTTATTGCTTCCTCAGCTGCATTACCCGGCTTGGAAAAACAAGGTGCTATCATGAGCACTCTTGCTAACTGGAACAATTATTATTCAAGTTATGTATATGTAAAATTAAAAGAAGGAATAAACAAAAGGGAAGTAAACGCTGCACTGGAAGCCATATCTAAAAAGAATTATAGCGGAAGAAAATTGGAAACAAGGGATAAGGGTTATGAGTTCTATCTCCAATCCTTACAAAAAATTTCTCCCGGGCCCATTCTGTCCAACAATATGGGAAAGGCTTTGCCGGAATTGGTTTTATTGTTTTTAGCCATACTTGCTTTTGTTATTTTGTTGATGGCGGGTTTAAATTATACCAACCTGATGATTGCAAAATCATTAAAGCGAAGCCGTGAAATCGGCGTACGCAAAGTGATGGGTGCCAGCCGCAGTCATGTGTTCTGGCAATTTATTGGTGAGTCTGTTGTGTTTGCTTTGGTTTCCCTTGCTGCATCTTATTTCCTCCTTCAATTTTTAAAAACAGCTTTTCTCCAATTGCATCTCACACAGGAATTTTCTATTTCACTCACAGAAAGTAGTAGCGTCTATTTGTATTTTATTTTGTTTGCTCTTCTGGTTGGTTTTTTAGCCGGTTTGTTGCCTGCCGGATATTTGTCCGGATTTAAGCCCGTATTGGTTTTGAAAGATATGATCGGTAAAAAAGTAAATACCAGGCAATGGCTGCGCAAAGCTTTGATGGTAGCTCAGTTTACTTTCAGTATGGTATTTATCGCTACGGTGCTGATGGTCTATTTCCAGATGAATTTTATGTTGAATGCTGATTATAAATTCAATGATAAAAACCTGATGAATGTACGAACAGGGGGGCAGGATTATAAGAAACTTGCCATGGAACTACAATCAGTACCCGGAGTAAAACAAATTGGCTTTGTTTCGCATAGCCTGGGTACATTCCAGGATTATTCGGATGATTACAAACGTAAACCCGGCGACGCTTCTTTTGTCATGCGGGATTTTCGTGCCGACGCTCAATACATTTCTAATCTTCAATTAAAGTTTATTGCCGGACGAAATTTTTCTCCGGATTTGCCGGAAGACAGGGAATCAGAAACAATTATAAATGAAAAAGCCCTATTTCAATTCGGATTTTCTTCTGCCCGCGAAGCGATTGGTCAACAAATTTATGCAGGTGATTCTATTGGCCTGCAGGTGGTGGGGGTGGTGAGTGATTTTCATTTCCGCCCAATGAATTATGAAATAGGACCTCTTGCATTTCGTTACCGGCCGACCGATTTCCAGATTATGAGTATTACATTTGAACCCGGAGCTGAGGAGAGATTAGTAGCAGCTCTATCGCCCATCTGGAAAAAAATAGATCCGGTTCATCCCTTGCAGCATAGCCTGATGCATGATGAAATAACAGATGCTTATGAAGTCTCCGGCTTTACAGACGTGCTGAAAATTATGCAATATGTTTCGTTTCTTTCTATAGTATTAGCCTGCCTGGGAATTTTGGGGATGGTGATGTACCAAACCCAGTTGCGGATAAAGGAGATCAGTGTGCGCAAGGTAATGGGGGCTGGCGTAAAGGATGTAACTCTTTTACTCAGCCGTTCCTTTATGTGGCTAATAGCTATTGGTATTGTGATTGGCATTCCGCTAAGCTTTTTGTTGGGTAATCTCTTTTTGGAAAATTATGCCTACAGAATTTCAAATGTATTATGGTTAATTCTTGCCGGAGTCTTAATTTCCGGTTTGCTGGGACTGGTTACCATTTGTTCGCAGACAATAAAAGCGGCAATGAACAATCCTGCAAAATCGTTGAGATCGGAATAGCAATAAATATTTAGAATAAGCATCGGAATTTTAATTCGCATCTTAAATATTAAAAG
>JBPPMM010000719.1:0-61845 GCA_051306075.1 Chitinophagaceae bacterium
GTTATTTTGGAAAACCAATCCGATCCAATAATTTTTGAAAGCGTGGGTCATTTCTGAGCAAAGCAGGAACATAAGGTGCATATTTAATGTCATAAATAATGTCTTTTCCCTCATAAGCTTTTTCCAGGTAATCGAAAGCGGCATCTGCATCCCCTAACCAGGCGGCAGATAATCCAAAATAAGTGCCTGCTATATATTCTTTTGCAGACCTTTCTTTTAATTCATGCATAAGCGCCTTTGCTTCTTCAAAGTTTTCATTGCTGCAATAAGCCCAGATAAGGCCATTGACGGCAAGCTGATGCCTGTTTGAAATTTTCAATAAATACTTAAAAGTATCAATGGCTTCTTCATAACGTTTTAAGGCGATATAGCATAAGCCTGCTATGCGGTGTGAGAGAAAGGAATTAGCATCCAGTTCAATACCGGTTTTGGCAAATGTCAGCGCTTCTTCAAACCGATTTGCTGTAAGAAGGGTCCAGGCTAAATCGGCATGATCAATTGCGCTTAAAGGTTCCAGCTTGATGGCTATTTGTCCATGCTTTTCCGCTTCTTTAAAATCCCCTTCTATAAATGCAAGATACAACATGCCAAAAAAAGAATGAGCTTGCGCATTCTTTGCATTAAGCTCAATTGCTTTAAGGTAATTTTTCTTTGCTTCCACCCAATTCCATTCCATTACATAATAAGTTGCCAACGAACAATAAGATTCACAAAGAGAACTATCAAGTTTTACTGCAGTTTCCGCAGCTTGCTTTGCCTGCTTCAAAACTTCTATGCCTGGTTTAAAATTGTACCCTACTGAAAAAAGGTTTGCATCAGCATAGCCTGCATAAGCCAGGGCATAATCAGGATCAACTTCTATAGCTTGTTTAAAAAATTGTAAGCCAATTAGAATAGAACTACCACGCCGGTTAACATGAAACCTTCCTTTTAAATACAATTGGTACGCCTCAGCATTTTGTGTGTGGGTTTTGGTTATCAATTCACGGTCTTTCTCAAACAATGTTATTTTTAGATGCTCCGTAATGGATAAGGCGATTTCATCCTGAATGGCAAAAATATCATCCATTTCACGGTCGTATTTTTCAGACCAGAAATGAAATCCATCCTCTACATTGATCAACTGAGCTGTTATGCGAAGGCGATTGCCCTGCTTCCGAATACTGCCTTCCAACACAGTATTGACACCAAGTTTTTTACCCAGTTCACGCAGGTCAATATTTTTTCCTTTAAATTGAAAGGAAGAAGTGCGGCCGGCAACTTTCAAATCTTTCAAGTGTACCAGGGAATTGATGATTTCTTCGGCTATTCCATCACTGAAATATTCCTGCTCAGGGTCATTACTCATATTGACGAAAGGCAAAACAGCAATTGACTTATCAGTAATTTTTTTTTCGGAAGCCTTTTCACCTTTTCCTTCCACGTTATTGTTTCCAGGAACAATTATTCCCGGATTGCTGACAGCAAAAATCTCTACCTGCTCTTTTACATTCTTCAGTGCGTATTTCCCAAGCGAAATAGTTTGAATGTCTTTCTGATTTTTTATATCATCATAAACTTTGGCAGAAATAAAAATGCTGCCGGGTATGGCAAAAGATTCCATCCGCGATGCAATATTCACACCGTCACCATAAATATTATTGCCTTCAAAAATTACATCTCCTGTATGCATACCAATACGCAGCGGCACAACAGGGCTTGTTTGCATATCTAATTGTAAAGTAAGACCAGCTTTTACACACTGAATAGTGCTTGTAAAACTGCACATACCCCCATCACCACGAAATTCAATTATCCTTCCCTGGTGCTCCGCTACTACTTCTTCCAATTTTTGTTTTAGTTTTTGTCTGCAATTCATTGCTGCCATTTCATCTTCTTCCATCATAGCCGTGTACCCGGCGATGTCGGTAAACATTATGGCGGCAAGTTGGCGGGTTTGGGTCATATAATTTTATTCATACTAAAAGTATCGAATAAAAATCTACTAAGGAAAGTTCCTTCATTCTATAAGCGATAGAAATCTCAGATCATTAAGAAGTATGACTAAATGAAGATGCTAATTGAGAGAATTCATCCAGCCAACTTTTATTTTAAATTAGAATCATAACCAAATACTACAATTTCTGCGGTACTACTTAGTCAAAGAAAATGGGTGGCAGCAATACTGTTACCCGACAGGAATTATTTAAAGAAATCTGTAAGGTGATTTAAAATTGTCGCTAACTTTATTTGCGTTAACTCTCACTTCCGTACACCCAATCAGAAATTTGAAAACTGAGAATAGCTATTTGAGTACGGTGTCAAAATCTTACAACAAAGGATTTATTAAATAAAGAGTTGCTGAGTTTAGATAAATTAAACAAAATAAAATAGTATGGAAGATTTAAAAGTTACCTCAAAAACGGGAGGATCAACCGTACTTGCAGGAGCCACAGTGGAGGAGTTTAAATCCGGTTTTCGTGGCGACTTACTTACAGCTAATGATAAGGGCTATGATGAAGCCCGTATCATCTGGAACGGCATGCATGACAAGCGTCCGGCACTAATAGCCCGATGCACCGGGGTTGCCGATGTTATTGACGCTGTCAATTTCTCCCGCAATCAAAATCTGTTAGTAGCAGTACGTGGCGGTGGGCATAATGTGGGGGGCAGCGCTTCCTGTGATGGCGGAATTATGATTGACCTGTCCCTGATGAAGGGGATCCGGGTGGATTCAAAGGCACGCACTGTTCATGCCCAGGGTGGTGCTACCTGGGGCGATCTGGACAGGGAGACACAGGTTTTTGGATTAGCGGCGCCCGGCGGTGTAGTTTCCACCACTGGTATAGCAGGGTTAACGCTTGGTGGTGGACTAGGGTGGCTTCGCAGGAAGTATGGCTTAAGTATTTACCATTTATTGTCGGTAGATATTGTAACAGCTGACGGGCAGTTTTATACTGCCAGCGAGAGCGAAAACACCGACTTGTTTTGGGGTGTCCGCGGTGGTGGCGGAAATTTTGGAGTGGTGACCTCCTTCGAATATCGTCTACACCCCGTTGGGCCGATGGTAACCTTATGTGCTCCATGGTATCCGGTTGAAATGGCTAAAACCCTGCTACCAGCCTGGCAGGAATTTATGAAATCAGCCCCTGAAGAGTTGTCTTCTTCAGCTATGTTCTGGACAGTACCTCCAGCACCTCAATTCCCTGTAGAAACTCATGGCAAAAGAGTGATTGTTTTTGCTGCAGTTTATATTGGCCCGGTTGAGGATGGGGAACGTATTACCAGGCCGCTTCGGGAATTGGCTACACCTTTGTTGGATCTTAGTGGACCTATCCCATGGACAGCAGTGCAATCGGCATTTGATCCTTTTTTTCCAAAGAAAGTACAGCTTTACTATTTTAAGTCGCTTTATTTAAACAATCTCAATTCAGAAACGATTGATACGATGCTACCCCTTGCAAGTAATCCTCCCGCACCAATGGTCTTGATTGCAATCTGGCATTATGGTGGCGCTATGAGCCGTATCGGGGAAGATAAAACAGCCTTCACTGGCCGGGATGCCCCATTTCTTTTTAGTGTAGATGCCATCTGGAACAATCCAAAGGACACCCAAAAAGTTGTCGCCTATTCCCGTAATTTCCTTAAAGAAATGGAACCTTATTCAACAGGCGGGATGTATGTTAACTTCGCAGGTCTTGGGGAAGAAGGTGAGGCTCTTGTAAAATCGGCTTATGGTGCTAACTATGAAAAATTGGTTGCGTTAAAAAATAAATACGATCCCACTAATTTATTCCGTCTTAATCAAAATATCAAACCTTCATGAGTGAATCAACTACAACCAGCCCTGAACTTTCGCTTTATGAAAGGTTAGGAGGAGAACCAGGTCTACGTAAAATAGTAAACGATATATTGGATAAAAATTTCAACAATCCACTTATAGGGCACTATTTCAGGAATATTGATATGGGCAAGCTCAAGCAATTGGTATTTGAATTCTTCTCTATGGGGATAGGGGGGCCACATCAATACACCGGCAGGGATATGCGGAGTTCCCATGCTGATTTGAAAATATCCCATGCAGATTTTGAAAGTGGAAACGATGATGTATTGCTGGCTTTAGAAGAGAATGGAATTGGAGAAGCGGAACAAAATGAAGTGATAGCTATTCTTAATTCTATGAAAGGAGATGTTGTCAGGCAATAAACTACACCGGAAAACCAATCCTTTCTAATAAATTTTGAAACCGTGGATCATTTCTTAGTATAGCCGGAATATATGGTGCACATTTAATGGTGAGTATATGGGGGTCAAGATCATTATAAGCTTTTTCAAAAGCGTCAAACGATATATCCAGATCACCGAGGTAAGCGGCAGATATTCCGAAATCAATGTGGCCTATGTGTTCCATAGCTGATCTTATTTCTAATTCCTCTTTAAGCTTTCTGGCTTCATCAATATTTCCATTACTGCAGTAAGCCCAGATCAAGCCAGTGATGGCCTGCTGATGCCGGTTTGAGAGGTTTATTAAATACAGGAACTCAGCAATGGCCTCATTGTACCGTTGCAATACGATATAACAAAGACCAGCAATGCGATGCGAAAGAAACGAGTTGTTATCTAATTCAATACCTGTTTTAGCTATAGCTAGCGCCTCATCAAATTTACGGGCCATTAACAGTGTCCACGCAAAATCAGCATGATCAATAGCACTTAATGGTTCCCTTTTGATGGCTATTCGTGCCTGTTCTTCCGCCTCATCAAACTTCCCTTCCACCCAGCCTAAGCAAAGCATGGCATAAATAGATCGTGCCTGTACATATTCCGGATTTAGCTCAATCGCCTTAAGAAAGTTTTTCTTCGACTCCTTCCATTTCCGCTCTAAACAGATATAATAATATCCTAACGAAAAGTAAGCTTCACCCAGTGTATCATCAAGTTTGATAGCCGTCTCTGCCGATTGTTTTGCCTCCTTTATTACTTCTTTTCCCGAAAAAAAACCATAAGCCGCGCCAATTATTAATGCATCGCAATGGCCTGCATAAGCTAAGGCATAACCGGGATCAAGAGCAATAGCCTGTTTAAAAAATTGCAGTGCTGTAAGGATAGAGCTGCCCCGCCTGCTTAAATGAAACCGGCCTTTTAAATTTAACTCATAAGCTTCTGAATTGTATGTTGCGGTTTTTGTGATCTTCTCCCGGTCTTTTTCTAACAGCGTTATCTTCAATTGTTCAGTAATAGCTAAAGCAATCTCGTCCTGTATGGCAAAAATGTCGTCCATGTCGCGGTCGTATCGTTCACTCCAGATATGAAAACCATCTTCCACACTAATCAATTGCGCAGTAATACGGATACGACTACCTTGTTTGCGGATACTTCCTTCCAATACAGTTCCCACTCCTAATTTTTCTCCTACGTCCCTTAAATCAATATTCTTTCCTTTAAAACGGGCGGAAGAAGTTCGTCCTGCAATGTTCAGGTCTTTTATGTGTACAAGTGAGTTGATGATTTCCTCCGCCATACCATCGCTGAAATATTCCTGCTCCGGATCATTGCTCATATTGACAAAAGGCAAAACCGCGATTGATTTTTCATTGTTCCTATTTGCCATAACTTTCTGCCCTTTTCCTTCCAGGATATCTTTCCCCGGAATCTTTATACCCGGATTACTGATGGCAAATATCTCCACCTGCTCCTTCACATTTTTAAACTCATACATGCCAAGCGAAACGGTTTGAATATCTTTTTGATTCTTGATATCATCAAACGCTTTTCCTGAAATAAAAATGCTACCGGGCAGGGCAAAGGATTCCAGCCGGGATGCAATATTTACACTATCTCCATAAATAGCATCTTCTTCAAAAAGAACATCACCGCTGTGAAGACCTATGCGAAGCGGCACGACAGGATCTGTAAGCATATCCAGTTGAAGAGCCAAAGCCGCTTTTACCGCTTCAATAGTGCTGCCAAAACTACACATAGCCCCATCTCCCATAAACTCTATTATTCTTCCCTGGTGTATATTGATCAGCTCCTCCAATTTTTTTTTGAATTTATGACGAAGCATCAGGGCCAGCGATTCATCCTCCTGCATCAGGGAAGTATAACCCGATATATCGGCAAACATGATAGCAGCGAGCTGGCGGGATGAAGGCATACGCAAATGATTACATTGAAAGGTAAGAAAACACGAACATAAGAAGGAGAAATGTTAACAGTTCAGGTAATTTTTTCACCCTTCCTCAAATAATTCATTTGAATTCTGATTTGGGGTATGGGAATATTGGGATTCCAAAATAACCATAAGAACATTTTATTAATACTTATTAAAACCATATTGATTATATAGTTTTTGATAGGCGGGATTATTTCTTAACAGGCTGAAAGCAGGATCAATTTTCAAAAGCTTAAAAGCTGGTTCTGGTTTGTCAATGGATTTTTTAAGCCATGCAAAACAGGAATCCGGTTGGTTGCGTGCTGCATAAATGACCGCTGTATAATAATTACCATTTTTATTCTTTTCAATCGGAAGCGTTTGCAGTTGTCTTAAAACAGAATCGCTTTTTTGCATCCGGTTTGTTTTATAATACGCAATACCAAGCTGTGCCATACCGGCTTCATTTATTAGTTGATTTTTTTCCAAAATGGAATTGCATTCACGAATTACAAAAGCATAATTGCCTTCCAGGAACTCATTATATAGCCGCATGTTCTGAAACTGGTTATTATCGGGAAAAAGCCTGACCGCTTCAAGAATATATTCCTTAGCTTTTTTTAATTGCCCGGTATATTGATTTACCATAGCCAGAATAATATAACTATTATAATCAACCGGGTCCAGTTCCAGTGCATCCATACCAAATTTTGTAGCCTTTTCAAAATCACCCATCCAGGTAAGAAAATATGCATACCTGTTTTTTATTAATGATGAACCGGGATTAAGTTCTACCGATTTTTCAAAATTATCTCTTGCTTTTGAAAAATTAAGCTCTATAGACCATGCCAGCAAAGCAAGGGCAGAATATCCCTCCGCCAATCCGGGAGAAAGTTTTATTGACTGTAATGCAAAACTTTCTGCTTCCCGGAAAGCCTCAGCGTTTTTGAAATCGAGATTTTGATTAATAATCCAGGTTTTGGCAAGGGCTATATATGCATATGGTATTGCGTATGCAGGATCAAGTTTGGTGGCTTGCGTATTAAAGTCAATGCTTTGCTCATATTTAAGTTCCCGGTAGGCATAAAGACCTTTCAGGTATAAGGTATACGTTTCAGGCGAAGTTGCAGTTTTATTCAATTGATGACTTTCCGATTCGGATAAAGTTATTTTCAAAAGGTTGGTAATATGTGCTGCAATTTCATCCTGTATCTTAAAAATATCTGCCATTTCCCGGTCATATTTTTGTGACCACAAATGCGTATGATCTTTCACCCTGATCAACTGAGCTGTAATACGAAGTTTATTACCAAATTTTTGTACACTTCCTTCCAGGATGGTACCCACATTCAATTTCTTACCTAATTCCCGCAGGTCCATTTTTTGTCCTTTAAATTGAAATGAGGAAGTTCTACCAATTACCTTCAGGTTTTTAATACCCGATAAGGTCGTAATAATTTCTTCGGCTAATCCATCTCCAAGGTATTCCTGATCCTTTTCGGGGCTCATGTCAACAAAAGGAAGTACAGCAATAGATTTATCTAAAATTTCACTCTTATCGTTTTGCCAAACATTATTCTTAAAAATAAATATAGCTGCAACAACAATCAAAATTGGAAGAATAATCCAAAACACATTTTTTTTCTGACTATTATTCTTCTTCAGTTTCCCTTCCATCATACTTCTTTTGGGAACGGGAAAGCCGTCATTGGCAAGTGCAAATACTTCAATAGACTCATTTACATTTTTGAATTCAAATGTGCCCAGTGAAATCGTATGAAATTCAGGTTTGTTCTTTATTTCATCTGTTACTTTTTTGGAGAAAAGAATGGCGCCGGGAATAGCCAGGGTTTGAATACGTGAAGCAATATTTACAGCATCGCCGTAAATATCATTATTCTCAAAAATAATTTCTCCCTCGTGAATGCCAATCCGCAGAGATAACTCATTTGATGCTTTGCAGGCCTGTTGAATTTTCATAGCGGCAAATAATGCATCGGAAACGGTGGAGAAACTGGCCAACACGCCATCACCTAATTCTTTAATAAACTTTCCATGGAATTCTTCAATGATGGGTTTTTGTATTTCCAGATTTTTTTTAAGCAACTCAAATGCATTCTGTTCATTACTGCCCATTAAAGCCGTGTACCCAACAATGTCAGTAAACATTATAGCAGCGAGCTGGCGGGACTGGGACATTGTTTATTAATTGATGATTTCTACTTTAAATACTCACTGACTTTTGAGCTAATGAATTCTTTCACACCTTCCATGTTTGCTTTTTCAAACTTATCGGTTCTTCACTTTCCTCAGCATCGGCAAAATATGTAATTGCCTGCGGCACTGTCATCATTAAATTTTGTGTAACATATTTCTCTTTATGCAGTATTATAAAATCCTGTATTGAAAAATGATTTAACAGCTCTGCAACATCCCAAAAATCTTTTTTTCTTCCCCTACCTAATATAGCCTGCACTTTCATGGCGATAATATCTTCTGGTGAAAACATTCTTATGTCATATATCTCGAGTTCAGGCCTGATTAACGATGCTGATGACGGATAATGTCAATTTTCACATCATCAACAAAACCAAAAATACCGAAACGTGGATTTGTTGACCTGCTTACAAATGATGATTCGAATTTTTTTTCCAGTGCAGCAATAATATTTGTATTATCAAATGGTTTATTTGAAAATAAATCCAAATCAACTGACTTCCGGTGCCCATAGCAAAGTGACAATGCTGTGCCGCCAACTAATGAGAAATCCTTTAGTTCAGGAATTTCCATTAACTGTTTTAATATGGAAAAAGCGCGGGGTTCGACTGTTTCAAAGTGAAGCATCTGAATTCATTTAACGGTTTGTTTATTACAGCGCTTGCCAGGTACATTGTGTACTCAGGTAAAAATTTAGCATTCAACAATGCTTCCGTTACTTTTTCATCACCATAATAGCGGCGGCAATTGCGGATATCGTCCACATCACCACGTTCAAAAACCCGTTCGATTACGAAATTGGCTTTAGTATCGTAATTGATATTCTCAAATACAACATCCCAAAAAATCCGTTTGTTAAATATGGGTATTGGTTTATCAGGCATGTTATAAAGGTATTATTAAATTAATTTTATTTGCTCTTTCGTTACAAGTTACGAAAGGGCCGCCGCTACAAACATTCAACATTTAATGCATTGGAAAATGATTGTTGTTCATCAACGCCCACCAAAGCAGTGAACCCGACAATATCGGTGAACATGATGGCAGCGAGATGGCGGGACTGAGCCATTATCTTAAGTTGATCATTCTACATTACAAGTTATTCAATTCTTATTTGGGGACTAATAAATACTGGTTAATACCGCCCGGATCTTAAAGTTTGAGTAAGAGGTTTTGCCCAGAGTATGGCGCCAAGATCAGAATTTAAAAAGTTAAACTCACATTTATAATTTACCTTTTATAAATTGACCGGCACAATTAAAATACCTTGCTAACCATTATTTCTTTTTCATCTCCATATAATCCAGCACCAGGTTTGCCAGGGCATTCAGGCCAGTTATAAATCCACTGTCGTCAATAAAAAATCCCGGCGTATGATGTGGTGCTGAAACCAATGGATCCTTACCTTTCGGCAGGCCCCCAATAAAGAAAAATAGCCCCGGTATTTTATTAGCAAAAAATGAAAAATCTTCAGCTCCTGTTTCTGCAGGTACCAGTAATACATTATCTGATCCTGCTGTTTTTTGTAAAGAAGGCAACATAGCAGCCGTAAGAGCTATATCATTAAATGTAACAGGATAATGACTGGAATAGGGTAATTCCAGCAAAGCTGTGGCTCCTGCAGCTTCTGCCGTTTTTTCAACTACCCGGCGGATACGATCATATACCAATTTCTCATCGCTATCACTCAGGGTACGCACCGTACCCAACATTTCTACTTGCTCCGAAATAATATTAGATCGTGTGCCGCCGTGAATAGCACCAATGGTTACCACTGCGGGGTTTTCAGTAATATTTACATTGCGGCTGACAATTGTTTGAAGACTGTTGATGATTTGTGCGGACACAACAATGGGGTCTACAGATAACCAGGGTTCTGCTCCATGAGAAGGTTTACCCTGCACAGTAATTTTCATATCTCCTACTGCCGCCAGCATTCCCCCCGGGCGGTACGTTATTTTACCAACCTCCACCTGTGCGTTTATATGCAGACCAAATATTACATCGACCTTCGGATTGTCCAGTACTCCTTCTTTTACCATCAGTTCCGCTCCGCCTTCTTCACCAACAGGTGCACCTTCCTCTGCCGGCTGAAAAATAAATTTTACTGTTCCCCTCAACTCCTTTTTCATACCCGTTAATATTTCAGCTACTCCCATTAGAATGGCTACATGTGAATCATGGCCGCAGGCATGCATAACCCCGGTTTCCCTTCCATTATAACTGGCTTTTACTTTGGAGGCAAAAGGCAGTGATGTTTTTTCCTCTACTGGCAATGCATCCATATCAGCCCGCAAGGCCACAACGGGACCCGGCTTATCTCCTTTTAATATTCCTACTACACCTGTTACCGCAATCCCTGTTTTTACTTCCAGCCCCAGCGACTTTAAATGAGTTGCAATTAATTCTGATGTGCGAACTTCCCTGTTACCCAATTCAGGATGTTCATGAATATCATGCCGCCAATCAATGACCTTTTGCTCTATCTTACCGGCCGCTATACTTATGCTTGTTCTGTTTTTCTGATTTTGTGCTCCAGCTCCCCCGGCTATTACTATGAGTAACAAAAAAATGATCTTATTCATGTATTTTTTTTGATTTAATATTTCCTTTTTAATTCCCATGTCACTTTCTAAATAATTCCAATAAGGCCGTTGTTCCAATAAGCGTTCCCAATGGAATGGCGGCCAGGTCAACCTGGTAGTTACCACTGTGATTAGAAAATGGATAAATTTTCCCTTCCAGTGCAGCTTTAGCCACCAGGTCTGCACTGGCGGTTCCTACCAGTATAAAATCATAAACCGTTTTTTTGTTGTGTATCACCAGGTGATGAAAATCTTCTGATCCCATGACGGCAGGTGTATTGGTAAATATTTTTCCCGGTTCAAGGATGCTGGAAAGGGATCGGTTTATTTTATTAACCAGCGTGGTATTATTCACCAGCGGGTAAACCATGCTTTTCATTTTAATTGTTGGATACATTTCTTTCGGAAGCCCATTGGCCACGGCAATACCTTCATTGATACTTTTAATTCCATCCAGTAATGTATTTCTGTCTTTTTCATTGAACCAGCGCAGGTTTAATTTTAGCAGGGCCGATGGAGGTATAACATTATTTTCAATGCCTGCCTGGAATGCACCTACCGTCAGAACGGCGGCGTCCTGCGCGGCAATACTCCTGCTTATGATGGTTTGATATTGCATCACCGCCATGCTTGCCATCACTATGGGATCTTTTGTCAACTGCGGTGATGAGCCATGGCCGCCTATACCATAAAAGGTAACGTCCAATTGGTCGCTGCCTGCCATACGTTCTCCAACACCATTATAAATTGTGCCAACAGGAATGGGCCAGGTGTGCAGGCCAAATAAATAATCAGGGACGGGAACCCCTCTTTCGTACATTTTATCGGCCACCATAGCTTCTGCACCCAGCATGGGTTCCTCAGCCGGCTGGGCTATAAATACAAGTGTTCCCTTCCAATTCTTTTTTTCATCTGCCATGATTTTTGCGATTCCTAACATCCAGGTTATATGCGCATCATGCCCGCAGGCGTGCATCACCGGCACTTCGGTACCATCTTCCTTCTTCATGGTTTTGGTGCTGGCATACGGGAGCCCCGTAATTTCTTTAACCGAATTGCAATCCATATCGGCACGGTACATCACCACAGGTCCGTCCCCATTTTTTAATACTCCCGCAATGCCTGTTTTAGCAATGCCGGTTATCACTTCATAACCCAGCGATTTGAGTTCTTTGGTAACAATACCTGAGGTGCGTACTTCCATAAAACCCAATTCAGGATTTTGGTGCAGGTCTTTAAATATTTCTACCAGGCGCAGGGAATCTGCATAAGCCATTTGCTTTACCTGCTTTCCAGGTTGAGCCTGCAAAACGGAAACGACCCACTGCAATGCTATAAAAATGTATGTTGCTTTTGTTTTCATCTTAATAATTTAACCGAATACCTGCCGTCAATTATTTTGAATGCATCTCCATTTTTTCCAGTTCTCCTGATTCAATCCTTTTAATCTTTATAAAAGGGCTTCTTATTAGATACCAGAAACTTTGTTTTTGATCTTCTTCAAACTCTTTCAAACCGAATTTAATAGTTTCAACCGGCTTGTATTTAAAAGTCCCGAATATTCTATCCCAGATTATAAAAATATCCGCATAATTTGAATCAGTATAATGCTGATCCTGGTCGTGGTGAACCTTATGTATGTTGGGCGTGGTAAAAACAAGTCCGATTGTTTTATCCAGCCATACCGGAAATTTTATGTTGGAATGTTCCAGGAAAACATAGGGTATGATAATAAGAAAGAAAACGCCCAATGCTATAAGATCCAATCCAAATAAAGTGGAAGCAATTATATTGGATATACCAAAATAAACGACCAATTCTACAGGATGTGAACGCAGGTTGGTGGAAGCATCCATTATTGTATCGCTGTGATGCACCCTGTGAAAACGCCATAATATGGGAACGCGGTGTGCGGTGCGGTGAAACCAATAATTAACAAAATCAAACAACACAACACCTAATACCAATTTTGACCATAAGGGGATCTGAATCAGAAACAAAAGTCCGACCTCATTTTTGTTCAGCCACTCAATAGTGAAAACAGTTACGAATGCAAATAAAAGGTTGCCCAAATAAAATACCACCTGGAACAATATATTGTGAAAAAGATGTTGGGGCAGCTTATTGAATTTGAACTGGGTGGTTAACAATTGTTCCATCGTATAAAAAACGATAATGAGCCCGATGATAATATAATTAATATCAATAGCAAGAAGTTTGTTTAAGGTTTCCATTTTTGTTCTTTTTGTATTACAAATAACTCAACCACCATTTTTCTTTATGACGGGTTTTATATTGATCATACCACTTGCATAAAGGGTAAAGCAATAGTACCACTATTATCCAAACCAAATAAGTTGCCCCCAATGAAAAGCCATAACCGGCTAGCCAGGGGCTATCTTTGGGGTTCATGTTAGTTACAAAAATCATATCCGTCCATGGTCTGCCACTTAAAACCACAGCTCCGATAGCCAGCAGGTGAATAAAAAAAAGATGAATGATGTAAAAAAACAACGGCACCCGTCCAATTCTCAGCAGCATATTCTCCAGGCGGTTCAGGGGTTTTTCAAAAAGCAGTAAAAGGAGCAAGGCTGGTCCCAGTGTCATCAATGTGTAGAGCAATGATGGCGGATATTTTGTGACATTTAAAAATGAACAGACCGAAAGAATAAAAGAATGCTGTACTTCCCATGGCTTCATGTCCCCGTAATTATTTATTCCCCGTATCAGCAAAAAGAGTGCTATGGCAGTAAATCCGATAACCAGAAGTACTTTTTTCCGCAACGCCGGATTCATTCCTTTTTTATACAGAGCACCAAAACTATAGCCCAGCATCATAATGCCCAGCCAGGGAATGATTGGATAACCTGTGGAGATAAGATGTCCGCCAATGATGAAGCGTTTCCGCTCATGTAATTCCCCCCACAAAATATCCCGCCAGCTATTTCCTGTTGCATGAATATTGTCTAACAAATTATGCCCAAACAAAATGAGCAACCCGGTTACTAAAATTATTTTTAGTGGCAGATAAATAAGTATACTCATGATTACCATTCCCAGGCCCAACACCCAGATAACCTGCAGGCGAAAGAAAAAAAAGTTGGGATCGAAATTCCAGGCAAAACTAATAACCGTGAGTTCCAGCAGCATCAGCCACAATCCGCGTTTTAATAAAAATAAAGAAAGCTCTCTTTTTAATCTTCTTTCCCCAATCAAAAAGGCTGAGGTCCCTGCCAGGAAAACGAAGACCGGTGCACAAAAATGGGTAATCCATCTTGTAAAAAATACGGGAGCATTAGTGTTCGCCATATCATCAGGATTGTATAAAAAATTACCCGCATGAAAATAATCCCTTACATGGTCCAATGCCATGATTACCATAACCATCCCACGAAGCAGATCAATTGATTCAATACGTTTTGTCCTTGTTAAGGTTTGCTGCATAGATGGCTTGATTGTTACTCTTTATAAACTTATTGATCCGGATAACTTATTGTGCTTTTACAAATAACTAAGCCACCATTTTTCCTTATGGTGTTGTTTATACCTGTCATACTTTTTACATAAGGGATATAAGGCAATAACTACAGAAAGCCAGACCAGGTAAACAATTCCCAGCGAATAACCGGAACCTTGCAATGAATCATTAAACCACAAAGGTTGATGCAATATCCAGTTTCGCCAGTCGATGCTGGTGAACCATTCAGAAAAAATCATGGCCAGCAGGTGAATAAGATAAATATGTATTAAATAATAAAACATAGGCACCCGGCCGTATACAGACACAACCTTAGCAAAAGCATTATTTGTTTTTTCCGTAAAAGCAAGAAATAAAACAGCTGGTCCCAGCGTCATTAACAGATATAGTAAGGAGGGTGGATACTTTGACGTTTTGAGAATAGAAAGGAAAGTAAATAAGAATGAATGCTGCCGACTCCAGTGGGATGAGTCACCATACCAATTAGTGAGCCGTAATAAAAAAAACAATCCGATGGCAGATAGACCGAGGATCATCAATATTTTTTTTCTTCTGGTCGCATCGAAACCCGAAGTATATAATTGGCCCAGGCAATAACCCAGGGCCATTACTCCTATCCATGGCATAGCCGGATAACCAACAAATACGCTTCTACCCTGCCAGCTGAAAAAATTGGGTTCATGCAGGATGGACCAGCCAAATGCCTGCAGATTATTTCCAGTTACATGAATTCCAT
This sequence comes from Chitinophagaceae bacterium, assembly GCA_051306075.1. Classification (GTDB taxonomy): domain Bacteria; phylum Bacteroidota; class Bacteroidia; order Chitinophagales; family Chitinophagaceae; genus Terrimonas_B. The sequence continues at coordinate 15,150 of JBPPMM010000719.1, forward strand.
CCAGCAGGTTATGCCCCGCTACTAAAATAATTCCGATAACAAGTATTAACGTTTTGGGAAGATGTATTAATGCAGCGAGAACGATCATACTGATTCCTAAAGCCCATATTACAATAAATAAAATAGTGGGAAAGCCAATGGCAAAATTCCACCCAAAATTGGTTACGATTAATTCAATGAATACTAACCATAGACCCCGCTTTAATAAAAAGAGAGATAATTCTTTTTTCGTTTTTCTTTGCCCGGAAAGAAAAGCGGAGGTACCAGCCAGGAACACAAATACCGGGGCGCAAAAATGAGTGATCCAACGGGTAAAAAACAAGATGACACTTGTTTTATCCAGGTCAAGCGGGTCATACAAAAATGCACCGGCATGAAAATAATCCCGAACGTGATCCAGCGCCATAATAATCATGGCCAGGCCACGTAACAGATCGATGGAATAAATTCTTTTTTTGACGAGAGCATTGTCCAAGGCAATAGCGGTTGACATAAAAAATGTTTATTGCGAAAAAATAAAATCCTGTTTTTCTAAAATTCAATAAATAAATCCTTACCAAGGAACTCCATTCTACAAATAACTCAGCCACCGCTTTTCTTTATGATGAGTTTTATAAGTATTGTACCGTTTGCACAACGGAAATAATGTAACGACTACAAAAGCCCACACAACATAAACTCCCGCCAATCCAAAACCTTCGCCAGGTACCACAAAATAAAATGGGAACTGCCCCGTGTTCGTTGCCTCCTCAAGGTTATAACCCCGAATAAAAAAGAATATCATATCCAGCAGGTGGATCAGGTACAGGTGAAGGATATAATAGAAAAAAGCCGCCCTGCCGTAAATTCTTATTATACCGGTGAAGGCATTTTTGATTTTCTCAAAGAAAGCCAGGAGAAAAAAAGCAGGGCCAATGGTGATGCATAAAAACAGGAGCGATGGAGGATATTTATGAACATTTATAAATGACAGAAAAGTAAAGAATCCATTTTTCTGTACCATCCATGGATAAGGATCTCCATAGATATTCATACTCCGCAAAGCAATAAAGATGACAATGAGTAATGAACCTATGGAAATAAATATCTTTCTCCTTTGTTCGGGAGAATAATTTGATTTAAAAAAAATACCGGTACAGAAGCCCAGCATCATTACACCCAACCATGGCAAGAACGGGTAAACAATGATTACATTATGGCCGGGTGCAAAAGAATAAGGAGTAAAATATGCGTGGTGAACGAGATCCCACCAAAAGCCGCTAGCCCATGCTTCAGTATCATACCTGTCGAGCCAGTTATGACCCCATACAATCATAAGGCCCAGCAGTAATATTATTTTATACGGAAGCCATATCAGTAAGCCAAGTAGTATCATACAAATGCCAATAGCCCAAATAACCTGCAGTGGTATAAAATTGTACTGCGGGTTAAATGTCCAGGCCAGGGAAATAACCGCGAATTCAATAAATATTAACCATAGTCCCCGGGTTATTAAAAAAGTGCTTAGTTCCTTTTTTGTTTTACGAAGACTTTGCAGGTAAATAGAAGTGCCCGAAAGAAAAACAAATATGGGTGCACAGAAATGGGTTATCCACCGGGTGAAAAATAAAAAGGGAGTGGTGGTAGCAAAATTCAACGGATCATCTGTATTGGCGGAAAAATGAAAATAATCCCTGACGTGGTCCAAAGCCATTATAATCATGGCTAAGCCACGCACAATGTCGATAGATTCAATCCGGTTTGATTTGGCAGTTAATGATGGTTGCATGATACCAGTATTGGAATATTATTTTATTGATCAAGATGATACTTTCTTTTTAAGAAAGCCATCAATTCTTCCGCATTCTTTTTCAGTGTCTCCAATATCAATAATTTCGGTCGCCGGGAGCCATTCATTTGTAAGGCGTGAAAACCCATTACCTACTTATTGGCCCCCATACCTCCGATGATCAGCCAGCCCTTACCTGTTTTTTTCCAGGTATGAGTGATTTTGATATTACTTCTTTTAACCACTTCTCCCTTGTCATTGGTCCATGTTTGTGCTACATCGTAAAGGGCAATAACAATATCTTCAAACACATTTTCTACTTTGCGTGTCAGTTCATAATTATACAAACCACTATTGTCCTTGTATAATTCCGTCAGCCAATCAGTAATATGTGCTTTGTCGCCAATGATATTGTTACTGGGGTAACCTATAAACTTTTCATCCCATAAAGTAATATAAGCTTTGATGTCTTTTGTTTTTACATATTTCCAATAGTTCTCTTCCAGTTGCCAGATCTCATTTTTGATTTGTTCCTCTGATACATCATTTAAACTATTCACCTCGATCCAGTAGCCATCCGGATCCCGGAAGAATATCTGTTTAATACCATCAGCCCGAGTATTTACCATACCTGCCTGACCTGGCCAGTCAGAATAAGGGATGTTTAAACCGGTAATTCTGTTTAAAAAACTATTAAAATCATTGCATGACAAACCTATATGGATCGCTTTGTTCACCATAACCTTTTCCTTAATAACGGAAATCAGGTGCAACTCTCTTCCATCGGCCAGTAAAAACCAACGAATGCCTTCAATTTTTGACCGATTGGTGATCTCCGGTAACATGAGAACCTCTTTGTAAAACCCGGCAGAACGGTCAACATCTTTTACCGACAGGGCCAGGTGATCAACAGAAAGTTTAAAGCCCATACCGTCCTGTGCCTTCAGTAAGCTTGCAAAACACATAACAAGGAAAAGAATAGTAACTTTTTTCATATCATCTAATGGTTGATTATACCTGTTTAATTAAAATTATAATTCTCTTCCCACCGGGTATAATAAATACCGGTCATCGTAATATTTTGTTTTGCTGTAAAACCAGGTGAGGATGGCGTTCTGGTTACTGGCAAATTCTTTATCTGCTGCTTTCTTTGCTTCAAATTCCTTTTGTAATTCAGGCGAATCGTCCAGCATTTTTTTTGCCATGGGCTCCATCACATAGGCTTCAATATATTCAGTGCGTTGAAAAATAGCATTAAAAAATCCCCAGCTGAAATAAGAATCCTTTGAAATGGGTTCAAGTAGATACATGGCAAGATCCCCCAATGGCTGGTCAGTTGAAATAAAAACAGAGCCTGCTGCAAATAATTGTTCCCGATTTTCGGCCCGGGTAGTGCCACTCAGCTGCATATGCCCTTCAAAAGGCAGTGGTTTATGATCTTCATTTCCGAACACGACATTTTCAATCCGGTACATTTCAACTTTTACTACGCGGGGCTGATCCAATGCTGTCATTTTGATTCCATGCATTTTTAATCTTGCAATCACCTCATCACAGGAGGCGGGTACCCAATATTTTTTAGGCCGAAGGATAAAATCTGTAGGTTCGGTGGCTCTGTAATTCACAATCTTCATCGCTTCCGGTTTTCCCAGCCATTCAATATAATTCGTATTGGTTACCGGTGATTTTAAAATTCTTGATGCTATACCCAATAAATTAAGACTGTCGGGTACTGTAGCCGGTGTATTTGATGTTTTCAGTTCCGCAGCCTTTTCAAAGTTTACTGCGTTTTGCATTTGGGGAACTTTCCAGGCCATAGGAATTTTTGCAGACCTGATGTCTTTATCTTTTCTTGTAATTTCTTTAAGTATTTGGCTTTGCGATGCTAATAGTTTTAAAGTACTTTCCAGCAGAATATAAGTGCCCAATACCCTTTGCTTAAAGGGTTTTAAAGAATGGTTTTCTACCAGTAAGGTGGGCATATGACGAAGGTTGCCATAACTGTCCGAAAACCGGGGTCCGCCTGCTATTAAAACATTCCCTTTTGTAAAATCCATGTCATTTAATGCAAATAATAACTGGCCGGGTATGTGTCCGTTTGCAGTCAGGTCTTTATCTGCAAAGGGTTTATACGTTGCCTCCAGCCATTGTGCAATACCCGGTGAATTTCCCTGCAGGCCAAATCCCCCAAAAGTGATATCGTACTGGTAATCCGCTCCGTCGGTAACATGAATATCCATGTAAAAGCTGGGATCGTATTCATTCATCACTTTGACAACTGATCGCACTTCCCTTGTATCCAGTTTTGCATAATCCCTGTTCAGATTTAGATTTTGTGCGTTGGTGCGCCAGCCCATATTCTGAGGTCCACGCTGGTTCGGCCTGTTAAATGGCGAAGACCGTTCATGAGCATCCACACTTAATATTGGAATGAACAGGAAGTTTACTTTATCCAGTAAGGATTTTTTATTTCCGAAAGCTATATCACGCAGTAACATCATGGCGGCATCCTTGCCATCTATTTCGCCGGAGTGAATACCTGCCTGTGCAAGGAAAAGCGGCTTGCCGGATGTTTTTAATGCAGCGGCAGTTATATTTTTTTCGGTGGAAGCAATGATCATAAATATATCGCGGCCTTCTACACTTTTCCCAATAGAAACCATTTTTAGCAATAGTGAGGCAGCAGATAGTTTTTGAAACCAAATCATGGTTTGATTATAATCAGGCGTGGTTACAAAGCCTGATTTTTCTGCGGGAGTAATCCATGGGTGATCCGCTTTTGCAATTAAAGTTTCACTTTTTCCATGCCATTCCATAATGGGGGGAAGGATAGACTGTGCAACGGATGATAATGTAACCAGGATATAAAGGCAGCAAATTGCAAAGCGAGATATTCTTATTTGTATCATGGCAGTTTATACTAAATTTTAATTTTATACTATCTCTTTTTCGATCTCTTTATCTACTTTCTCCTTTTTTAATTTCTGCATCACAAAATAGATAATACATATGGCTGCAATAAAAATAATTGTTGACAAGATTTCCCATTTGCTCAAACTACTGAGTAACCATAGAATAGCAACAATGCCAATAATAGGGGTAATCCAACCACCCGGAGCCCGGAATGTTTTTTCAGCTGCATCCTGTTTCTGCTTTCTTATTTTGATAGTTGCTAAAATAACAGCGAGGTAAACAAGCAGTATGGCAGCACTGGCCAGTATGGCTAATTGTTTAAAACCACCGGATACAGAGATGATAAATATCAATACAGCAAAAGCAATGATTGCCCGGTATGGAGTGGCGAATTTTGGATGTACCTTAGCCAGGAACTTAGGGAAGACTCCATTTTTTGCACCGGCAAATAATACACGGGGGGCGTTAAGTGTATCAGCACTTACTGTACCAAAACAGGAAATGGCTGCAGCCATCAACAGTAATGTACCTCCAACAGAACCTACTAGTTTTTCTGCTACCGCGGCCAGAGGGGCGTCTTTAAAGTCTGCCATTTGTGATCCCAGAATTCCCTGTGTTACCGTCTGCAACAGCAAATAAATAATTAGTACCAATATACCTCCCACTAAAATACCGAGGGGTACCGTGCGTTTGGGATTTTTAATTTCGCCACTTGTACTCAATGCTGATTCAAACCCTGCAAAGGCAAAAAACAAAATGAGTACCGTATTACCAAATATGTTGATAGTGGGCAGATGATCCCATTGAAGGTTGGCCGTATCGATCTTGCCGATGCCAAAAATGATTATACCAAAAAGTGGTACCAGTTTAATGATGGTAATTATTTTTACCATGGTTACACCCTGTTTTGCACCATGAATATTTACCAATACCATAAAGCCAAGCAATACAAAAAAAAGAAGTCCACGAAGCCATGGATTTAATAATACGGGATAAATTATTGCCAGTGAATCAGCAATGATATTCATAATTGCAGCGTCTGCAAGTATGCTCCATCCAATAAAGAAGATCCAACTGATAACAAATCCGGCAAATTGGCCAAATGCAGCTTCTACATAAGCATAACTTCCGCCGGTGGAGGTAACACGGCTCCCGATTTCGGCATAGCAAAGCATGATAGCTGCCAGCATAATGCCGCAAAACAAATAGCCGAATACAGCAAATGCACCTAACTCTACGCCAACAATGGCTGGCAAGGCAAAGATTCCCGAGCCAATGGTAAAGCCTACTATTGTTAATGCAAGTCCCGGGACACCTACTACACGTTTTAACCCTTCATTCGTTTTTTCAATCGCCATGCTTAGGTGGTTTTGGTTAATTATGTTGCTATAACTATTTTTTTCTTTTTAAAAAAACGATTGCAATGGATTGTATATTCTGATCCATAAATAAGTAGCATCTGTTGCACAGCCGCAGACCTGTATCCGTTTTGTGGTGATGGGTTTAAACTCATCGCAGGTTTGCTTACTTCTATATATTCCGAGCCTACGGCTCTCTGTTTTATAGTTTATTTTAATCAACGGATTGAAATCCGTTGTTACAATATTTATCGAGCCTAAGGCTCTTTGTATCAACTCAAGTTATAATCAGCGGAATAAATTCCTTTCTTATAATATCTATCAGGCCTAAGGATCTTTGTTTTACCTCCCGTTTTTATCAGCGGAATAAATTCCATTCTTATAATATCTATCAGGCCTAAGGATCTTTGTATCAACTCAAGTTATAATCAGCGGAATAAATTCCTTTGTTATAATATCTATCAGGCCCATGGCTCTTTGCCAGCAATCTTATTCTCCAATTGCAATTGCAGTTTTTATTTTGATTCATTGGCTTTTAAAACCCTTAACAAGTTTCCGCCGAGAATTTTATTTATATCATTTTTTCTGTATCCTTTTTCAACCAATGCCTTTGTAATTAATGGATAAGTTGTAACATCATCTAAAAGTTGAGGGGTAAGATTTATTCCGTCAAAGTCGGAGCCCAGACCCACATAATCAATACCCACCAATTTGATGATGTATTCAATATGATCGGTCAGCATAGACAATGGAGGCCGTATTGCATTTGCTTCTGCCGGATATTTTTTATACAGGTAGTCCATCATATACCAGTCACCCAATCCCCTTTTTAAAAGTGAATCGGCCTCAGCAGCATGTTCTTTAAAAAAAGCTGCCTCTTTTCTATCAAAACTGCTGTCAATAAATCCCGGGTGAAAATTCACCTGTATCACACCCCCGTTTTTAGCGATCGCTTTTATCTGGTCGTCTTTTAAATTGCGTCGGCTGGCTACCAGGTTGTACACCGAACTATGTGAAGCGATAATTGGTTTTCTGGTAATATTTATTACATCCCAAAAGGTTTGGTCACCCACATGGCTTACATCTATCATCATGCCCAATGCATTCATTTTTTGCACTACTTGTTTGCCAAAATCCGTTAGTCCTTTTTGCGGCAGGTTTGGATTGGTTGTTTCGTCGGCAGCACTGGTGGCCCAGGAGGGGGCAATATTATGCGTTAAGGTTAAATACCTGGCACCGCGGTTATAAAGTGCTTCCAATTTGCCGAGATCGTCTTCTATCATATGGCCGCCTTCCACACCAAACATGGCAGCTATTTTATGTTGCTTTACAGCTTTTAACAGTTCAATATAGTTGGCAACTTTTACAATCTTATCGGGATTGCGGGCTACTACAGCATCCAGGCTATCCATTTCCCTGTTGGCATAAGCATATGGATTTTTTGCATCACCATCACAGTACACAGAAAATATTTGTACATCCAGCCCTCCTTTTTTCCAGCGGTTTAAATCACTATGTGTTTTTCCTGAAAGGTCCTGGTCAAAAACTATTCCTGCATCCGCCGCCTTCATCAGTATGTCATTGTGTGTATCGACAACGATAGCCTTGCTGTGAATTTTTTGCCATGATTGAGCATGCATCTGTTGCGTAAATAGAATACTGAGGAATATTAATTTTATTTTCATTCGTGGGTTATAAGTAAAAAGAGAACTGTTTTTATAAGAATACTAAATGAAAAACTATTTGATGAATAACAAATCCGCCTTAGGCAATCAGGTATGGTTGAGATTTTCTATTGTTTTTACGGTCATACAAAATGAGACCGGCCAAAATGAAATAAATAATCCCGTACTCAACATTCTGTGTCAGCAATTCACTCCATCCAAACAGATGTGGACCTATGCGCCCCAAGGTTGGCCCTAATAACACCAGTGCTGAAGCGATCATGTACCGCATGTGCCTGGCCGTTTTTCTTTTGTAATAAATAGCCAGTGAATAAAAAAGTATCAACAACAGGCCATCGCCAATGGGGAAGAATAGAAATGGATAATCTCCGGCATTGTACGTTTTTATTATACTTGGAATAAATGAAAGGATGAGTAATGGGAAAACAAAATAAGAGAGTTTACCCACCCTGCGATGCCAGGCGACTTTTTTATTGACGATTAAAAAAGGTTGAACAATTAGAATCGCTACCCATATAGCGGCAATGACAGCATGTGTATGAAGAACGGCTTCAATGTTTTCACCGAAATTGGGGAATGTTTTAAAATAGCTGTGGTAAAACCCGGCAAATATTAATGGAATCAATAAAAGCAGGAAGTAACCAAGGTATTTATATGTTCTGTCCATAGTGTTTCGGATTGATAATTTAAATCAATTCAGCATGTCCATCCCTTTTATTACCCGGTAAGGTGTTTTAAAAAAATCATTGATAGTTTCATTAAACTGCTTGCTATAATTAATCGGTGTTGCATGTCCTGAATTAGGAATGATCCATAAATAGGATTGCGGGATATTTTCTGCAATGATTAATGTATGCCTTGGTAACAGGGCATCATGATCGCCTCCGATAACCAGTGTAGGGCATTTTATGGAATGCAACTGCTGCAGCGTAATATTTGGCTCCCTGGTCATCATCTCCAAAAGTTTATATTGGTTTTTTATTTCGGGGGTTTGCTGTACCGTTTTTAAAGAATCAACATAGCCCGCCAGCCAGCGATGAAGTGACGGCTCCACAGCGGTAGTGTCGGGCCATAAGTTAGCGCCGGTAACGGCCAGTTTTTTTACTTTTTCAGGATGGCGAATAGCAAGCAACAAGCCGTTGATACCTCCATCACTCCATCCTATGACATAGCAAGAATCCAATTTAAGAACATCCAGCAAGGCATTCAAATCATCAGCCATCAATTCGTAATTCAGCGAATCACCGGGATCGACCGATTTTCCCTGCGCCCTGCTGTCTGCAAGAATTACTTTGTATTCTTTGGAAAAATAGGGTATCTGCTTGCTGAAATCTTTGATGCTTCCCCCATTGCCATGAATGATCAGTAAAGGTTTACCTGTGCCATATACTTCGTAATACATATTAATGCCCCGGATGCTAACCTTATGTCCTGCTTTTGGATTATTGCCATAAACCATTTTTTCGGTTTGCGCAAAAGCCTTCAAAGAAAAGAGTATGGTTAAACTGAAAAACAAACATTTCCTGAACATTTGATTTGATTTAAGTAAGCTTTTATAGAAAATCATCATTTTTATTTATTTATAAAAAAATCCGTGGGTATACCTTAAATACCACCTGAATATAACTAAAAACCGGGGAGCTGTATTTAAAAAACAGTTCCCCGGTAGCCCACAACAATAATTAAAACCCATTAAAAATTATTTTTCCTTCACATCGCTATTATTAATATCGCTGATGCAAATATATTTCCCATCACGATTTTCCCATACAGCCATATATTTCCCAGCATAAGAATCCTTACCCGCCGCATCTTTAACCGTAACCTTGCCTATTTCTGTTTATGTTTTTATCACCAAATACATCCCGTGCATTATAAGGAACAGTGGAACCCTTTGCTCTTTTGCCAAGGTTTTCCGCATTGTCTTTACGGCTGTTTATTGATCATTTGGATTTATGCACTTCCAGTTCTATCTCAATCATAAACTCAGGCAACGCCAGTTCCCTTACACCCAGCCATGATCCTGTTGGAAATTGTTTTTTGTATATCTCATTACGGTAGCCGGCATTCTCAAGAAATTTAGGCATGTTAGTCGTAAATACATTTTCTACAACCACATCATCAAAAGTGCAACCTTAATGTTTTAAAACTTTATCAAGATCTGCATAACAGTTTTTCATTTGTTGTAACAAGTCGCTTTTGGCTGTGGGATTGCCTGCATCATCCATACTTACTGCGCCGGATATTTTTATATCATTGCCAATGCGAACGGCATGTGAATAACCATAAAGTTTTTCTACTTCCGGCCGTAAGAGAAAATAATCAGCGGTGTCTGTATGTGCCGGAACATTTTCGTTTGTTCCTGGTGGCCGGTTATGGCCGGTATCACCGCAGGCAGAAAGAAATAATAAACTAAATACTACAGAAAAGATAAAGGAAAAAAATCTTGTCATAATGTTTTCTGTTTAAGTTGAAAAAGAAAGTCCGCATGTGTGAATTAACCCTTTTTAATTATCCGGATTTTTCTAATCTGATACGTTTTTTCGTTATCCTCTTGTTCCAAATTTTAATATTAGTAGTAATTAAAGATTGATAAGCTTAGACATGTCATAGAAACCATACTCTCTGACGATTTTATTATTTACAAATTTCATGGCAAGATGTACGGGGATAATAATTTCTTTATTTGTTGCAGCTACTTTGCCTATCCAGGTTCCCCAGAAATAAACCCAGATGTCCCCATCATTATCAACAATCCTTTCATAAAATATTTCCTTATCGGAAAAACGATAGCCGGATAATTTTGAAAGAGAACTTTTAAGCCCATCCTGCAGCGCTGCAGGTGAAATTCCCTCAACTGAATTATGAAATGCTTTTGCCGTATCAGCATAATGACCTGACCAGGCACCCCAGTTACCATTCTCATAATCCTTTACCAGCGATTTTACGGATTCAATTTCCGGAGCCTTAGTTGTCCAACGGGGAGGATTGCCCGATTTAAGTTCCACCTGTATCACCTCGATAGCCTTATTACCAATCTGAGGTAAATGTTTACCGGCCGGATTCATAACTACATCACCCGCTTTTCCATCTGATTTCATTGTTGACCCATCTTCTAATTTAAATTCACCTTTTAAATCTGTCATAAATACAGCAACACTTTCAGGATGGTAATGCATCACTGACTTTTCTCCGGCGCCATACTTTATTCGCAATACCCGAACCTCATTATTTTCCAAAATAACTTTGTAATGCTTTGCATCAGCCTTTACAGGATCCTGAGCTTGTAACAAAGAAGCAGGAAGGCAAAGAAAAATGGCTATAATCACGACTGCTACTAATTTTAATTTTTTCATGAGAATTTTTATTTAATGTGATGATGAATAAATTCTAACACGTAAACTGCATGATTCCGAATGCTAAAAAAAATATGTAGGTGGCCCATCGAATCCTTGTTTATATTTCAGTCTGGTACTCCCATGCTGCGCCTTGTCTTTGTTGCACGGGTGGCACAAAAGTGAAAAGGGAATTAAATTCGCCATCCCCTTTATTATCAAATGCTGCTCTTTCCTATGGGAAAGTTTCAATAGCAACAGGATGACATTTACATTCATGCTAAATTCAAATAAGCGGAAACAAAATATCCTATGGCAGGAGAAACCATTTTTTCTCATATTCAAGTTTTGATTTTACAGAAGTTGTGATTTACAAGAAACGTTTAAAAACGAGCAGGATATAATAAACTTAACACCATAATTCAAGGAAATATTCAATTAAGGACGAACAGAGCAAAAAATTGTCCGAATAAGTGTTTTATTTACCTGGGAAAGGAAAAGAAGGTTTAAGAATGAGAGCAACAAAATTCCTGGCAGCCGAAAAATAATATGGGAAAATGTTATTTGCCTGGTAAAGTGCCCACTGAATTCTAAATAATGATGCAGGCAGGGAATTGGCAATAGTGGTTACTGTTAAGGAGTATCTTTCTCAATACAAAGGTTAGCCCTCCTGGCCCATCCATAAAGCTCCTCCTACAGTATTTCTATTAGCGCCGGTAACGGAAGAAAAAACATTTATTTCTTCACGCCAGCGCATCACACCTATAAGTGCCATGATCAACGCTTCTTTATATTTAACCAGGTTTTCATCAGGAATGATCACTTCAATGTTCAACTCATTTAAGTGCTCCTGTATCCTTTCTACAAGAAAAGTATTAAAAGCGCCTCCACCAGTGCAGAGAAGTTTGAAACCCGGGTACCGATCCCGGAAAATATCAGATGTGTTAATCGCTTTTTTTATTTGCAGGGCAATATGTTCAGTGTATGTTCTGAGGGCATCTTGAATTCCGCAGCCCGCATTTTTTAAAATTGGATATACTTTTTCAGTACCGAAGTCATTTGACAAGGACTTTGGCCCGGGTAGTTGGTAAAAATCCAATGCATTTAATTTTTCTAAAAGTTCATGTTCAATTTTTCCGGAGGCAGCTAAATGTCCGCCTTCATCAAATTTTTTACCAGCATCTCCCGCCAGCACATTCAACACCCGGTTCGCTGCACACACATCAAAAGCTATATACTGATCAGCATTGAAAGATATATTGGCAATACCACCAAGATTAAGGAAATAATCGTAATCGCTCAGTAGCCATTTTTCTCCTACAGGAACAATGGGAGCACCCTGGCCACCGAAAGCTATATCAAGTGACCGCAGATCAGATACCACGGGTAATTGTGTAGCAGCGGCAATTGCAGAACCATCGCCCAATTGAGCTGTCATTTTTTTTTCGGGCATATGAAAAGTAGTATGCCCATGCGACGCAATCAGGGCCACCTGATATTGCAAATGATGTTGTTCTATAAATCGATTGACCTCAAGCCCAAGGTAATGTCCATAGGAAACATGAAGTAACTGATACTCTAACGCAGACAAAGTAGTAGCATTTTTCAATTTTTCTATCCATTCCTCAGAATAGGAATAACAATCCGCCTTAATAATTTCATAACTCCATTTTCCACCATTTTCATGCAGCTCTGCGAAAGCGATATCCAGTCCGTCAAGAGAGCTCCCACTCATTAAACCTATTGCCCTGTAAACCATTAAACTGATTTTAGATTAGATTTGCCAAAAGTAAGGGAAGAAGGTTTAAATATTTGAGTGCCTGAGTTTATACCCCCTTAAGAAATTCCCTGATGGTATAATAACCATAAATCAAAAATGATAAACCATAAACCTGCAAAACATGGTTATTAATTTAAGCGAGCAACATAGCCTAATGAGTAACTGGATCGGTGAACTCAGAGATGTGGAGTTACAAACTGACCGTATGAGGTTTCGCCGAAACCTGGAAAGGATTGGGGAAGTGGCTGCTTATGAAATAAGCAAAGTATTGCCATTTGCAGAAAAAGAAGTGCAAACTCCTATGGGAATAGCCACATGCAAAATATTATTAAACCATCCGGTGCTGGCTACTATTATGCGTGCAGGATTGCCACTACACCAGGGCTTATTAAATTTTTTTGACAAGGCTGATAATGCTTTCATCTCCGCTTACCGAAAACATAATCCCGATGGAAGTTTTGAGATCAGCCTGGATTATATATCCTGCCCTGAATTAGAAGACCGGATAATTATTGTATCAGACCCTATGCTGGCCACCGGATCCTCACTTGTAAAAACGATTCATTTTTTAAAGGAAGAAGGAAAACCAAAAGAAATTCATATTGTAGCAGCCATTGCCTGTACGGTTGGTATTGAATACGTATTAAGAGAAGAGCCTTCAGTAACGATATGGTGCGGAGATATTGACGATGAACTGACTGCAAAAGGATATATAGTTCCCGGCCTCGGAGATGCCGGCGACCTGGCATACGGAGTTAAAGTGCAAATGTAAACAGGGGCGTGACAAGAGTTACATGAAAGTGTGCAAAAGACTTCATGTACCAGCCAATGCCAGGAAGTATAGTTTTTTTTAAAAGCAGCATTAAGCCCCTTTCACAAGTCTTTTATTTGTTGTATTTTCCCGTTTCGGATCTATTTTTATCATTTTATTTCCGGATAGAACTGAAAAAACTAAATATCTGAATTCCCTGTATTAAACCCATCCGGCTTCGGTTTGCAGATAGTTTGAATAGTGAAAAAACTCAATTGCTGAAATGAAAAAAATTCTCTCTCTACTGGTTGGTTGTGTAGCAGTAGTAAGTGTAGCAATCGCTCAGGATCCTAATTTTTCCCAATTTTTTGCATCTCCTCTTACTATGAACCCGGCTATGACGGGCAAATTTGATGGTGTCTATCGCTTTGCCGCCAATTATAGAAATCAATGGCCCACAATCAGTAATGCCTATACTACCATGACCGCTTCTTTAGATATGGGAATATTAAAAGATCGTGTGCCTGATTTCGATCAATTTGGAGTTGGCTTCATGGCTTACAGCGACAAAGCCGGAGATGGTGCTCTTAACAGTACCTATTTTGGTGTTTCACTGGCCTACCATAAAGCACTGGATGAAAATGGTTATCATCAAATTGGTGCCGGCTTCCAGGGAACCTATATGAACAAGCGACTGAACACAAGTAAACTTTTGTTTGAAGATCAACTAACCCCGTTTGGATTTACCGGTGTTACTAATGAAAGTTTTTCGGCCAACCAGGTGAACCTGAATTATTTTGACCTGAATACCGGTTTTATTTATAATGGCACTACTAACGGATATAATAATTTTTACCTGGGAGCCTCCATGTATCATATTAACCGGCCAAAGGAAAGTTTTCAGAAAGGAGATTTTGTGCTAAGTGCAAGAACAACCATACAAGGCGGAGCCAGGATACCTGTAGGCACTTACAATTCTTTACATCTTGCAGCCAACCATAGCATGCAGGCAAAAGCACAGAATACAATGGTTGGAGGCGCATTCAGTCTTAATGTAAATAATGATGAAGACAACCCCACTAATTTTTACCTGGGTAGTTGGTATCGTTTAAAAGATGCTATTATTCCTTATGTAGGATTGGAATTCGGAGAGTGGCACTTTGGAGCTTCTTACGACGTTAATACTTCCTCACTTAAAGCTGCATCCAACTCCAGGGGTGGAGTAGAAATTTCTATTATTTTTATAAAGAAGCCTACGGATCCCAATGCAAAAAAACTAAACTGTCCCAAATTTTAATAGTTATTGTATATAGTAATGTTTGAATTAATTGGTGTACTATCCCGCCTGTTTAAATCATTTTATCTATCAGTAAAAATTATACTTCATAAAAAATTCTTCAGTGATCTAATAAAGAATACTCATTAATCTTACAAGTATTTTCCGAATCAACTACTTCAACCCATTCAAATTCTAAAAAGCGGAGCCTAGAGGATGAATTATATTTTTATCAATATGGGAAGCAGGAACCAGCAAAAAAGTGTAATTAAAATAATGGCCATAATATTTATAAAGAAACCAGCTTTTGTCATTTGGTTCAACCGGATATGACCGCTGGCAAATACAATAGCATTTGGCGGAGTACCCATGGGCAACATGCTGGCACAGCTGGCTGCCAGGGTCATTGGTATACCCAACAATAACGGGTTCATACCAATTGCATCAGCAAGGGAAGAAACCACAGGTGCAAAAACAATTACCTGCGCCACATTACTCATTACTTCGCTGAGAAACATAGTAACTATTGTTACTACCAATACGAGTACAAATTGATTGCCTGCAAACCCCGCCAGCCACTGGCCTAGCTGTTGCATCAACCCGGCATTTTCCAATCCATTGGCCAGTGAAATACCTCCACCGAATAAGATCAGGATTCCCCAGGCCATCTTCTTTGTATCATCCCATTCCAATATGGAATCACGTTTTTCTCCTTCGGCAGGACAAATAAATAAAGCCAGAGCACCCATTATTGCAATAATCGTATCATTAAGTTTCATTACCGCTTGAGCCGAATTAATTATGTCCTTGGTGATCCACAATAGGGCAGTAGAAATAAAGATAACAAGTACTCTTTTTTCATTGACTGATACCGGGCCCAATTTGTCCAGTTCACCTTTTATTAATTGTTTGGTAGCAAGATCAGATTTGATACGATTCGGAAACAGCCATTTTACCATCACCCAATATAAACCGATCAATAAAAGCAAAGCCAGGGGCGTACAGATCAGCATCCAGTTTAAAAAATCCACATTATAGTGATACTTTTTTTCGATATAGGCCACATAGGCTACATTGGGCGGAGTGCCGATTATGGTAGCTATGCCGCCTATGTTGGCTGCATAGGCAATAGCAAGCATGATGGTGAGTGAAAAATTCCCTATGTTCCCGATACCTTTATTATTCTCCTTCATCACATGAATAACCGATACGGCAATGGGAAACATCATCATGGTTGTCGCCGTATTACTCAGCCACATACTAAGCAATCCCGAAGCCAGTATAAACCCCAGTACGATCCTGTCTCCGCTTGTGCCGGTGAGCCGGATAATATTCAGAGCTATCCGCCTGTGCAAATTCCATTTTTCAATTGCCAGTCCCAGCATAAACCCTCCCATAAACAAGAATATAACCGGGTTGGCATAAGGAGCGGCCGTTTCTTCCATGGAAGCAATTTTCCAAAGCGGAAAAAGGATCAATGGCAATAAAGCAACCACTGGCATTGCCAGCGCTTCTGTTACCCACCAGGTTATCATCAAACCCGCAACTGCTAAAACCTTACTGGCATTTGCATCAACACCGAATGGATTAAAAAAATATAGAAAAGAAGCAACTGCTACGCCGGCAAATAAAGAAAGGAATTTTATTTTTTGGAGAGAAATCTTAAACAAGCTGTCAGTTTTGTTAGTCAAGATACATCTTAGCTGTCAAAAAAATAATGCTGTAATAAATTCTTTATGTGAAGAGGCTGCTAACATATATAATATAGTGGGATGATGATGCTTGATAAACTATTTTATCTTTCCGCTAACAAAGGGATTTCCTTTTATATAAAATCGATAGGGTAGCAAAGCATCATTTCCGGCATAATCCACTCCAATTCTTGGTGATGAAAAAATCTCTTTCCTGGTATAACTAAATCCGTCATCAGCCAGGAAAATACTTTTGCCCGTTAATAATGTACCACTGTCTGATGTATGAATACCCAACGCTTTGGATACATTTCCCGGTCCCCTTGTCAATGAATTATCCATTTGTAATTTCCCTGTTCTGCGAAGCATAGTAGCTATTCCTTTTACTGGTTCCAGCGATCGGATCAGGATAGCGTGGGGAATTCCTTCAGCATGAGTAACCACATTAAACAGGTGATGAATACCATAGCAAAGATATACGTAGGCCTTTCCTCCATCACCATACATCACCTCATTTCGTTTCGTTCTTCTTCCTCCAAATGCATGCGAAGCTTTATCCGGCACACCATTATATGCTTCACATTCTACTATGCGGCCTGAAACCTCTTTGTCGTCTTTTTGAGTAACCAACAATTTCCCCATGAGCTCCTTTGCTATTTGTAAAACATTATCACGTTGATAAAATGATAATGGAAGTTTTTTGATTCTTGTCATTCATTAAGTAGTTAAGCGGCCGCCATAATTTTACAACACATATAACACTTACAATTTATCTCTGTCTTTCCTATATTTACCATTCAAATTTAAGTCTTGCTTAAAGAAATTGTAATAACCATCCAATCCTGGGGAGAAGCACATCGTTTTATATCAGAGCATAAGCTTTGGAAATGGGTGGTTATTCCGGGGCTTATTTATACTCTTTTATTTATCACAGCCATGTATTTTTTTGGCCGGTCTGCTACGGCTGTCATAGAATACTTCACGCATATCATGCACCTTAGTGACTGGATTCAAAAATTTGAAAATAGTTTATTGGGATTTCTCTTTACGTTCACAGGTATTATTCTTTGGATGGTGCTGATACAGTTTTATTTTTCTTTTTTTAAATATATCTGCCTGATCATCGGTTCACCTGCATTTGCCTACCTGAGCAGGAAGACAGAATTTATTATTGAAGGCAATGATCATAGCCCCTCCTGGTCCGAAATAAAATCTGAATGTGCAAGAGGAGCTTTTATCGCAATCAGAAATTGTGGATGGCAAACTATATACCTTCTTGGACTGATGTTGTTAGCCCTTGTTCCTGTTATAGGATGGATAACACCCCTGATGGTGTTGGGAGTAGAATTTTATTATTATGGATTCTCTATGCTGGATTATGGCCTTGCCAGGAACAAGTTTTCTACATCTAAAAGCATTCAATTCATTTCACAGCATAAAGGGTTTGCAATTGGTAACGGCTTTTTATTTTATTTGATGCATGCTGTTATTGTTTTTGCACCGGCTTATGCAATTATTGCAGGCACATTGACTGCACACAAAGTAAAAAATGTGTAATACAACTTCATGAACACAGAATAGTTGTAAGAAGAAGACCAGCACTTTTTTGAAAACGAAAGATAAAATTCTGCATATGCAAAGTGGCCCGGTATATTTGATCCCCTCTCTTTTGGATGAAAACGGCTTGCATACTATTCCGCCTTATATAATTGATGCAGTAAGAAATTGCAGGGTATTTTTTGTTGAGAATGAAAGAACGTCAAGGCGGTTTTTAAAACAGTTATGGAAGGAAATAGTTATTGATGATTATGAATGGTTCCCTATTCATAAAGCCGAAGCCAGGGCCCTCCAATTTTTTAAACAGAAAATAAAAGAAGGAAAAACCATAGGCATTATAAGTGAAGCAGGATGTCCCGGCGTTGCAGATCCCGGCCAGATGCTGGTTGGTGCTGCGCAGGAAATGAATGTTGACGTGATACCCCTGGTTGGTCCCAATTCTATATTGCTTGCATTAATGGCCAGCGGAATGAATGGTCAGCAATTTCATTTTTGGGGTTACCTGCCCATTGAAATTTCTCCCCGGATGCAAGCAGTTAAAGACCTCGAAAATGAATCCAGGAAAAAGAACTGCACCCAAATTTTTATTGAAACTCCATACCGTAATAATCAATTAGCAGAATTAATATTGAAAGCAGCTCATCCAGCCACCCGACTTTGCATAGCAGTAGATATAACCGGAAAAACAGAATGGATCAAAACAAAAACTATAGCTGACTGGAAAAAAGAAAAAATAGATATACATAAAAGACCAGCTATTTTCCTTTTGCTGGCTTCCGCTACTCTCCAGGTTTAAAATTTCCTCAATTACCAAAAGCCGATTGTAAGCTGAGATAATTGCACTTTGAATAATTAATACCTGTTTTCCGGATTTCTCATGGATATGATGCTATCCACAATATATCTTGAATTTCCCCGCCATGGAATAACCCCATTGTATTCTTTATAATGCAGATCAAAAATTTTCCCGCTGTTTACCTTCAGCACATCAAAAACTTTTTTGTCTTTAACGGAAAATTCAAATTCATTGGATTCTATAGCACCTGCAGTCCTGCTTCGTATCCCTTCCTGAATCAGCTTGCCTTCGTAAGTTTTAAATATCTGGCCTTTACGTACCGCGAAATTGAGGTAACCAGATTTTACCCCATCACTTGTATACGGAAAATAAAATTTCCAATATATATATCCCGCGAAAATCAATACCAGAATAATAACAAACGTTCGAAAAACTTTTTTCACACCTGATGTCTTTCGCCTCCCAGTTTTTAATTCTTCCATAAATAGTATTTATAACAAAAAATTTGGCTCTTAAATGAATATAAATTATACATTTGTGCCTCAATTTACAATTAGTTTGTAAGCGTGAGTAATATTTTGACACATACCAAGCAAATGGCATTTCATGCACCCATCACCAGTGGCGTATATGCAGTGGGTTATGACCTGTTTACTTTTTGCCGCCCACGACGCCGCCCTGAGTGCTGACAGGACGAACCCTTTACCACGGCCCCTGTCAGTGAATCCTTCTCCGGAAAAATTATCAGGACTGGTCATCCGACACTATTCAATTATTTAAACGTGGACAATCAAGAAATCATCATAAGGGTAGCTACCCAGGATGATAAAAAATATTCAACTATCATTACTGATGAAATGGAGTCCTCTGCCAATGCAAGAGGTACAGGTATTGCCAAAAGAAGCCCTGAGTATGTTGAAATGAAAATAGACGAGGGAAAGGCTGTTATTGCCGTAACGAAACAAGGCACCTGGGTAGGTTTTTGTTATATAGAAACCTGGAGTCATGGAGAATATGTTGCCAACAGTGGTCTCATTGTTTCACCTGAATTCAGGAAAAGCGGTGTAGCAAAATCTATCAAGCAAAAAATATTTAATCTTTCAAGACAAAAATATCCCGAAGCGAAAATATTTGGGTTGACAACCGGTCTCGCTGTTATGAAAATTAATTCGGACCTGGGTTATGAACCCGTTACCTATTCAGAGCTTACCCAGGATGAGGCTTTTTGGGCTGGTTGCAAAAGCTGTGTCAATTATGATATACTGATGAGCAAAGAACGAAAAATTTGTATGTGCACGGCTATGCTTTTTGATCCTAAAGACCATTATGAACCCGAACAAACCAAAGAATATTTCAAAGAAAATGTAAAAGGTTTTGAGCGATTGCTTCGGTTCAAACAATGGAAACTGCTAAAACCTTTCAGGAAAAAGGAAAAAAATACAAATAGTGGAAGCAGCAATCTGAAAGCCTTGCTTTATCATTTCTTCCATTTATAATATAAGATAAATTAATACGATGACTAAAAAGGTTGTACTTGGTTTTAGCGGAGGTCTGGATACTTCATATTGTGTAAAATACCTGACAGAAGATAAAGGTTACGAGGTTCATAGCATCATTGTAAATACGGGTGGCTTTACTGAAGAGGAATTAAAGCAGGTAGAAGCTCATGCATATAAATTGGGAGTTACTTCGCATAAATCAGTTAATGCCATAAAAAGTTATTATGACAGCATTATCAAATACCTGGTTTATGGTAACGTACTTAAAAATAACACTTACCCGTTAAGCGTATCTGCCGAAAGGCTTAGCCAGGCACTGCATATTGCTGACTATGCTGAGGAATTAAAAGCTGACATAGTAGCTCATGGCAGCACGGGAGCCGGTAATGACCAGGTGAGATTTGATATGATTTTTCATATTATGATCCCTGGCATTGAGATCCTGACTCCTATCCGCGACCAGAAGCTTAGCCGCGAAGAAGAAATAGAATACCTGAAAGCAAAAGGTGTTGAAATGAATTTTGAAAAGGCCGCATACTCTATTAATAAAGGATTATGGGGCACCAGCGTAGGAGGCCGGGAAACTCTTTCAAGTAAAGGCATTTTACCCGAGGAAGCATGGCCCACCCAAATCACAAAAACCGGAACAGAGGAAGTGGTGTTGCATTTCGAAAAAGGTGAACTTAAAAAAGTAAATGACCATTCATTTTCCCATCCTTCACTAGCTATTCAGTATTTACAGGAATTAGCAGGGCCTTATGGTATAGGAAGAGATATTCATGTTGGTGATACCATTATCGGTATAAAAGGAAGAGTAGGTTTTGAAGCCGCTGCGCCGATGGTAATTCTTAAATCTCATCATGCCCTGGAAAAACATGTGCTTACAAAGTGGCAACTCAATTGGAAGGACCAACTGGCACAATTTTATGGTAACTGGTTACACGAAGGACAAATTCTGGATCCGGTGATGAGAGATATAGAAGCTTTATTAGAAAGCAGCCAGCGAACAGTTACAGGTGATGTGTATGTACAATTATTTCCTCACCGTTTCCAGGTAACTGGAGTTGACAGTAAATATGACCTCATGAATACACGTTTTGGAAAATACGGGGAAATGAATACAGGCTTTACAGGTAATGATGTAAGAGGATTCACAAGAATTTTCGGCAATCAAACGATGATGTATCATTTGGTAAAAACAGAAGCTACTACGAAAAACGGCCAGTGAACTTAAATAAAGCAAATACACAAAAGAGTTGACTGGTTTTCGAAATTGAATGAGGATGATATTATGAAAAAGGAAGATTCAATAAAAAATAAAATTATTAGTAAATCTTCTTCTCCGAAGGAGGGAATTCGTTCGCCAACCATTAAAGCAGGTATAATCGGCGGAGCTGGTTATACCGGGGGAGAACTTATTCGCCTGCTGATCAACCATCCTGATACAACTGTTTCCCTGATTCATAGCCGTAGTAATGCTGGTAAATTCGTATCTGAAATTCACCAGGACCTGATTGGTGATACAGTCCTCAAATTTTCCAATGAGAATAAGCTATTTGAGGAAGGGAAATTAGATGTACTCTTTCTTTGTTTGGGCCATGGAGAATCCAAAAAATTCCTTACCGAAAATAAAGTACATGAAAAGATAAAAATTATTGATCTCGCTAATGATTTTAGATTAACGCCGGCCTCAAAATTAAAATCACGCAGTTTCGTTTATGGATTACCGGAGCTTAACCGGGAAAAAATTAAAACAGCAAACAATATTGCTAATCCCGGATGTTTTGCAACAACCATTCAGTTAGGTTTGCTTCCGCTTGCAAAGGAAGGATTGCTGAATGAAGTATATACCACTGGTATTACAGGATCTACAGGTGCAGGACAATCGCTTTCCGCCACTTCTCATTTTAGCTGGCGGGCAAATAATATACAGGCTTATAAAACACTCACTCATCAGCACCTGGGTGAAATTTACCAATCTCTTAATCAATTGCAGAAATCCCACCAGGGAAGCCCTCTTGAAGAAGGAGGAATAAGCTTTGTACCCTGGCGTGGCGACTTCACAAGAGGAATTTTTGTGAGTTCAACAGTTCATTGTGATATGAGTCGCGAGGAACTGACTAAATTATATACCGGCTTTTATTCCGGTCATCCTTTTACACATGTAAGCAAGGATTCTATTTTTTTAAAACAAGTTGTCAACACCAATAAAGCAATTGTACAATTAGAAAAAGTAGGCAGTAAGTTAGTGGTTCATACAGCACTTGATAATCTACTAAAAGGCGCATCAGGGCATGCGGTACAAAATATGAACCTGATGTTTGGTTTGGAAGAAACAACAGGTCTTAAATTGAAATCCCCGGGATTTTAATAATGAAAAAACTGCTGCACTATAATATTTTAAAAAAAGGCAGCCGGGTAGGATTACTGTGCAATCAAACAGCCTGGCATATTACTACCAAGGAATATTCTTTTGAATCGTTGATAAGGAAAGCTGATCTCAAAAAAATATTTATTCCCGAACACGGATTGTTTGGAGAATTACAGGACCAGGAAAAGCTGGATATCACTTCATCCTATCATTTTTTTTCCAGCCAGGTAGAATGGATTTCTTTATATACAACTAATGAAACCTCCCTGGCAGCCAATGCCGGTCAATTATCGGGAATTGATGTACTGGTCATCGATCTGCAGGATACCGGCAGCCGCTATTATACATTCATTACCACCGTCTGGCTTTTATTAAAATCCAATACCATTCATCATCTTGATATAACAATCATTGTATTAGACAAACCCAACCCGGCCGGCCGGCAGGTAGAAGGAACAAGAATGACCAGGGAGTATGCTTCCTTTATCGGAATTGAAGGATTGCCACACCGGCACGGGCTTACTATCGGGGAACTATGCCGGTATTTTAAAAATAAACTGGAAGCAGACTGGGAGCTCATTGTATATCCTATAAAGAAAAAGGATTATTACTTCGTTCCGCCCTCACCAAATATTCCATCGGCCCGGGTTTGTAGTTTATACAGCGGGCAGTGCCTTTGGGAAGGAACCAATATCAGCGAAGGCCGGGGCACTACCCTGCCATTTGAACTAATCGGGGCCCCATTTTTGGATTGGATATTCCGGGAAAAATGGAATGATCCCGTGCATCCTGTTTATAACAAACATGTGTACACCAGGCCATTGATATTTATTCCATATTTTCATAAACATGTAAAGGAAGCCTGCAATGGATTACACATCATGTTGAATAATAAAAAAAAATATCATTCGCTTTCTCACAGCATAAAACTATTAAAATACATAAAGGAAAAAACGCCGGAATTTGCATGGAGAGGTGGAAAGTATGAGGCGCTCAATGATAAAAATGCAATTGAATTGCTGGCAGGAGATCAACTGATACTGGATTATTTTGAAAATAGAAATTCATGGAAAGAATTGAAATCTAAATTCGGGGAAGAAGAAGCCGCCTGGATAAAAGAAGCCACTCCTTTCCTGATCTATAAACCTTCTTTACAACAATTGAAAATAAACTAATGAATTTATTCGACGTCTATCCGCTCAATGACATCACCATTGTAAAAGCCAAAGGATCTTACGTATGGGATGATAAGGGCGAACAATACCTCGACCTGTATGGCGGGCACGCAGTTATCAGTATCGGTCATACCCATCCGCATTGGGTAAAACGCATAGAAGAACAATTGGAAAAAATAGCTTTCTATTCCAATTCCATCAAAATTCCACTGCAACAGCAACTCGCTGAAAAGCTCGGCAAAATTTCCGGAAAAGATTCTTACCAGTTATTCCTTTGCAATTCAGGTGCAGAAGCCAATGAAAATGCATTGAAGCTGGCTTCATTTCATAATGGGAGAAAAAAAGTTGTTGCGTTCAGTAAGGCATTTCATGGGCGAACCTCGCTGGCAGTATCTGCTACCGACAATAAAAATTACATTGCTCCGGTAAACGAAACAAACAATGTGATCTTTCTGCCTTTTAATGATGAGGAAGAGTTGGAAAAATGTTTCTCCAAAAATGGCAAAGAAATTTCCTCTGTCATCATTGAAGGTATACAGGGTGTTGGTGGTATTAATGTAGCGGATGATTCTTTCCTGAAAAAAATACGAAGTCTATGTGATGAATATGGAGCTGTCTATATTGCAGACAGCGTTCAATGTGGGTATGGAAGAACGGGTAAATTTTTTAGTCATGATTTTTCCGGAGTAAGTGCAGACATATATACCATGGCAAAAGGAATGGGTAATGGCTTTCCGGTGGCTGGTATTATCGTTGCCCCACACATTAAGCCAAAACATTTTCAATTAGGAACTACTTTTGGAGGAAATCACCTGGCCTGCGCCGCAGCATTGGCTGTGCTGGAAATAATTGAAGAAGAAAAACTGATGGGTAATGCCGTAATGATCGGTAAATATTTAAAAGACGAATTGAATGGAATTCCTGAATTAAATAATATCCGTGGCAAAGGACTGATGATTGGTTTTGATGTTCCCGAAGAGCTGAAAGACCTGAAGAAAAACTTGCTGTGGAATCAGAAAATATTTACCGGCGAAGCGAAACCTAATGTTATTCGTTTGCTGCCTTCGCTTGCCCTGAAGAAAAGAGATGCGGAAGATTTTATTGAAGCGTTAAAAGAAGAGATCAGTGTTTCAAAGGTGAGTGCAGAAAATGTAGTATCATGAAATAGGCTCGCCAATAAACGTGTTAGATAGTGAGGCAAGAATATTCCGGAAGTTTTTATAACCAGGCCGCAAACCAACAAAACGCTACCCTTATTTGTTCCCTGGTTCATGTACAGAACAAATTCCCGTTAAAGAAGATGGGAAAAATTTCAAATTCAGTATGAATAATTTCATTTCGGCTCATGATGTAAACAATATGGATGCATTGGTGCAAAAGGCCCTTGCATACAAGGCCAATCCATTTGCCGATAAATTACTTGGCGCCAATAAGCGAATTGGTTGCTTGTTCCTGAACCCAAGTATGCGTACGCGGTTAAGTACCCAGATAGCAGCGCAGAATTTAGGAATGGAAGCTATTGTATTCAACGTAGGTAATGAAGGGTGGATGCTTGAATTTGAAGAAGAAGCCATTATGAGCGGCAGCACGGTGGAGCATGTAAAAGACGCCGCACCCATTTTCGGAAAATATTTTGACATCCTGGCCATCCGCACATTTCCGTCATTAAAAAACAGGGATGATGACTACAGTGAACTGTATATTAAACAATTTATCAAATACGCTGGTATTCCGGTAGTAAGCCTTGAAAGTGCTACGCTGCATCCGTTACAGTCATTAACTGATATTATTACTATTATTGAAACTGCAAAAACAAATCTGATCGGAACCACAAATGCTAATCCTAAACCCCGCATTGTTTTAACCTGGGCGCCCCATGTTAAACCCCTACCCCAGTGCGTTGCTAATAGTTTTTCTCAATGGATCAATGCGTGGGGTAAAGCAGATTTTGTTATCACGCATCCTGAAGATTATGAGCTGAGCGAAGAATTTACAAAAGGAGCTACCATTACTCACAACCAGGATGAAGCATTAGAAGGTGCCGATTTTGTTTATGTAAAGAATTGGAGTACTTATAATGATTACGGCAGAATTTATTGCAACGATCCTTCGTGGATGCTCACCAATCAAAAATTAAAATTGACCAATAATGCAAAGGTGATGCATTGCCTGCCTGTAAGAAGAAATGTAGAACTAAGTGATGAAATACTGGACGGCCCAAACAGCATTGTAACGTTGGAAGCATCAAACCGGGTTTGGGCTGCCCAGGCTGTATTGAGTGAAATATTAGGCCCCCAACGAAGACCTTATTAAAAACAAGAAATCTGTGTTAGAGAAAATTGCTGAAACAATTAAAATGCTTCAAAGCCCCCCTTCAGGGGATGGGGGAAAACCTTCTCTTTTCATAATAAAGATCGGTGGAAATATTATTGATGATGCAACCAAACTTTCTTTATTCCTTAAAGATTTTGCATCCATCGGCAAAAATAAAATTCTGGTTCATGGCGGTGGAAAATTAGCTACCCGCTTAGCTGAGCAACTGGGAGTAACACAACAGTTAATTGACGGCAGAAGAATAACGGATAAAGAAACACTTAAAATTGTAACCATGGTGTATGCCGGTTATATCAATAAAAACATAGTGGCTTCTCTGCAGGCTAACCATTGTAATGCCATGGGACTCTGCGGAGCCGACGGGGATGTTATTCTTGCTCATAAGCGTAATCACCCGATATTGGATTATGGCTTTGCCGGTGATGTGGATGCTATTAATACAGGGCTTATAAAAAACTTACTTGAGCAAAATATTTCTTTAGTATTTGCGCCGATCACCCATGATCAGAAAGGTCAATTATTAAATACCAATGCGGATACAATTGCACAAGAGCTTGCAAAAGGCCTGAGCCATGAATTTGATGTGACATTGGTTTATTCTTTTGATAAAGCCGGCGTTTTACTGGATGCCAATGACGACAGCACAGTAATACACGAGATAAATGCTTCCCGCTACAAAGAATTAAAAACGAAAAAAAAGATATTCGCCGGAATGATTCCTAAATTAGATAATGCTTTTGAGGCTTTAAAAAGCGGCGTAAAAAAAGTTATTATAGGCAAAGCGGAAAACCTGGCAGATCTTATATCAGGCAAATCAGGAACAACCATTATCAATGAATAATAAACTAAATACTTTGTATGAAGAAGCCATCGGCTTATTAAAAGAGCTGATCGCCACCCCCTCTTTCAGTAAAGAAGAAGATGAAACGGCCGGCATACTTTGCCGTTTCATAGGTGAAAAAGGCATTCAACATAGCCGGGTAGGCAATAACGTTTATGCATTGAACAAATACTATGACGTAAACAAACCCAGTATCCTGCTCAATTCCCATCATGATACCGTGAAACCAAACAAGGGTTATACATTTGATCCCTTCAGTCCATTCGAAAAAGACGGAAAATTATTTGGACTGGGCAGTAATGATGCCGGTGGTTGCCTGGTTTCACTGCTGGCCAGCTTTCTCTATTATTATGACCGTGAAGATCTCGATCATAATGTTGTATTTGCAGCCAGCGCAGAAGAGGAGATCAGCGGAGTTAATGGTATTGAGTTGGTACTTCCCTATCTTGGCAAACTGGATTATGGAATTGTAGGCGAACCTACAAAATTAGAAATGGCCGTGGCTGAGCGGGGATTGATGGTGATAGATTGTACTGCCGAAGGCCGTTCCGGGCATGCAGCCAGAAACGAAGGAGAAAACGCACTATACAAAGCTTTGGATGATATTAACTGGCTACGCAATTATAAATTTGAAAAGGTAAGTCCCCTGCTTGGAGAATCAAGACTGACCGCAACGGTAATCAATACAGAAAACCAGCAGCACAACGTTGTCCCATCGCAATGCAAATTTGTTATTGATGTGCGGGTAAACGAATTATATAGCTTTGAAGAGATTCTCGATGCATTAAAAGCTAATATGAAAAGTAAATTTAAGCCGCGTACTACCCGGATGAAATCCACCTCTATCGCTCTGGATCATCCGCTGGTAAAAGCAGGTGTAAATTTAGGCAGGGGTTACTATGGCTCCCCTACTACTTCGGATAAAGCATTAATGCCGTTTGCAACTTTAAAAATGGGCCCCGGCGACAGTGCACGCAGCCATACTGCGGATGAATACATTTACCTGGAGGAAATAAAAGAAGGGATCAACACATATATTAAGCTTGTAGATCAGTTGGTTTAAGAATGAAAATTTCCCGGCTATAATAGTTTGACAGAATGTTTACAAAGTATACCAACTACCGAAAAATAAAATAACAGATGAAATTGTGGCAAAAAGATAAATCCTCATTAAAAGAAGTAGAAACATTCACTGTAGGTAACGACAGGGAAATGGATATGTATTTAGCCCCTTTTGATATTTTGGGTTCACTGGCTCATATTGAAATGCTGGCCTCGGTTGGATTATTGACCAAAGAAGAACTTGCGCAACTTCAAACAGAGTTAAAAAAAATTTACGAGGTGATACAGAAGGGTGAATTTAAACTACAGGATGATGTAGAAGATATTCATTCGCAAATAGAGATGTTGCTCACAAAAAGTTTGGGTGACGTTGGCAAGAAAATACATGCCGCACGCAGCCGCAACGACCAGGTGCTGGTAGATATAAAATTGTATTTACGATCTGAACTGGAAAATCTCGTTCAAACCATATTACCCCTTTTCGACTTACTCCAGGCTCAAAGTGAAAAGTATAAAACGGATCTGCTGCCAGGCTATACACATTTACAATTAGCTATGCCTTCCTCGTTTGGCTTGTGGTTTGGTGCCTATGCAGAAAGTTTTATAGATGATATGGTGACAATAAAAGCGGCTTACGATGTGGTTAATAAAAATCCCCTGGGTTCTGCTGCTGGTTATGGCTCATCATTCCCTATCAACAGAACTTTAACAACAAAACTTTTAGGATTTGCTGACCTTAATTACAATGTAGTGTATGCGCAAATGGGACGCGGTAAAGCAGAACGGATAACAGCGACAGCCCTGGCAAATGTAGCAGATACACTGAGCAAACTATCTATGGATGCCACTTTGTTCTTAAACCAGAATTTTAGTTTCATCAGTTTCCCCGGCGAACTGACAACGGGAAGCAGCATTATGCCGCACAAAAAAAATCCTGATGTTTTTGAGTTGATACGCAGTCATTGCAACCGCATCAAAGCCTTACCCAATGAATTAACATTGATGACCACCAATCTGCCATCCGGCTATCATCGCGATCTGCAATTATTGAAGGAACATTTATTTCCTGCTTTTAAAACATTAAAGGATTGCATTGAAATGACCGGATTAATGATTTCCCATATTGAAGTAAAGAAGGATATTCTGAATGATGAAAAATACAAGTACCTGTATAGCGTAGAGGAAGTAAACAAACTGGTAAATAATGGAGTGCCTTTCAGGGATGCTTATAAAAAAATCGGGACCGACATTGAGTCCGGGCATTTCAATTATGACACAAAAATTAATCATAACCACGAAGGCAGTATCGGGAACCTATGTACAATAGAAATAAAGGACATGATGCAAAAAGTGCTGGATTCGTTTCCCTTTACATCTGTCCGCACGGCCATTGACAAGTTAACCCGATGAAGATAATTTCTCGTTCATTCACCATTTTTAGTTTAAGGTAACCCATATTGATCTACCAGATATGTTAGCGCCGCCATATTAACAGCGCCCAGTTCCAATTCTCTTTTGTTTACATTTTCAAATACATCACTGCGTGCATGATGAATATCAAAATACCTTTGTGTATCCGGTGCTAATCCGGCCAGGGGTGTTCCAAATGTTTTATTAAGCGGTCCTATATCAGCACCGCCCCCACCTCTTACAAAATCACCGGCTCCATAGGGAGCTATAAGCTCACGCCACGATAATATTTTTTTAAACTGTTCGTCAGATACTACAAAACCAAATCCTCTTGGGGTAAATCCGCCGGCATCGCTTTCCAATGCAAAAATGTGTTTTTCATTTTTGGCCTTTGCTTCTTCTGCATATTTAGTAGCTCCTGCTAATCCATTTTCTTCATTGGCAAACAAAACAAATCGTATCGTTCGTTTGGGTTTATAGCCAATAGACTTGAATGCTCTTAATATTTCTATTGTCTGCACGCAACCTGCTCCGTCATCATGCGCACCTTCACTATTGTCCCAGCTATCCAAATGCCCTCCAACCGTGATGATCTCACCAGGAAATTCAGAACCTTTTAACTCCCCGATCACATTATGCCCGATGGCATCCGGTAGAAACTTTCCATTAGTTCTGATGAAAACACTCACTTTTTCCTTTCCAAGCTTTTCACTTAATATATCAGCATCTTTTAATCCAATAGCCACAGCGGGGATTGAAGGATAGCTTGTATCATAATGAGTGGCTCCGGTATGAGGAATGTTGTCGGTACTATTACTCATACTCCTTACAATAACCGCAATGGCTCCATACTTAGAAGCCCTTGACGGTCCCTGGCTGCGGTATTGGGCAGCATCACGATAAGCTAAAAAGTTATTTATGTACAATGGATTGAATTTATAGTTATAAAAAACAATCTTTCCTGCTACCTGGTCTTTCTTTTCTTCCAGTTCTTCAAAGGAATTTACCAGTACTACATTGTCAACAATGCCTTTGGCGCCAGTACCGATTGAATTTCCTAAAGCAATTACTTCCAGTTTTTTCAACATCGTTGTTTTCCCGATTGCATTTGCCGTTGATTGAAATGTCATGATACCGGCTTCATCTTTTCCACCCCTTATCCAGTGTGGCACCAGGCATTGTTGTTTCCATATCTTGTCAGCACCGCTCTCCTGAAATGTTCTGAAAGCCCATTCCTCCGATTTGATCATTCCAGCCGAACCTGCCAGCCTGGGCCCGATCTGCCTGGTAAGGAACCGAAGATTATCATAAGCCTTACTATTGATAAGTATTTCGCTGGCAATATTGCGGATGACCGCCGAATCTGCATTCTGTGCCGGGGAAACGAATCCACTAAAAAATAAAACAAAAAAAATTATTATAACCCTCATGTGATTCTTTTTGGCTAAAGATAAAAGAAACATGAAATGAAAATAAATATTTACTCTAACGGCAAACCTTCCTCCTGCAAAACTGTTAACTTAGGCATTATTAAAGAGCAATTATTTTTTATATGCGAATTGGAATTGTTTGCTATCCCACGTTTGGTGGTAGTGGCGTGCTGGCCACCGAATTAGGAAAGGCCCTGGCCCAGAAAGGTCATCACGTTCATTTCATTACGTACCAACAACCCGTCAGGCTGAATGGTTTTATACCCAATATTTATTACCACGAGGTACAGGTACCCACCTACCCATTATTCGATTATCCTCCTTATGAAACAGCCCTGGCCAGCGCCATGGTAGATGTAATAAAAAACAATAACCTGGATTTGTTGCATGTTCACTATGCTATCCCTCACGCTTCCGCTGCCTTTATGGCCAAAAAGATACTGGAGCATGAAGGAAAAAATATCCCTGTTATTACTACGCTGCATGGTACCGATATCACGTTGGTAGGTCGTGATAAAACCTATGCTCCGGTTGTTGCTTTTTCAATAAACCAAAGTGATGGGATCACCGCTGTATCCGAAAATCTTCGGGATGAAACTTATAAAATATTTACGATTGAGAAAGAAATAGAAGTGATCTACAACTTTGTAGATGTGGAGCGGTTTACACGCAAACCTATCGATGCATTTAAAAAAGTGATAGCACCAAACGGGGAACGTATTTTATTACATGCATCTAATTTCAGAAAGATAAAAAGAGTGCAGGATGTAGTAAAAATATTTCACGAAGTACACAAAGAATTGCCCAGCAAATTATTATTTGTAGGGGATGGACCTGAAAGACAGATGGCAGAAGAACTCAGCCGTTCATTAGACGTATGTGATGATGTCAGGTTTGTAGGCAAGCAGGAGCAAATGGAAGATATTCTGGCCATAGCCGACCTGTTCCTTCTTACATCTGACTATGAAAGTTTTGGGTTGGCTGCCCTTGAAGCCATGGCTGCCGGCGTACCTGTAGTATCTACAAATGCAGGAGGATTAAAGGAAATCATGATCCAGGGTAAAACAGGATTTATGGCTGATATTGGAGATATCAGTTCGATGAGCAGTTTTGCTTTAGATATCTTAAGAAATGCTGATGATCTGATTAAATTTAAAGCCAATGCTTCCAAGCATGCCAGGAAATTTGACATCAGCAATATCGTTCCGATTTATGAAAAATTATACGAACGATTTCTTTAGATCGGTTATCGGTAATTATTTCTCCCCGAATATCATTAATCATTCCGGCGTCTTCTCTTATCAGAGCCTCCTGCTAAGTTCCCGTACATAATCATCGCCGTAACCAACCGGCAGGATTCACATTATTGTTTTCAATCATCAGCATAAAATTTACCTGGCCACCGGAGCCATCGTCTGCTTCACCAGCGGTTCCTATTACCTGACCTGTTCTTACATTAGCTCCTTTGCTTACATTCACCCCTGAAAGATTACTGTAGGTGGTGATATATTTTCCGTGTCGAACTACCACAGCAGCTGCCTCACCATAGTTGTGAATGGCCATTATCTCACCGTCAAATACTGATTTTACAGCCGATCCAACCTGGGTGCCAATTGTAAGACCAGGGTTATCATCGTATATATTGGTAAATCCTTCAACTTTATATTTTCCGAATGGTACCTTGATAAAACTTTTATCTACCGGCCAGGGCAATTTGCCTTTATTATTTGAAAAATCTGCACCCAGCTTTACATCCCTTGCATTTAATTCAAGATAACTTTCAGGTTTTTTTTCAACCACCTCGGGTTTCTCCGCTATTACTACAGGCGCAGCAGTTGGACTTGCAGGATTCTCAGCCGCTTCACTTTTCTTTTTTGCTTCAGCAATCCGGTTTCTTTCTTTCTTTTCTGCAGCTATCCTTTCTTCTTCTTTTTTCTTTGCTGCTTCTATCTCTCTTCTGACAATGGCAGTAAGCGCATTTTTAAGGTCGCGGTCCCGTTTCTTTTTTGCTGCAATTTGTTTCTGAAGATCGTTTCCCTGCAATTTTAATTTTGAGACCACAACGTCTTTTTCTTTTTTCTGTACCGATAACTCATTTCTTTCAACGGTCTGACTTTGCAAGGCTTCATTTTTCTCCTGCTTACGGCCCAGTTGCTGTTGCTGTCGCCTGGCAATCAATGCCTGCGTTTCATGGATGGTAGTCACTTGTTTTTCACGGTAAGCACGGTAGCTCTTCAGGTAAGCAACCCGGCGTATAGCATCATTAAAACTGTTGGCAGAGAATATGAAATTCACATAATCGAAACTGCTCCGGTTCTTGTATGCGTATACAATGGTGCGGGCATATTCAGATTTTAACGTATCCAATTGTTTTTGCAAACGATAAATTTCAAGGTTGCTCTTATATAAATCATCATCAATCATTCTCAGCTCTTTGTTGATACTGCTGATATATCTCTCCTGAAGCGTAATTTTCCTGGCCAGCATATTTAACTGACCTAAGGATTGTTTGGTCTGGCCCTTTATTTTATTATACATCCCCTGAATTTCTTTCAATTCATTTTGTATCTCCCTTCTTTCTCTTTCCAGTTCGGATTTATCCGTAGACTGCGCAAAAAGAAAACCGGTAGCACTAAAAAAAAGAAAAATGATTAAGAGGGGTCTAAACATGATCCGAATTTTGAATTATTAATTGGTATGGCAGAGAAATTATAACGAGCCTGCTCCCGATAAATTATCCACTTAGTTTCGTTTAAAATTTTTCGGTACTGAAAATGGGAAACTTAACGTTTCATTAAAATCATATGACTTAAAATCCAGTTTAATATCCAACTTGGATTTTTCAGCTACCGTTATTCTTCTTTTTGTAGAAAATAAAACTCCTTTTTTATTCTCATAATCTGAATAGCTCAGATTGCAGGTCCGGCTCCTGGTTTTATCTATATCATCAAGTTTACTGTTCTCAATCCTGAACATTTCATTTATAGTTAGCAAATTTTTGAACCAATTACCAATGCTCAATAATGAAATAGTATTTCCTGTTTTTGAATAGGATAATATTATACTATCAACAAAGACCGGGTTACCTATCAGTATTTCCTGCAACGAATGAAGATCTAAGGGCAAAGCGGTTACTTCCTGCAAATAAGCTACGCTCCGTGCCGTATATACTTTATCCTGCTTATTTAATATTTTGACTGAATCTTTCGTAATAAAAGCCCTTAGTCCCTCTATACCAAAAACCGCCGTAATTGAAATCCAGATTGCACTGTCTTTATACATCCTCAAATTGGCATTAACATCGTATTTCTTTCCATCCGTTCCCTGGTAGTCTACATTCACTTTTGCAGAAAAAGTAGTAAAATTAATAATACCGGCCTGCATTGTATCCACCGTTTGCCTTATAAATGTCGCTGAATCATCGCCCGAACTTAAAGGGGGTGTTATTACCTGCAGAGAATCCTTTTTTGCTATTGCCGTTTGGATTTTTCTTGTTGACCTGCACGATGTCATTAAAATAGTTCCTGTCAAAAGAATTAAAATCGCTCTGATCATTTTTATTATCTTTTATTTCTTGCCGGTATGTCCAAAACCTCCATCATTTCTTTCCGTTATTTCCAACTCATCAACCAATTTCCAATTTGCCTGTTCCACTTTTTGAACAACCATTTGTGCAATTCGGTCTCCATGTTGAATGACTTGCTCTTCCTGCGAAAGGTTGATTAAAATAACCTTAATTTCTCCCCGGTAATCTGCATCAATAGTTCCCGGAGTATTCAGGCAGGTGATCCCGTTTTTTATTGCAAGGCCGCTGCGTGGTCGTATCTGCACCTCGTATCCTTCAGGGATCTCAATAAAAATGCCTGTGGGTATTAAGGCTCTCTGCATAGGTTGCAAGGATTGAGGTTTGTCGAGGCTGGCCCTTATATCCATACCGGACGATCCGCTGGTAGCATACCCGGGCAATGAATTAGATGAAGTGTTGACGATCTTTATTTCAATTGGTTTCATTTGTAAATTTTATTTATACCCCTCAAATTAATCATCTGATAAAGGATCAATCTATTCATTATTTCGGCCTTGCACATTACTCAGTACATTCCTGCAAATATATAGGTTCAGGAAGTTTAGCCATTGAAAAATTGAGGTAACAAATAAAAAATATCCTCTTTATTTTCAAACGTTTTTATCAACATCCTGGCCTTCGTGTTTTTTTAAGAGGACAATCGCCTGAGCAGTTAACCCTTCCCTTCTTCCTACAAAACCCATCTGTTCAGTTGTAGTCGCCTTTATGGATATATCTTTTTCTGAAATAGAGGCTATGGTTGCAATTACCTGTCGCATCTGACCTGTATAGGACTTTATTTTGGGTTCTTCCAGACAAAGGGTGGTATCGATATTGACGATTGAATATCCTTCTTCTGCTATCATCTTTACAGTTTTCTCCAGTAAAATTTTGCTATCAATATTTTTATATGTTTCGTCCGTATCCGGGAAATGTACACCTATGTCACCCAAACATAAGGCACCTAATAATGCATCGCAAATAGCATGCAACAATACATCAGCATCACTATGTCCTAAAGCTCCTTTATCATGAGGAATTTTCACACCACCAATCCACAGATCTCTTCCGGCTTGCAATTGGTGAAAATCAATGCCCATACCTATTCTATACGACATATAATTATTTTAAGGTGCAAATATAGAATGTTGCTACTTGTTGGATTTAGAATGGTTCAGGAAGGTTCTCTTGAAATTGATTGGATTAGATTCCTTCCTGGTAATCATCTCAATCTTTATATAAAAACCAATTAGGGAGTAAATATTTATAAAAAAAATGTCTCCTGTTTGCAAGAGACAATTTCTTAATTAATTTAAATATGTTTTTAATTAGAATTTTCTACAGCACCTCCATCGAGGTCAAATAAAACGGAGAATCTAAGTGTATTTGACAATGGGTTTTGAGTGACGCCACTCCCTGAAGGCAACAGATAAGAAAAGTTAAGCCCGAAAATATTATACTTCACACCCAGACCAACGGTAAAATACCGGCGGTTTCCCTTGGTTTTATCTTCAAAGAAATATCCGGCACGGAGAGCAAATTGATTTTGATACCAAAACTCCGCACCAGCAGATACCTGCAACTCTTTTACTTCCTCTTTAATGCCACCGGGCGCATCGCCAAAAGAACCAAACCAGCTTGCAACAAGGCCTTTCTTTCTATAATCAGCTATTGCATTTGGATCGCTAAGATCTGTAGGCGGAGTAGGCACTAATAATTTATTAATATCAAGTCCGAAAGTTAATTTGTTGTCTTCATTAAAATTTTTGGTCCAGGTAGATCCTAATCCAAGATTGGCAGGAATAAAATCCTTTGCATCTGCATTACCGGTATAAGATATTTTGGAACCCAGGTTGGTCAGCGTTGCTCCGTAGGCAAAACCATCTCCGGCACCATTCTTCCCATCGTAATAAAAACCGATATCCCCCGCTACAGAATTGCCTGCCTGGTATGTATTCCCACTGGATACGGCTCCCGAAGCCAAATCTGAATTAATAAATCTTATGGCGATACCTAATCCTAATTTTTCAGAAAGTTTACGGGAATAACCAAAATCAATTCCGAATTCTCTTGGTCGCCCTGTACCGTTAAGGTTTCCGCTTTGATCAGTAAACTGAATACTACCTAAACTGAAATATCGAAGGCCCAGGTTCAATGCCTGTGTTTCATCCAATTTGTAATACCCGGATAGTGAAGCCAGGTAAACGTCATTAACAAGATTTTTTAACCAGGGAGTATAGGTAGCGGAAATTCCAACATTCGATTCATTAAATGCCACTTTCCCAATATTCCAGAAGCCGCTTCCCGCATCAGGCGAAGTAGCAACGCCAATATCACCCATACCACCGGCACGGGCATCCGGAGAAATTCTTAAGAAGGGGACAGCAGTAGTAACTACATTGATTGGTTGAGCATTTTGTGCTTTTGCAATGGATAAAAATTCACTAAAAAAGAAAATTACGGCAGCTAGCTTCCATGCGATTGGTCTCATTAGAATATACTTTTATAATTGAAACTTGAACAAAAAATAATAAAAAATAAATTGTGGCGAAATTAATATGAACACCAGCTTTAACTAAAATAGTACCAACTTTTATTTCACCTTTTTCTTAAATCGGGTCCATTTCCTGGCAAGCTGACCAATAATAAGGAATCCTTATTTTACTTTCCTTATTGATCATACCCATCCCGCTCCAGTTCACATGAACGAATACAGGTAAGCTTTATTGCCCTTTGTTTGTTTTAATTAGGTTGATTTGGAGGCTAATTACCTTGCTTAGTAGTGATATGTCTCCTCCTTGTTATTTTCCGCAATTTTATGGGCATATGACCGTTAAATTAATATAGGTAAAAGGCCAAAAATAGAAATCATTAGGGATATTGATTACCTGAGCCAGGTTCTCTTATTTATCCCTGATCAATAAGCATAATTGAACAAGTTCATTTTATTCCTGAAAACATGGAGACAATACCAATATTGGATAGGGAAAAAACACAGGCAAGAGAGTAAATACACTAATTTCTTTGGAAAGAAACTTATTAAGTTTGAATTTCGGCAGAAAATCCAATACCCGGACAATAATTTCATCTCAGTGGGCGTTAAATTTATTCCAATTCGTAGGTTTATGCAAAAAACAATAAAAGTGAAAAACTTAGCAATTCTCCTGGCTTGTATGGTGTTTATGGCATCCTGCAAAAACTTTGGTCTTTTTAAAAAGAAAAAGGACAAATCGGATGTTACCGGCTGGAACTACAATGATAAAGACATGGGTGGTTACCAGGTTGCCAAAGCAAAAGATCAGGCCACAGGCCCTGGGCTTGTGTTTGTTCAGGGTGGTACCTTCACAATGGGTCAAACGGATGAAGATGTAATGGGTGATTGGAATAATATTCCGCGCCGTGTATCTGTTCCTTCCTTTTATATTGATCGTACAGAGGTAGCCAATGTTCACTATCGTGAATATTTATTCTGGCTAAATAAAGTTTTTGACCCCTCCGATCCTGTAAACTTGCCAATTATTGAAGGAGCATTGCCTGATACGTTGGTTTGGAGAAGTGAATTGAGTTATAATGAACCTTTGGTAGAGTTTTATTTTCGCCATCCTGGCTTCAATAATTACCCTGTTGTTGGGGTAAGCTGGCAGCAGGCAACAGACTTTTGCCTCTGGAGAAGTGATCGTGTAAACGAAGGTGTTCTCCTTGAGAAAGGATATATTAATAAACAAGGTTTACAAGGTCAGCAGGGAAGTAATAATTTTACAACAAAATCCTATTTGCTTGATTTATATCAGACAGCTCCGGGTAAAACAGCAACTTCTAAAAAGAATCCGTTGAAAACACCACAGGGCCAGCCTCGTACTAAAATTTCAATGGAGGATGGATTACTGATGCCAAATTACCGCTTGCCTTTTGAAGCAGAGTGGGAATATGCAGCGTATGGTCTTATTAACCAAAATCCACGCCCCAGCAAAAAAGAAGGAAGACGTGGTGAAGAATTACAGTCTAACAAGCAAATATATCCCTGGTCACAAAATGTGAATGGACTTCGTGATACACGCCGCGGAAGCTGGCAAGGTCAGTTCCTGGCTAACTTTAAAAGAGGTTCTGGTGATAATGCCGGAGTTGCGGGTGGATTAAACGACCGTGCCTTCTATACTGCCGATGTAAAATCCTTCTTTCCCAATGGTTTTGGACTTTACAATATGGCGGGCAACGTAAGTGAGTGGGTTCAGGATGTGTACAGACCACTTTCTTCTATGGACTTTGATGATATGCCTGCTCCTTTCCGTGGTAATAAATACGAAAAATTGTATAAGAATGCCAACGGCGAAGCTGAAATAAATGACACCACCGGCCGGGTTAGAATGGTAGCCGTAACAGATGAAGAAAGTAAAAATCGCCGTAACTACCAAAGAGGTAATGTGATTAACTACCTTGATGGAGACACTGCATCAATGGCAAGTTATGGATATGGAACTACTACTCTTGTAAGTGATAAATCGAGAGTTTATAAAGGTGGTAGCTGGAATGACAGGGCCTATTGGCTGAGCCCGGGAACCCGCCGCTACCTGGAAGAAGAACAGGCATTAAGCACATTAGGCTTCCGTTGTGCCATGGATCGTATGGGCAGCCCTGAAGGAAATGGCCGTAAAGTAGGACAACAGTTCCCAACCAAAAGACAGAAGAAATAAGAAATTGATTTTAATTGAATAGTTTTTTAAAACCCTCCTTTAATCAGAGGGTTTTTTTTATTCCCCTTAATTTTTATTGATTGCCGCTTATTTTTGCCCAATGCAAATTGAACAACTCTATAAGATATACCAGCAAAATCCCTTTATTCAAACAGATACAAGAAAAATAAAAAAGGGTGAACTTTTTTTTGCATTAAAAGGTGACAACTTTAATGGTAATCACTTTGCCAGGCAAGCCATAGACAGCGGCGCTTCATTCGCCATTATTGATGAAAAAGAATATGAAATTGCTGGTAAGACTATTTTAACTGACAATGTTTTAACCTCCCTTCAGGACATGGCCAGGTATCACCGTCAGCAATTTGAGATTCCATTTATCGCTATCACAGGCAGTAATGGGAAAACAACTACTAAAGAATTAATTCATGCAGTTCTTAACACAACATATAATACATATACAACGGAAGGAAATCTGAATAACCATATCGGTATACCACTAACTATTTTGAAAATTAGAAAAGATGCGCAAATAG
This sequence comes from Chitinophagaceae bacterium, assembly GCA_051306075.1. Lineage (GTDB taxonomy): Bacteria > Bacteroidota > Bacteroidia > Chitinophagales > Chitinophagaceae > Terrimonas_B. The sequence goes on from JBPPMM010000719.1 coordinate 54,971, forward strand.
CGATAATAGAAATGGGCGCCAATCATAAAAGTGAAATTGCATCCTATTGCAAATTTACATTGCCCACGCATGGCATCATTACTAATGTAGGTAAAGCTCACCTGGAAGGTTTTGGCAGCCTGGAAGGCGTTAAAAAAGGTAAGGGGGAATTATTTGACTTTCTTAGAGGACAACCTCATGGTTATGCTTTTGTGATGTGGGATTATGAATATTTGAGAGAAATGAGCAAGGGCATTAGTGGAATTATTAAATATGGTACCGGGGATGCACATATTACCGGGCATGTAAAAAAAAATGACCCCTATCTTGAAATGGAAATTACACAGGGTCTCGACGACCCAACAATCGAAACCCATTTGGTAGGAGATTATAATATGCCAAATATTCTTGCCGCAATTACCGTAGGCAAAACTTTTAAGGTTCCGGAAGAAAACATAAGATCAGCTATAAAAAATTATGAACCTACAAATAGCAGGTCGCAATTAATGCAGAAAGGGTCTAATTCATTTATACTTGATGCCTATAATGCCAATCCCAGTAGTATGCGGCTGGCAATTGAGAATTTCGGTAAATACAAATCTGCATTAAAAGTTGTAATGCTTGGAGCTATGGCAGAACTTGGAAAGGAGAGCCTTACTGAACATCAAACTATTTTAAATCTGCTTGGCCAATATCAGTGGACGGAAGTTATTCTTGTAGGTGGGGATTTTTTGAAATTAAACCATTCATACCGCACATTCGAAAATGCATCGCAAACCAGGGAATGGTTTCAGCAACAACAATTTGAAAATACTCATTTTCTTATTAAAGGAAGCAGGAGCATGCAAATGGAAAAAGTTCTGGAAAATGAAATGGAAAAAATGAATGAGTGAATTTGAGAGATCCCTGATCAACGCATCACTCACTAAACTCGTATTCAATTCCCCGGAGATAATTATATTCACCAGCTAATTTTTAAATAACATATGGAAATTCTGGGATATTTTGCTTCAATACTGATTGGCATTTCACTAGGTATGCTGGGAAGCGGCGGTTCTATACTTACAGTTCCGGTTTTAGTGTACCTGATGAATATAAACCCATTACTTGCTACCACCAGTTCACTTTTTATTGTGGGATCTACCAGTCTTATAGGCGGTCTGAGAGCCTATTCCATAGGACTGGTTGACTTCAGGGCCATAACTGAATTTGGAATTCCTTCCATTTTTTCCATTTTTATTACGCGGCATTATATTCTTCCGGCTTTGCCATACCACCTGTTTTCTATTGGTGGCATCCAGGTGTCTACTGATATGTTTTTAATGGTAATATTCGCCATTCTGATGCTGGCGGCTTCATTTACCATGATTTTTAACAGCAATGAACCCACCACCAAGGATGAATTTGTTGAAAAAAATCGCCACAACAAAGTCTTTCCTCTTGTTATTCTGGGCATTTTGATTGGCTTTATTACCGGACTACTAGGTGCGGGGGGAGGTTTTTTAATTATACCCACACTTACACTGTTTTTAAAACTTCCGATGAAAAAAGCGGTAGGAACATCATTGCTGATCATAGCCATCAATTCCCTTTTTGGCTTTCTTTTTAGTTTAAAACAGTTTGAATATAACTGGACTATTTTGATTGTATTTACCGTCTTATCAATTGTAGGTATTTTTATAGGAAGCAGGTTTGCTGATAAAATCCCCGGCGCCTCTCTAAAAAAAGGTTTTGGATGGTTTGTATTGATTATGGGTATTTATATCATAATAAACGAAGTTTTTATTCGCTAAACTTAGATTGCCTGTAAAAAACCTAATATTAAATTTCTCCGCCAAAATTTATACAACTAATTATTCCGCTTTTTTATTTTGAAATTAATTTTTATTCTATTCTTCGCTTAATATCAAGTTTAGAAAAGCATCTTTCATCATCTTTCAAGAAAAAGAATTTTGGGAATGCTCTGAATACAAATATTCCCTGAAATTCTGTTTCCCCATCTGAATAAACTTTATGAATCAAGATTTTTTCGTCTTAATCATTCGTTAGTTCTTCCAGAACGGGGCCACTGTTTTACAGAGTCCGCACCTTTCAGCATAAAAATTAATATAGTAGTTAGTTTCTTCGGGTATTTACAATTCTTTGCAGGATCATAATTATATATCATTTTTTCAAATCCTGTTTAGTCTCCTAAATTCTCGCCACGTTAAAAAATCTAAAACGCAAAAAAATAAGATATAATTCCTGTGGAATTATTATTATAAAAAATATTATCCATAGTGTCCCCTATCTAACCTAATAAGTTGATGAGAATCATAGATAATAACTATTAAACCTGATTAAAGTTACCCTTACTCATTTCTGGTATAATTAGTTTAGCAAATAAATAATTTTAATATGGTGCATCAACATTTGATAGTAATTATTGGAGGAGGTAATGCCGGTATATCAACTGCAGCGCAGCTTATGAATAAACAAAAGGGATTAGATATCGCTATTATTGAACCTTCTGATAAGCATTATTATCAACCTGCCTGGACGCTGGTAGGAGCCGGAGTTTTTGATATTAATAAAACCATCCGTGAAGAAAAAGACATAATACCCAAAAATGTTAAATGGATTAAACAGAAAGTTGTTTCGTTCGAACCAGAAAATAATATAATTACTCTGGACAATAATGAAACAGTAAATTATGAATACCTTATTGTAGCGCCGGGAATGCAATTAAACTGGGAAGCCATAAAAGGATTAAAAGAAACGCTTGGAAAAAACAATGTTTGTTCCAATTACAGTTTTGAACAAGCGCCTTACACCTGGGAATGTATTAAAAATTTTAAAGGTGGAAATGCGTTATTCACCAATCCAAATACTCCGGTAAAATGTGGCGGCGCTCCTCACAAAATTATGTGGTTGGCCGCAGATTATTTTAAGAAAAATGATGTATTTAATTTAACATCCATTCAATATTGGAGTGGAGGCACCCGTCTTTTTGGAGTGGATAAATATGAGAAGACATTAAAAAAAGTTGCTGAAAGGAATAAAGTACAGTTGATTTTTTTTACAAAACTCGTCGAAATAGACGGGCCCAATAGGAAAGCAAAATTTATAGGATTTGGTGAACAAAATAAAGACAAAGAATATATTGTTGATTTTGATATGATACATGTAACGCCACCCCAAAGTGCGCCGGATTTTGTAAGAAACAGTAAACTGGCAAACGAAGCAGGTTGGGTTGATGTAGACAAAAACACACTACAGCATTCCCGGTATCACAATATATTTTCATTAGGTGATGCATCTTCGTTACCTACTTCCAGAACGGGTGCCGCAATTCGTAAGCAAGTTCCCGTGTTAGTAAAAAATTTATTGGCGGTAATGGAAGGAAAAACATTAACCGGAAGTTATAATGGATATTCAAGTTGTCCGGTAGTAACCGGCTATGGCAAACTTGTGCTTTGTGAATTTGATTATAACAATCAACCATTGGAAACTTTTCCAATAGATCAAAGCAAAGAAAGATGGTCGATGTACCAACTTAAAACCAAAATTTTACCCTGGTTATACTGGCATAAAATTTTAAAAGGCAAAATGTAATACTCTATCTTTTTATCAAATAAAAGTATACTCAATAATGTAGTAATTATTCCTTACCTACTAAATTCTCAATTTTCATTGCTGTCGTTTCTATACAATAATGAAGAGAATGCTATAAAGTACAAGAATATAAAATTGTACCAGGCGGTTCTGTTTAGTTAATTTTGTACTCATTATTGGAAACGAGTATGGAATACAATAGATGCCGGGTTGAGCACACTTAGGAAAACCAGGGTGGACCAATAATCTAATTAATTAAAAAATATCAGGCATATATAACCCACTATTTTTAATGTCAAAAAAAAATGTGAATCGTGGCTATTTATCATCTGTGTTAAGTTGCCGGTGCCCTCGTTGCAGAGAGGGAAAATTATTTCAAAAATCTCTTAGCATCAGTTTAAAAAATAATCTGCTGATGAATAAGAATTGTACTTTTTGCGGTCAGCCCAGCGAGATTGAAGTAGGGTTTTACTATGGAACCAGTTATGTTAGCTATGTACTAACCGTAGCTATGAGTGTAGCAACTCTTATTTTATGGTGGGTAATAGTCGGTTTATCAGTCAATGATAATCGGTTCTTTTACTGGATGGGATTCAATGCTGTCCTCCTAGTAGTTCTTCAGCCATGGCTAATGAGATTCTCAAGAAGCCTTTGGATATCCTGGTTTGTCCGGTATGATCCTGACTGGAAGCAGAATCAACCTGAGGATGTTTCTGAACGTATGAACACAGAACAGGCAAACAATTGGTAATACCAGAATCTAAAAATTAGCTTTGTCAATGATATCATCCATCAATATTGCATTATGGCTCTTATCATATATACATGCCCCATTTTTGATTAGTAGTATTTGTGGAGATTCATGCTCAACCACAAATTCCTCAGCAATCCTGTCAGACAGGGATCGAAATGCTATTAAATCCAGAAAATGAAAATTTATTTCATCCGGAGCCTGTGCTTTTTCTAACCGGTTCTTGATCATGCTACTTATTGAACAACGGGTGCTATGTTTAAAAATAACCTGAGGTTGTTTAGCGGAACGTGATATGAGTGATTCTAAAGATTCAACATTTTTTAAATTATTCCAGATCATTAACTACTTACTTTGATTAAAAATTCTGCATTACTCTAAGGCCTAACAGATTATGCGGAGACTAAGGGATTCGAACCCTTGATACAGTTTCCCGTATACACACTTTCCAGGCGTGCTCCTTCAACCACTCGGACAAGTCTCCTTTAAAGGGTTGCAAAAATACGGTTTCACCCCTTAGAGACCGAATAATTTTTCAGCATTTGTTGTAGTAATAGTCGCTATTTCTTCCGGACTCAGATCCTTTATTTCAGCCAGTTTCCCGGCAATCCGGGAAATATAAGAACATTCATTTCTTTTGCCCCTGAAAGGAGCGGGTGCCAGATATGGCGAATCAGTTTCTAAAACAAAGTGGTTCAGATCAATTTCTTTTAAAATATGGTCCAGGCCCGCATTTTTAAAAGTAAGTACTCCCCCGATACCTAAATAAAACCCAAGTTCTATAAGTTGAAAGGCTTGTTCCTGGCTACCAGAAAAACAATGAAATACTCCTTTTAGCTTGCCTTTTTGATGTTGCCCAATTACCCTGATACAATCCTCAGTTGCATTTCGGGAGTGAACTGATACCGGAATATCAAAGTGCATAGCCCACTCTAGTTGCCGGCTAAAGGCCTCATATTGTTGATTCTTAAAAGATATATCCCAATAAAAATCGAGACCTATCTCACCAATAGCTATGAACTTTCGCAAACCAAGATATTCTTCTACTATTTGCAACTCCTTTAGAAAATTTTCTTTAACTGAACAAGGATGGAGTCCCATCATACTTATACATGTATCCGGATATTCGCTTTGTATTTTCAACATGCCTTCATGAGATGCTGAATCAATAGCAGGCATAAGTATTTTATTTACCCCTTCTGCATTTGCTCTCTGCAAAACTTCATTTCGGTCTTTATCAAATTCGGCCAGGTAAATGTGAGCATGTGTATCAATTAAATTCATATGAGTCAAAAATTATCGCGAACGTGTTTAGAAAATAAATATTGTCCTTAGTTTATAAACACTTGTAAATTAGTTTGGATTAATGAAAAATTATTTTACCTTTAGAACAGTTTTCATAGGGTACGGATTAAAAACGGGCCAGGGTTTCTACCCAGGCCCTAAATTTTTAACTGATAATCAAATATTTATAATCAATTCTTTATAAATTAATCTTTCCCTTTCTTTGATTCCGAATTGTTCAGAATACCTTTAATTTTTCGAAGCTGTAACCTTCTTTTTCAAAATATCTCAAAATTAAAGGGAGAAAATACTGAAGTTTTTCAAATGCTTTCTGACTGTCATGAAAAACAATTATTGATCCTTCTCTTGCGTTTAATAATACATTTTGTAAGCATTGTTCACCTGAAATACTTTCATCAAAATCTCCGCTTAATACATCCCACATAATAATTTTTATTTTACCATTTTGCAATGTGGATTGTAAACCTTTTGCCTGAAAATTACTAATCCTTCCATATGGGGGCCGAAACAAATTGGAGTCAATATACTTTCCCGCTTCCCGTATATCGTTGAGATATATTTTATCTTTTGTTTTCCATCCGTTATAATGATTATGGGTGTGATTGCCTATAGCATGGCCTTCATCAATTATTCTTTTATATATGTGAGGTTCTGCAATTACATTCTTGCCAATACAAAAAAAACTCGCACTGGCATTATACCTTTTCAACTGATCCAATACAAAGGGGGTAGCTAAAGCATTTGGGCCGTCATCAAATGTGAGAAATAGTTTTTTTTCTTTTGTGCTTATACTCCATACATAGGAAGGAAATATTTTTTTTAACCACCAAGGAGTTTTGACAAAATACTTTTTCATAAAAAGCAAATATAGCTTTGGATAAATAATTAAGCAAAATCACGGACCGCCCGCATCCTGGTTTTTAAGTTCTTTAATAATTCAGTAATTATCTTTGCAAACTATGAATAAGAAAGTTAGGGTGCGTTTTGCTCCTAGTCCAACAGGTGGTTTACATCTTGGAGGTGTAAGAACAGTATTGTATAATTAGTTATTTGCCAGAAAGAATGATGGAGATTTTATACTTCGTATAGAAGATACCGATCAAAGCCGGTATGTAGAAGGGGCTGAACAATATATTTTCGATTGTTTGCGATGGGCTGGGCTGGAACCGGATGAAAGCACTGAACAGGGTGGTCAATTTGGTCCCTATCGGCAAAGTGAACGAAAAGAAATATATCATCAATATGC
>JBPPMM010000014.1:0-11932 GCA_051306075.1 Chitinophagaceae bacterium
GTCCCTATCAGGATTGCTCAGTGCTGCATCTTCTGTTAATCGTTTTAGAATTTCAGGAGGAAGTGTTGAACTGATTTTCACTAAGGCAGCTTCGGCTTCCTGCATTTTATCAATGGAAATAGTATCAAAGAGATTACCTGTCAATGCAAGCAGTACCACAATCTGTTCAGAAACAGACATGGGCTTAAGTTCCTGTTGTTTAAGACAAATACGAATCCGCTTTCCATGTTCAATTACCTTCCGGGTAGTATCATCCAGCCTTGTACCGAAACGGGCAAAGGATTCTAATTCCTCAAATTGGGAATAATCTAATTTCAGATTACCTGTGATGGAACGATAAGCCGGTAGTTGTGCTTTGCCACCCACACGGGAAACGGATTTGCCCACATCAACTGCAGGTAATATTCCCAAATCAAAAAGTTTAGGAGAAAGATAGATCTGTCCGTCAGTTATGGAAATAAGATTGGTAGGGATATAAGCGGAAATATTTTGAGCTTCCGTTTCAATAATCGGTAAAGCTGTAAGCGATCCTCCTTTAAGTTTGTCATTCAGGTGCGTAGACCTTTCCAATAATCTTGAATGGATATAAAAAATATCACCGGGAAATGCTTCTCGTCCCGGTGGTCTTCTTAGTAATAAAGAAAGTTCACGATAGGATCGGGCATGATGGGTGAGATCATCATAAACAATCAAAACGTCACGGCCCTGTTCCATAAAATATTCTGCAATGCTGGTAGCTGCATAAGGTGCGATATAGTTTAATCCCGGGGAATTGTTTCCTTCTGCTACAACTACCACCGTATATTCCATTGCTCCTTTTTCTTTCAGTTTAGCAATTACTTTCGCAACAGAGGATGCCCGTTGCCCGATGGCACAATAAACACAGACTACATTTTTATCGAACTGGTTAAGAATGGCATCAACGGCAATAGCTGTTTTACCTGTTTGACGATCCCCTAAAATCAATTCCCGTTGCCCACGGCCAATAGGGATCAATGCATCAATAACTTTTAATCCTGTTTGCAAAGGAATAGTAACAGGTGCACGGTCCATGATAGCTGGAGCAGGACGTTCAATAGGGAACCGTTCGGTATGAGCAATAGTACCTGAGCCATCTATTGGTTCTCCCAATGGATTGATCACTCTTCCGAGTAAAGCATTTCCAACAGGAATATCCACTACTCTACCAGTCCGTTCTACTTCGTCACCCGCATTCAGCTGTGTATCTTCCCCAAGAAGGATAGCGCCTATTTCATCTTCATCAATATTATATGCTATACCGGATAATCCTCCCGGAAATTTCAATAGTTCTTCAAAGCCTGTACCAGGAAGACCGGAAACTTTAGCAATACCTGTTGATACACTAATGACAGCACCAACTTCACGGGGTGCAAAAGAGAGTTTAAAATCTTTCCTGCCCTTACTTAGTTGATCGAATGTATTGTCAATCCTTTTATTTAATTCATCTACCGGCATATTATATCTTTTCGGGTTCTGGCTTTTTATCTGGTTCTACTTTTTTTTCTTGTTCCGGCTGCTCTTTTTCCTTTAACGTTTCAGCAATAGTTTTCTCCAATGAATTGAGATATTCGGAAATACTCCATGCCAGTTTGTATCCTTTTGCGGTCAATTCAATTCCGCTGATCAGTTCGGGTGCAGTTTTAAATTGAAATGGAGTTTCTGCTCTCAATATTTCACTGACAGACTTTTTAATATCAGTTTGTTGTTTATCCGGCAACTCAAATGCGCTTCGGATTAGTACAGGTTCAGAACCGGATTTAAAAGTTTCGATGAATTTTTTCTTTTCATCCTCTTTCAATTCATTCAACCGCTTAATGAAAATGTTCACCGTTTGTTCTTCCAGGCTCAGCGAAGCAAGATCTGTAAGTGTTTTTCTAGTAATGGCGAAAACTTCCTTTTGTGCCTTTTGCACAATTTCACGGTTCAGGTTCTCCTGTGATTCTTTCGCCGCTGCTTCCAGGTTAGCGCTTAACTTATTGGCTTCACTTCTTGCTTCATCCAGGAGTTTCTGACGTTCGGTTGCTATTTCTGCAACAGCCTTGTCCATTAGTCCTTTCTTCTGCTGGTCAAAGGCATCATTCTTATTCTTAAAATCATCCTGTTCTTTTTGAGCTATTGCTTTTTTATCTTCCGCATCTTTCAATTGACCGGCAATTTTCTTCTCCCTTTCATCAACAGCTTTAAGAATGGGCTTATACAAAAACCGTTTTAATAACCACACCAGGATGAGGAAATTAATTACCTGCGCTATAACTGTGAACCAGTTAATATTCATTTTGTCTGAATTATTTTGCGATGATATGGTTCCAGAACGGGTTAGCGAAAATGAGGATCATCGAAACCACGAAACAGTATATCGCTGTTGACTCGATCATTGCCAAACCAACAAACAATGTCCTGGTGATTGTTGGTGCAGCGTCGGGTTGCTGCGCAATAGCACTTAATGCTGATGCTACAGATTTCCCTTCGCTGATTGCAGGAAACATGCATCCGATTCCTGTCGCAAATCCGGCAGTGACAATTGATGCTACTGCAATAATTGTTGTACTATCCATTGTTATTCTCCTTTTGTTTTTTAGTTATTAATTTTTTTTTCTTTGATTGTCTTACCTGAACAGCTCCTGCTATATAAACTGTTGCAAGGATGCTAAAAATATACGCTTGGACCATACCCGTTAATAAGCCCAGCACATTCATGACTACCGGGAATATAAAAGGCGATATGGATAATAATATAGCGACGATCATTCCCCCACTCATAATATTACCAAACAAGCGAACGGCCAAAGCCAGCGTCCGGGTGATTTCGCTGATAAGGTTAAATGGCAACAAGATCCATGTTGGCTGAACGTAAGTTTTCAGGTAACCTCCAATGCCACCCTTTTCAATACCAAAAAATGGTACAGCAAGGAATACACAAATAGCAAGTGCCGTAGTAGTGGATAGCGAACCTGTCGGCGGTTCATATCCGGGGAAAATGATACACAGGTTAGCAATACCAATAAACAGAAACAATGTACCGAGGAAACCTATATATTTCTTCGGATGGTCCAATCCAATTTCTTTGATCTGACTGTTGATAGTAGTTACAATCATCTCCAATATGCACTGCCAGCGGGAAATACTGATATCTGTTTTAAGTTTCCGTGTAATTAACCTGGCTGCAATCACTATCACTAACATCAATGCCCAGGTAGTAACAATGGTCAGATTAATCGTGACAAAACCATGTTGCCAGAAAATAGTTTGGTCAGGACTAAGCTTCATGGTTGTCCTCCTTTTTTATGCCTGCTTGTTTTATTTCATACAATCTGGTAAAACGAATAACAATGAATCGGGCTGCAATAAAACCAACTAAACAAATGAGTAATCTTTGCCAGCTACCGGCAGCAATGAAATAAAATCCAATCAGAGTAATGCCTATCCTTAGAAAGAAACTGCTGAATATCCATAAAGCAGGCATCCTGGCTGTAACTGATTTTTTGACGGTAAACCAGAGCCCGCCAAAGAATAGTATTCCTAAAACTAAACCTGTTATAAATACCAGTACCCTATACAAAACTTCATTCATCTTCTTGTTCTTTATTTTGATGCATCTCTTTATCTTCTTTGGTAACCCAATACCATGCAATAAAACTGCCGCCAATTAAACCAGCGATTAAACAGGTTAATGTCCAGGAAAACGATTGCGGATATTGTTTATCTAACCATATTCCTAATCCGGCTCCCAATATTGCGGGTACTGCCACTGACCAGCCTATCATTCCCATCATTCCTAAACCAAACCAAATGCTTTTGTTGTTTTCTTTTAAAGCCTTCAGTTTACGCTTTTCTTTATCACTTACCTGTTGACTAAACAAATTTTCCTCATTTTTATCTGTAGGTTCCATTTTATTCTTTATGAAATTTTTCCAGGCTGTACATAAATCCGCTTTCCATTTTTGCCATTACTGAACGGACGTTTCTTTCGCTTTCATCGAGATTCATAAACTCTTTCTTAACGGATTCATGCAGCTTGCCAAGATCTGCTCCGCCAATTGCATTACGAACGGACAACATGACCTGTAACCCTGCTTTTACAAGCACACCTTCATCAACCGCTAAATAGTGAACGCCACCTTCTTCTGTTTCATAAGTAAGAATGCCGGGTACTATTGCGGCTACACAATCAAGCCTTTGGGGTAGCACGCCATAAGACCCTTTACTTGTTTCTAAAACAATACGACTGACGTTTTTAATTTCATCAAAAACCTGGAACGGAAGAAGCACTTTTAAATTCATTACTAACTTTTCCATTTTATCTTTTTATACTGCATTCACTGCCTGGGTTTCCTTTGTTTTATTCTTTAAATTATATTCGTCAGTACTTTTATTTTCCTTTTTCTTTACTTCGTCAATTGATCCGATCATATAAAAAGCACTTTCGGGTAAATCTTTAAATTCGTCCGCAAGTATACGTTCACAACCATCCAGTGCATCTTTTAAACTGACTTCTTTTCCTTTAATCCCACTGAATTGTTCGGTAGCAAAAAAAGGTTGGGTAAGAAATCGTTCCAATCGCCTTGCTCGATTTACAATATTCCTGTCCTCAACAGATAACTGTTCCAGTCCAAGCATAGCGATAATGTCTTTGAGGTCTTCATACTTTGCCAGTGTTTGTCTTATTTCCTGCGCCAGGTTATAATGTCTTTCTCCGATAATTCCCGGCGTAGCCATTTTTGAATTGGATTGCAGCAAATCAATAGCAGGATAAAGTCCTTCGCTTGCTTTTTTCCTGGAAAGAACAATGGATGCCGAAAGATGAGAGAAAGTATGAACAGCAGCAGGGTCTGTCAGATCATCAGCCGGCACATAAACAGCCTGTATAGAGGTGATGGCTCCTGCATCGGTATTGGCAATGCGTTCTTGCAATTTCGATAGTTCTGTTCCCATGGTTGGCTGATAACCCAACCGCGAAGGCATTTGTCCCATTAAGCCGGATACTTCCATGCCCGCCTGGATAAAACGAAAAATATTATCAATGAGCAACAATACATCACGGTGTTCATCATCACGAAAATATTCTGCCATCGTTAATGCGGCATGACCAACACGAAAACGGGCACCGGGAGGTTCATTCATTTGCCCGAATAGCATCACCATGTTTTTCAGCACACCGGCTTCCTTCATTTCATGATAGAGTTCCTGTCCTTCACGACAACGTTCACCGATACCGCAAAACATACTCACTCCTTTGTTATGCCCCACCATATTGTGGATCATTTCTGTAAGCAAAACCGTTTTGCCTACACCCGCTCCTCCGAACAATCCGGCCTTGCCACCACGTTCCATCGGTATCAGAACATCAATTATCTTAATACCTGTTACAAAAATTTCCGATTTGGTTGATTGTTTTGCTAACGGCGGCGGTGATTGGTGAATATTGCGTTGCTCTGTTTCGGTTAATGGGCCCTGTTGATCAATTGTATTTCCAAAAACATCAAACATCCTGCCAATGATATTTTTTCCAACCGGTACGGTAAGTTCTTTACCTTCTGTTTCTACAGCCATTCCCCGTGCCAGTCCTTGTGTAGGTGTTAATGCGATACCTCTTATATGATGATCATCAAGCTGTGCTAATACTTCAATAGATATCTGCTTATTTTTTCCGGTGTGAAGTAAAGTATTAATGGAAGGCAAATTATTTTCAAACCATACATCCACAACGCTGCCCCGGACAGAAACGATTTTGCCGTAGTTTATAAGAATGCTTTTATCTTCTGTCGTTGTTGTCATTTTTCTGCCTGTAAGGCTTATTCATTATTCCTTACCTCATTTTTTATTTTGATTTAAAATTCCAGTGAAATACGGAAGTGAAATACGATAATGGTCATTGTCAAAGGTGATTTTTGTTACCCACAATCATTATCCCCTAAAATTTTTCAGGGTTCAAAAATTTCAATGCTGCTATCGATTACAAGGATGTTGAACGCTAAGTAACAATTACATGCCTGCGGAGTATGATCAAACTAAAACTGCAACATATACAGAGAAGGCTACATTATTTACTGCTTAAAGTTACATCTATTGCGAGCTTATTATCCAAATGTTTTTGCGAATGACTATTTATTACAAAATGAACAACGACAAGTGTGTGAAGTTATCCAATCATATTTAGGATTAACCACGACAATATCACAGGTAGAGCATTCCGATTTCATCGGGTGTCCTGGGTAGATTCCCGGCGGGGTCACCTAAAGAAATTCAGCTCGTTTTCAACGATCGATCTGTATTTATTGAAGACCGTAATTTCATTAGGTTCTGAATTTAGATTTCCCAGTTCTCAATTTTTCCCATCCTTGTTCGCATTTATTAGGTAATAGATCTAAAACTCTGCCCGGTAGTACAAATTGAAAATCTCATGCCATTCTGTATTCACTCTCAAAATGGCCCCTTCAATTAAAACCAGTTGCCCAAATTTTTTATTTGATCCATTAATCTGGCCACACAGTCTAATTCGATTTTATATTTAGTTTTATTGGATAATGCTTTAGACAATATCAAAAGGAGCATTATTACCTTTAACTGTAAAAGGATTCGAGCCCAATGCATGTTTCAATGAAGAAGTATAAAATATATTGTCGCTTACCCGTATCCAATTATCAAATAAAATAAATGTATGAGAAATTCTATTGCTGCCATTCTGTTTTTCTTTGCATCTGTATTTGCTATTGCTCAGGGTGAAAAAAATATGGCAAGCGATAATGTTCGTCCAAATATTCTTTGGATTGTAAGTGAAGACATGTCGTTGCACCTGAGTTGTTTTGGCGAAAAAATAATTCAAACGCCCCACCTGGATGCACTGGCCAGTGATGGTGTTAAATACACGAATGCATATACCAACGCAGGTGTTTGTGCTCCCAGCCGTAATGGAATCATCACGGGAATGTATCCTACATCGATCGGAGGAAATAATATGCGGAACTACCAGCCGGGGCCTGAAAGCGAGATAGCTACAGACAGCCGCCCGCTTCCTTCTTATTCCATCGTTCCTCCACCTTATGTAAAAGGGTTTCCGGAATACCTGCGCAAGGAAGGATATTACTGCACCAATAATAGCAAAGAAGATTTCCAGTTTGAAGCACCGGTTACTATGTGGGATGAAAGCAGTAATAAAGCACACTGGAGAAACAGGCCACAAGGCTTGCCCTTCTTTTCTATCATTAATCTAATGGTTACACACGAGTCGCAGATTTGGGTCCGGGACAGTTTACCCTTGCTGGTTGATCCCAAAAAAGTGATCGTTCCCCCTTACTACCCGGATGTGGAAGAAATAAGACATGATATAGCAAGTAATCTCAGTAATGTAATTGAGATGGATAAACAGGCCGGAAAAATAATCCAGGAATTAAAGGATGATGGATTGTATGATAATACTATCATCTTTTTTTACAGCGACCATGGAGATGGACTTCCTTTTGTAAAAAGAGAAATTTTAGAAAGAGGGCTGCATATTCCCTTAATAATAAAATTTCCGATGAATGCCCATGCGGGAAAAACGGATGACCAGTTGATCAGTGGCGTTGACCTGGCACCTACCATTCTTTCGCTGGCAGGAATTCCAATTCCACAATACATGCAGGGACAAGCTTTCCTGGGACCGCAAGCTGCGGCATCTCCACGCAAATATATATTTGCCGCAAGGGACAGGATGGATACTGAGGTGGACCGGGTCAGAAGCATTTTCGACGGCAGATACCAGTACATAAAAAATTATATGCCCGAAAAACCATACTACCAGGATATTGGGTACCGGCTGCAGCAACAGGGGATGAAAAAAATAATTGGGATGAGAGATAAGGGGCAGTTAAATAAGCAACAAATGCTTTGGTTCCGTAAAACAAAACCTGCTGAAGAATTATATGATACCAAAACAGATCCCCACCAGTTTAATAATCTCGCTAATAATCCTGCTTACCGAAATAAGTTGCAATCACTGAAAGCTGCTTATAATAAATGGTACCATGCCACAGGAGATAAACATGCTTTGGAAGAAAAGGCAATGTTGCGGCAAATGCGAAATGGAAAACCGGAAGAACCTGTTACCCGGGAACCGGAAATTGTAGAAGTGAATGACGGTTTCTTAATACAATGTGCAACGACAGGTGCTTCCATCGGATTTAAGATAAAAAAATCGGGTGTCGCTGCCTTTCCAAAAGTCTGGACTGTTTATCATTATGATACCATTCAATTAAATAATGGAGATGAAATTTTGGTACAGGCTCAGCGGATAGGGTATAAGGGAGCTCAAAAAATATTTACGTATAAAAAATAATAACATGATGGGAAAATATACAATGAGATCGTAGAATGGGAACTGAATAAAATAAATGACCCCCGTAGTGTAATTTTAGGTATTAATTATTAAAAGGTCAAATAAAAAATAAATTCAAATGGCTGAAAAAAAATCAAAACTGGTTGAAATAAAAACAAAGCCAACTTCTGCAAGCGTAGAGGATTTTATCAATAAAGTTGCAGATGAACAAAAACGTAAAGACAGTTTTGTGCTTTTAGAAATGATGAAAAAAGCAACAGGAGAAGAGCCGGTATTATGGAGCAGCTCCATCATCGGATTTGGTATTAAAAGATATAAAAGTCCCGCCACCGGCAGAGAGGTAGATTGGCTCAGGATAGGTTTCTCTCCCCGTAAAGCGAATCTGTCATTGTACATCAGCGTAGGTATTAAAGAGCATGCAGCTGCTCTTAAGAAGCTCGGCAAGCATAAGACCGGTGTCGGCTGCCTCTACATAAATAAGTTGGAGGAAATTGATTTGAATGTTCTTAAGGGAATGATCGATGCATCCTTAAAAAGAAAGTAGAATATTTTGGCAATTGGTGGAAGGTAAGACCGTTGAGCCCGGTGCTTGCAAAAGCAAAAGCAGATCCCAATATATCTTTTCCCTGGCATAGAAACTTCCTAATTCCATCATTGTCCGGAAATAACCTTTTTTTATTGCTCCACAGCGTACATCGTTATTTCAAGACAAGCCAGGTTAAATAAATCACTTTTGAAACGGAATAAAACAAGAGGGTACAGTAGCGTAAATTTAGGATTTGTGCAAAATTATTTTATTATTACATCACAGTTTCCAAACAAAACCCTTGCCTATGCTTAAACAAACCAAAAGTGCTGCTTTTTTATGCCTCGCCTGCATCTTATTAATGCTTTCCGGCTGCTTAACATCCAAAAAATTGGACAAATTCGTTAGTTCAAAATATAATAATGAACTTCCAAAACCGGGCAAGAAAAAGAAAGCTGAGATCAAAATTAGCCCGGTAAAACCAACAGGCAATTCATCTATTTCAACAACAGTACATAAAACCGACAAGTTTTTGCCGTTACTCTTTTATTGGAAATACAACCACCGGCAAAGCTGTTCACTACATCCTTCCATTGCTGTAACCAATTTTTCAAATGCGATAAATGCTGTAGCGACAAGAGGATTAATAGAAAAGTTGAATGGTAAAAAGTTAGAATTGACTGTGGAGCAGGCTCCGTCTGATTTTTCAGTGGTTGCAAAGGAAAATCTGGTTTAGTTAGTATATGCCTTTAGCTGGGCAAAAATTTATATTGAACCGGACATGAAAGATTTGATTGTGACGTATAAGCTGGAGGACGGTGATAAAGGAGCTAAATCTGGAAAAATTACAGTCAAAAATATTGATAAGAATAAAAGGTTGCGCTATTTTCAATCGTGGAAATCGGCCACTTCAGAATACTTTGCAGAGTATAATGCAAATTTCACAAGTATGACCAAATCTTTTGTAAGCCAGTTGACAGAAGAACTATAACTACGAACTGCGGTTTGGCAATATGGCAGGAACGAATAAATGATCCGCTTTTTGTTCGTTTATTCAGGTTCAATTTCCGCAGCTCTATAAACACCGGGCTGTGGAATGAACAATATACTTTTGTAATTATAGTCATCTTCGGTTCCAGGCAGAACGTGCAATGAAAACCATCAAACTTGTAATCCCTATCGTTAGTGATAATTTTAAGATGAGACAGATCCTTACATTTTTGATAATATCAGTTTTGTGTTCCTGTGGTGAGCAAAACGAACAGGCTAAACCGACCTTGAAAAATGTTGTTTCCAATGATAGTAGCATATTTCCCGACAACTTAGCGACAGAAGGAAAAGCGGAAAACAGGAAAACTGACTATACACCTCCTGATTGGAAAAAACAGCTGGATTCCCTCCGGAATGAAATTATTAAAAGAAAAGAAAATAGAATTTTAAAAGAGAGTTTTCTCCAGGAAATGTACATTCGAAATGTCGTGAATGTATCAAAAGACAGTCTGTTTGTGGATATACCTTTTAATATGCATGGACCTGATTGTGGAGCGCCAGACTGCTATTCAACTGATGTCAGTTTTAGCTTTAAGCTTGGGAGCATCTTAGTCTTTCCGGAAAAGTTACAATTTCAGGAGCATGAGCACGGCTGTGTTGAAAAAGAAAGTAAACTATCAGGCACTTTTCAATTAGTAGAGCAGACGGAAAGGCATATACTATATCACTCAGCAAAACACAAAAGGACTTTGGTCTTATTTAGTTTAAACGACGAAAATGGAGCAGTAGCATATTATTTTACAGAAGTCGGCCAAAATAGAATTACTGGAAAAAATGTATATAGCATTAGGGATGTCTACAATGAAAAACATAAAAATTCAATTTATCCTTTTACAAGCTGGGTTTTGACAACAAACGAATATGAGAATTTTCTGAATTAAATACTTCTGGGAAGAAAAACTGCCGCTAAAAAGGGTGAATCCACAAGACCAGGAGCGTTTATTCAGGAGGCCATACCTAATTATAAAGGGCAGCCTGAAACTTATATATTTCTTATTGGACAATATACCAATTATTGGTACTTTTATTAAAAAAATAATACTATGGCTCGAAATACTTCAATTTTGCTGGGTGAACACTTTGAAGATTTTATTTCTGAGAAAGTATCGTCAGGGAAATACAATTCGGCAAGTGAGGTAATCAGGACTGCTCTCAGGCTTTTGGAAATCGAAGAAGCTAAAATAAAAGATCTGAATAAGGCTCTTTTGCAAGGCGAGAAAAGTGGAATTGAAAAAGCTTTTAATCCGAAAACTCATTTGAAGAAGTTACATGGCAAATTTTTATGAAGGCGCTCCCGTTTGTCATTTCCAAAAAAGCAGTTTCTGACCTGGAAGAAATTTGGCGTTACACAGTGGAAAAATGGTCAATTCAACAAGCTGACCGTTACTATAATTTAATATTTGACGAAATAAATTATATCTGTAAAAACAATTCTTCTGGCAAATCAATGGACCATGTCCGGAAAGGATATTGGGCATCTAAAGTCAAATCTCATCTGATTTTCTATAAAGTTTCAAATAGTACAATTGAAATTATTAGAATTTTGAACGAGCGAATGGACATAGAAAATAGGCTTGATGATTAGGCATCTACACACAACGTAGAGGGCGGTTGCACACCTTCCTACAAAATAATTGCCCTTTGTTTTATGTTCTAAGTTTTCCGGACGGCAGATCCAAATCAAGAGGAAAATTACATTTTATCTTTTCCCAAACTTAGAAATTATAAGGCCTCCACTTTGTTATCCATTTTTCTTTTTGCTTACCTTCATACAGATGTTTTATAGTTAGAGCTTATAGCTTTTACTTGAAAATGTTCTTGGATTATCAATAATTATCCGGTCACTTTTTAAATTCTTAAAAAATGAAACGCTTCGCTTTATTGATTTCTGTTTATTTTCTGCTGGCAGGTTGCGGGGCACAAACCGCTATACCATCGCCGGAAATGCAAATCAAATTGGCGGTAATGGCTGCCCCCGCCGAAATGCGGGATGGCGCAATGGTATATGGTTACGATAAATC
>JBPPMM010000023.1:0-3823 GCA_051306075.1 Chitinophagaceae bacterium
ACCGGGCATTAGCGACGGCTATTATTACATTACCCGGAAATAAAAAAATATTATTTGCCTGTACCCACCTCGATGCGCAGGGTAATGATACAAACCGTGTTTTGCAAATCAATAAAATACTGGAAGTATTAGAAAAGGAAACGTTACCAGTTATTGTTGCAGGAGATTTTAATGCAGTTCCGTCCGGAATTGTGATCAGCAAACTGGATAGTTATTTTACCCGCTCATGCACATCCGGTTGTCCGTTTACCATTCCGGTTACTGTTCCCGATAAGACCATTGACTACATCGCATTTGCTCCAGCTTCTTCATTTATTGTCAGGGAGCATAAAGTGGTTGATGAAAAATATGCCTCTGATCATTTGCCTGTGCTTTCGGTATTGCAGGTGAAATAACCGGGCTTTGGCGATGAGCACAGCAGGGTTAAAACTTCGTTCGATTGTTAAACCAAATCATTTTCAGTACACTAATACTCCGGTAATTTAACAGTGTTACCTGAACGGGCACTTTCATAAATGGCAAGTATGATCCCGACGGATTTACGGCCTTCATAACCATCTATTAAAGGAGTAGCTCCGGTTTCAATTGATCGGATCATATCTTCTATTTGTTTTTGATGTCCTTTATAACTTATACCAGCAGGATCAGATGCACCACCTTGTGATACTGTATATTCTTTCATGGCGTTGCTTATGATCGCATCTTCGTCTTTTGCATGTTCAAATTGCCATTTGAGTAACTGGTCTTCTTCCATAACTACCGTTCCCGTTGTTCCCATTATCTCAATTCGTTTCAGTGTGCCGGGATAAACTGCTGTTGAACATTCAATAGTCCCCAGGGCTCCGTTTTTAAATTTTATGGTTGAAACAATTGTATCCTCCACTTCAATATTCTTATGCCGGACATTCGCGGCAACGGATTGTACTGAAGCTACTGGCCCCATATACCATTGCAACAAGTCTACTGAATGAATACCCTGGTTCATAAGTGCTCCTCCGCCATCGTATTTCCATGTGCCCCTCCAATTTCCTGATTGATAATATTCTTTACTTCTGCTCCATTTAACATATGCATCTCCCAGTACTAAATCCCCCAGTCTTTTTTCATCTATTGCTTTTTTTAACCGGATGCTGGATTCGTGAAAGCGGGAAGGAAAAATAACGCCTGTTTTTACGCCTGCCTTATTTGCAGCTTCAATTATTCTATCGCATCGTTCAAGAGTTACTTCCAAAGGTTTTTCAATAAGGCAATGTTTCCCGGCTTCTATACATTTTAAAGCCGGGTCAAGATGTATTCCAGAAGGAGTGCAAATACAAACTATATCTATTTCAGCATGGCATATCATTTCATCCAATGTGGCGAATACGATACAGTTGTGTTGTCGGGCTAATTCTTCTGATTTATTCTTGTTAATGCTATAGACTCCTGTTAAGCTTGCATTGGCTATTTCGGCAATAGCTTTTGCATGGAAATGCGATATCATTCCTGCCCCAACAATGCCAAAACCAAAATGTTTTTTTCCCATAATTAAAAATTAAATTTCAAAAACAATCCTTCCATTTTTAATTACCTTTTCCACCTGTATTTCATTTTCAAATAATTGAAACATTACATAATCTTTATTTTCTGAATTAGGAGTATCATCTTTCTCTGCCAGCATCCTGGTAACATTTCCTGATGCCATTTGCCAGGCTTCACCAAGTGTGGTCAGATTATGCTTCAATAAAGTTTCAATATTTTCTAACAATGATTTTGCAGATCCTGCCAGAATCCCAGGAGAACCTTTGAGAGAAATTCTTTTTTCTTTATCCAGAATTACTGTGCCTCCAATGTGACTTGCATATTCGCCCGGTGGCATCCCTGTAAAACAGGTAGCATCGCTTACAAGAATAGTGGTTCCGGCTTTATTCTTCATCACTACTTTTATGAATGAGTCCGGGATATGAATGCCATCAGTTATTATGCAGGCAAAAAGTTCTTCAGAAGCCAGCTGGTCCCAAAGGATATTAGGATGGCGGGGTAATAACAAAGGAATGCCATTTCCTAAATGAGTTGACAGGCTAGCTCCCGCTTTTACAGCCATGTTGATTTGTTCTGTATTTGCCATTGAATGACCAATAGAAATATGGATGCCCTGGTTCCTGCAGTTTTCTATAAATGAACGGGAGCCTTTCCATTCAGGTGCCAGGGTAATGATCTTTATTTTGCCACCCGCTGCCTCCTGGAATTTGGTGAAAAGCTTCCAGTCAGGAGGCTTTATATATTTGTTGTCATGTGCTCCTTTGGCGCCTTCTTCAGGAGAAATAAATGGGCCTTCCAAATGAATGCCTGCAACGCATGCATTCACGATGGGGTTAGATATACATGCCTGGTAAATGGTATGAAGTATGGCAAGAATGTTTTCATCTGAATTAGTAATTACTGTTGGAAAAAAAGTAGTCACTCCCTTACTTAATAAATAATGCGTAGCTTTTAAAATATCAGCCGGGATCAATGACGGGGTGTTAAAATCTATTCCGTTGATGCCATTTATCTGAATGTCTATTAAACCAGGCCCGATAAAAATTTTGCTTTCACTGGCACCTGTTCCGGTTTTTTTCGAAATCTTGCCATCACGGAAAATGACGGATTCAGTATTTCCGGTAATACAATGAATACAGGTGAACTCTTTATCTTCTCTAAAAGTTTGTTTTTCCATATATCAATTCTCCTTTGTCCTGGTTTTAAGCGCAGCAAGAAGTTCGTTCACCCTGGCGGGTACTGTTTTAGTAGCAAGCCCGATTACAATAAATACAATCGCCGAAACAATAGTGGGTAATCCTACCTCAATTGCCAGGTTGTTCACCTGCATGTTCTTTGTGATAATAAATGTGGCTACTCCTGCAACAATAGAGATAATCGCTGACGCAGGGCCACAATATCTGAATGCAGGCAGCAGTCCAAATAATAATGGCATGGCCGTAGGCCCCAGCAATGCTCCAAACCAATTAACGATTAAGCCCAATACGCCACCGAATCTTTCATAGTTAAGTGCAATGACTATGGTAGCCAGCGTAAAAGTAAATGTAGTGATGCGGGCTGTACGCAATGAATGCCTATCATTTCTGAATTTAGTTGAAACCACAGGAAGTATATCCCTTGTAATGACGGCAGCGATTGTATTTACATCGGATGAGGTCATTCCCATGGTAGCTGCGAACAGTGATGCAATGACCAACCCGATCATACCCTGTGGCAAAATATTTATCATGAGCCATCCATAGGATTCACCCGGGTTTGCCAATCCCGGTAAAATAAGCGGAGCAGCCCACATAGGAAAAAACAATATCAATGGCCAGACTAAATATAATATGCCGGAAAGCCGGGCTGCCTTTGATGCTTCTTTCTCATTGGGGGATGATATATACCTTGTTGCCAGGCTCCAGCTTCCACCATTATAACTTAAGAAATACAGGAAAAACATGATGGCAGCAAAACTTGCCGTATAGGGGTCATTAAATAATTGATTGTGCCCGGGAGGAAGTCTTTCCCAAATTCCAAAAATTGAATCCATTCCGCCGAGCCGGTTTACAACCAACACAAACATAACAATGCCTCCAAGTACCTGCACAATAAATTGAACAAGATCCGTAACAATGACGCCCCACAACCCACCGAAAGTTACATAGATCAGGGTGACAACGCCTGACACAAGAATTCCGGTAGTCATGGAAATTCCGGCGACTACATGTAGCAAAATACCAATAGCCGCCCATTTCGCTCCTACATCAAAAATCTTTAACAATACACCGGCCCAGGCAATGATCTGTTGTGTTAATACATT
>JBPPMM010000030.1:0-3296 GCA_051306075.1 Chitinophagaceae bacterium
GCGCCCTGGCTCTTAAGAATACACGAAAAGGGGTGGTGGAATTTCCAACCCTTATTATTTCAAGTGGTCGCCCCTCTGCCGTTTTTCCAATATAACTTATGCCAACAGCAGGATTGTTTTTTATTTCCGCCACCAGCTTTTGAAGATCACTTATACGATAAGGCTCAAGGCTGGCAACAAATAACTGTTCGCCTTCCATGTGAATCTTCAACATAAGAGTATTGTCGCCTAATAATTCAGTTTTTATGGATGTCCAGTTTTTACCATCCTGTGAGATAAAGCAGGGCGTACGATCTGAAATCGGTTCACTTTTTATTCCGTTCCAGATATTATCAAAATTTTTTAAAATAAAAGTCAAATCCGAACCAGCGGCCGCCTGTACCTGGAAATGCCAATGCTGATTGGCCCTGTTGACTGAAGATCGCTCATGATCATAAATCAGTTCAATGATAACAACCCCATTGGAGTCAATTTCCCAATTGAATGGAGAAGCATTTTCAAAAGTATTAGCAACAAATTTTATTTTAGCCTCCTGGGAAAAAGAGGTTAGTACCGTGCATGAAATAATGGAGAATAAAAAGGCAATGGAATATTTTACTTTTTTCAATGTTACATATTTAAGGAGCGGGAAAAGCATTATTTAAAAATAAAATGGACAGGACACTAACCTGATTTGTCTTTTGCCAAAGCCAAAGCAAATAATATGGCTTTATGCTGCGAAAATTAATCAATCATTTCCCGGCATTCATAAACATTTGTTCATAATGTGCCGAAGGTTGAAAAATCCCCCCGCTTTCTTCAAAGAAAGATTTGTCTGTAAGATATACTCCCTTCTTTGTTTGCGTCCATTTAGCCCCTGCCATCGGATGATAGGTCATCATTTTATCCCAATTTTTATAGTACTGGTGACCATTTGTTTCCTGTAATCCAATTTCCATATTTGGGAATGGCGCCAAACGTGCGGCAACACATTTGTTCCAATCTACCAGTATTGGGTTAACGGTTAAATCAGCACAAAAACAAGGAATCTTTTTTTCGAAGGCAAGTTGTGCAATTTTCAAAGTCATACTTAAGGTTTTGGCAATACCTTTTAATACAATGGCCTTATAGCCTTGTTCAATGCGGCTGGCTGCATCTTCTACAGTATGGGCACTTTCATCAGCCGCAATAGAAACACCCATATCACCTACGTACACTTCATTACTCTCTGCAAATGGTTCCTCTATCAATGCAAACTGATCAAAAGCCCCGATTTTTTTTGCATGATCCAGGAACCGTAACAGCGTATCCTTCGTTTCATATCTTCCATTGGGATCTAAATAATAAGGAATTTTGTTGTTTTTAGTATAAGGAGTTTTATAATGCCCGATGCTTTTGTGAACAGCTGACAGAAAAGCCATATCCTTTTCCAGCATTTCTTTTTGAGTTCCTGCTGAACCAATCTTGAGCTTCATAATGAAATAACCCTCGTCAGCGGCGGCTTTTATTTTTTCAACATTTGTTCCCACGCTGAATGATGGGATACTTGCTACCTTGTCATGCCGGTACGATAAAGCCGGCTTAAAGGCATCAGGGATCATGTCGTCAAACTTATTTATTTTATTTTCTGCAGAATATAATAACCAGGCGGCATTATCTACACAGACCAATGAATTCAAAGCAAATGTTTTTCTTAAGTCAGGGATACCGGTAATTTTCTTACCATATGCTAATACTTCCGGTAACAGTTCATCGAGCAATTCCATTGGATTGGTAAAAGAATTTCCTTTCATGATCTGCAATGCCCTTTCACTCAAAGCATACATCAATGCATTGCCGCCACTTTCTGAATGTTCAGTAAATACATTTGAATCAGACCAAAGCACACTCTGAGTTCCCAGGCCTATTTTACTAATACCAGATTCAGACTCAAGCCTGGCTACGGTTTGCCAGAGATCGGTAACAAAACTGCCTTTGAAATGATAAGGTGTTAGCGGCTCTCTTTCAAAATTTGAATCAACATTTTTGATACGGATTTTTGATAAGCGTTTTATAGTATTTGAATTACCTGGAGAAACCATAGCATTTGATGATAATCCCACCATGCCCAAAGCCATTAATTTGCCTGTATAATTAACAAACTTTCTGCGGTTGATCTTATTGTTTCCGTTTTGTTGATTGCTCATATTTTAGTATTTCATTCAGGAATATTATTAAGAGTGTACCAGGATTCTGAAGACCAAAGAGATTGCCCACTAGCACTGCGAAGGTTTTCCGGCAAGCGGAAATAAATTACATGTTCTTTTTTTAAACCAGGGATTTCCAAATAAACCTTGGCTCGATCTTTTGACATATTGACCCTTGTAACTTTTAATTTTTCCAAATCCTTTTTTGGTCCGCCATAATCAGCAGTAGGAAGGTACCACCATTGCTGAACGAAAAGATCAGCAGCTTTTATTTCTTCCCCGTTTTTTAACGGTTCAATAAATTCTATTTCAAAGCCCAGTGGTTTAGCTCTAATTGCCAGCATTTCAAATGTTGATTTTCCATTGTATTTCATTCGCTGAAGACCGTACCGTTTTTCTTTCCAGCTCCAGCCACCAACCATACCTATTTCACCAACATACAGTGCGCCATCAGGACCCCAACAGAGACGATTCACACCGGCTTCCAATCCCTGCGAGAAACGAAATACTGCGCCCTGGTATTCACCATTTATTTTTTCCAGGAAATCCCTTTTTATGCCCCCATGTGTTACGTCGCCATGAAGCATTTGTCCTTTATAGGGCCCATCCTGCATTAATATAGGTTGCGAAGGTGAATTTCCAATTTCATCTTCCGGCAACCAAATAGCAGGGGGAGTGGTTGCTGGCGCAGACAACGGATCCGGAAGCCCCCAGGGCATTCCATGATAATCTCCTTTTTTGACATGTATCAGTTTATTTCCCGGAATCCATTCTCCCTGGTTTTCCGTTACAAATATTTCCTCATCTATTCCAAAGCCGATCCCGTTTGGTGTACGCAAACCATAATTAATCCATTCATAACTACCATCCATGCTGATCTTAATAGTTTTGCCACGATCCGGTTTTTGTTTTTCACCCGATATGAGCCGCATAGCCAGTGAAAGAGTTGCATAAAAATGACCATCCTTATACAAAAGACCAAATGAAAATTCATGAAAATCTCCGCTGACTCCCCAACTATTGCATACCGCCTGGTACTCATCAATAATTTCATCACCGTCGAGGTCCAAAAGCCTGGTTAATTCCTGTTTCTGTAAAACAAATATTTCTCTATTTACTACTGCAATACCT
>JBPPMM010000037.1:0-2538 GCA_051306075.1 Chitinophagaceae bacterium
GTCAAGGAACATATACTCACTGCAGGGATTAGACGCCCTTATCTCACCACCTTCAGGACAGGTATGCCATTCATTGATCGTTGTATTGAATTGGGTTCCGGGATCTGCACAGCGCCAGGCAGCATAAGCAATCTGGTTCCACAATTCTTTAGCCGGCACTTTTTTCATTACCCTACCATCCATGCGGGCCGTAAGTTCCCAATCTTCATTCTTTTTTAATTTATCAAAAAATGAATCAGGAATGCGAACTGAGTTATTTGAATTTTGACCGCTGACCGTTCTGTAGGCTTCGCCTTCATAATCGGAAGCATAGCCAGCATCTATCAATGCCGCTACTTTTTTTTCTTCCTCTACTTTCCAGTTTATGAATTCAACTATTTCCGGATGATCCAGATCGAGACAAACCATTTTAGCTGCACGCCTGGTAGTACCACCGCTTTTGATAGCTCCAGCGGCCCTGTCGCCGATTTTTAAAAAACTCATCAACCCGCTGGATGTTCCTCCCCCGCTAAGTTTTTCATTTGCCCCGCGCAGGTTAGAATAATTGGTTCCTACTCCGGAACCGTACTTAAAAATTCTTGCCTCTCTTACCCATAGGTCCATGATGCCACCATCATTTACCAGGTCATCTTCTACACTTAAGATAAAACAGGCATGTGGTTGCGGACGTTCATAAGCCGATGTAGATTTTTTTAATTCACCATCAACAGGATCCACATAATAATGCCCCTGCGGTTTGCCTTTGATTCCATAGCTTTCATATAATCCTGTATTAAACCATTGGGGTGAGTTGGGCACACACATCTGGTTGAGTATACTGTACACTAATTCTTCGTAAAAAATTTGTGCATCGGTTGAAGAGGCGAAGTAACCATACTTCTCTCCCCACACCCGCCAGCAATTAGCAAGGCGATGCGCTACTTGCTTAGCTGATGTTTCCCTTCCCAGGCTGCCATCGGCCTGGGGCACCCCTGCCTTGCGAAAATATTTTTGGGCTAAAATATCGGTGGCAATCTGGCTCCACTGTTTCGGCACTTCCACATTATTCATTTCAAACATTGTTTCGCCGGAAGGATTCCGGATAACTGAAGTGCGGTAATCGTATTCGAACAAATCAAAAACACTCAGCTTTTCGTTTGTATAACGCCGACGAAATTGCAAACCGCCACCGGCGGATGCCTGCTTTTTATTAACCATCATTTTAAAATTTTACGGTTCCGGATAAATTATAATAGCCTTAGGTGGGAAGGAATTACGAAAATATTTTTTGCTCATCAATTTCCAACCATTCAAATATGCACATTTGTGGAAAAGAGAAATTGGTAATGCCGGAATTCTTAGTGGTGTTGCGTTAGAAGACTTTTGCACATTATATTTTCAGAGCCGATTTTCCTTTATTAAAAAGGTCCATATGTTTATTGAAATTAATCCCGCCATTTTTATAAATTCAGTTGAATATAATTTTTAACAACCCAGATTTTTGTTTCTTTTGTGGTAATGAAAAAAATATTTTTAACAATTGGACTCATTTATTCCTGCAGCTTTTTGACAAATGCACAATCGCAATTCTCCGGGTGGCTGGCCTCATTCAATACTTTTAAAACCGGAAAGAAAACAAGTATTCATGCAGATATACAATGGAGAAGTTCTGATGAATTAAAACACACACAAACATTATTGCTCCGGTCCGGATTGAATTTTCACGTTTCAAAAAAAATAACAACAACTGCCGGATACGCTTTTATCCATAATCGCAGGGTTATAAATGGAATCAGCGGCTATGCCCCGGAACACCGCATTTGGGAGCAGTTAGTGTTCAGTCATAAATTAAAGAACATTTTTGTCAGTCATCGCTTCCGGCTGGAACAACGTTTTATTTCAAAAAGCTCGATTATAAACAATGAATTAAAAAATGACGGTTCTTTTTATGCCAGTCGATTCCGTTATTTTATAAGGAATGTACTACCGCTGCAAAAACAAGAAAAATTTACCCGGGGATTCTTTGCAGCATTACAAAACGAAGTATTTCTCAATATGGGCAATACGGCCAATGTAAATCGTAAAATCTTTGACCAAAACCGGGCTTACCTGGCTATCGGATATCGGGTAAATAAATTTGTTGACCTGGAGACAGGTTACCTTAATCAATATATTGCAGGAAGAAACAAGGTTTTTACAAAGAATCATGTGTGGCAATTAGCATGCTATCTGAAATTGTGATCAAAAAAATTAGTACGCTATATTACCAGCCTTTAAGTTGTTTTATCAAATTATAATAAAACCATTCTGACGGTCGTATATCTTCTATTATGATGTCTACCGTTGCAAAAAAACAGGCCATTGTAGTAATGCAGACGCTTTTTATTGTTAGTGTTTAGTCTTTCAGGTATTCTTTATTTGCAATTGCGGCTCTTTTAATTTTTTTGTTGATTCGAAAAGCAAACATCAAATTTGGAATCCAGCAAACCCAGGCTATAAATCTATAAGCTAATTCGAAATCTCCAAAAATAATTACCAAAACAGGAAGTTCAATTCGCA
>JBPPMM010000064.1:0-2443 GCA_051306075.1 Chitinophagaceae bacterium
TAAACGACTGACGAAGGACAAGAGTAAATTTTATGACCTGCAATTTGCAATCGCCAGCAGAGATCAATTTCCTCCTGGTGAGCAAAAAAATATTCATCCAGGCCATTCATTTCCTGAAAGGCAGATGACCGGATAAAAAGAGAAGCTCCGCTTGCCCAGAAAATGGGTTCGGCCTGGTCGTATTGCCCTTTATCTTCTTCACAGGTATCAAACACCCGGCCTTTGCAAAAAGGGTATCCGTATTTATCTATCCATCCACCCGCGGCACCGGCGTATTCAAACATTTTTTTATTATGCCAGGAAAGAATTTTCGGCTGACATGCGGCAATCGAATTATCATTTTCAAGGAGATTCACCATAGGATCAATCCAACCGGAAGTTACTTCTACATCGGAATTAAGCAGTACCAGGTAATCCGCTTTTACTTCTTTGATTGCTTCATTGTAGCCTTTTGCAAATCCCCAATTTTTTTTTAGGTGAATGATACGAACAACAGGAAAATTTTTTTCAACGAAAAGGATGGAATCATCTGTAGAAAAATTATCGGCAACAACGAGTTCCAGGTTTGAATAGTTGGATTGCATTACAGAAGGTAAGAATTGCTCAAGAAATTTTCTGCCGTTCCAGTTTAAGATAACAATGGCTACTTTGGGTAAAGGCTTCAAAACTTATTTATAAATTTATTCAAACGTACACAAAGTTTTCCATCTTCAATTTTGATACATACGGGTAAGCCTGTCGCCTCAGCTAAGGTGATTCGAATAATAAAAATGTTGCAGGCCGGTTTATCCTTGTTAAATTCGGCGCATGTTTCGACAACTTTTAACCTGGCGAACCGCCCTGGCGGGTATAGCAATTCTCATTGTAACGGGTACCGTTTTTTATTCACAGTATGTGTCAAGGAAAATTGCAAAGGAGGAGAGGGCCAGGGTTACCGCCTTCGGAGAATCATTAAAAATTAAGGCGTTGAGTGATGATCCGAATGTTTTGTTTTTTACCAACAAGATTGCCGGGGACAATGTGGACATTCCAATAATAGAAACTAACGAGAGGGACGAGCCATCCGGATTATATGTAAACCTTGATTCATCAAAGGTTGCTTCCGATACAAACTACCTGAGAAAGATGGTAAAGAATTTTGGAGAATTGAATACACCTGTGGTAGTTGAAATAACTCCGGAGCCGCTTGCATACAATAAATATTATTATGGGGAATCTCAATTGCAAAATGAAGTACGTTATTACCCTTTGGTGCAACTGGTCATTGTTGGTATGTTTATTATAGTTACACTGATCACCCTGCGAAGTAATTACCGGTCTGTGCAAAACCAGGTATGGGCTGGAATGGCAAAAGAAACGGCTCACCAGTTAGGCACACCCGTTTCTTCCCTGGAAGGATGGATAGAAATGATGAAAGAAAAACCGGGCAATGAAAATATTGTCCAGGAATTGGGAAAAGATGTCTCCCGTTTGCGGCTGGTTTCCGACAGGTTTGGCAAAATAGGAAGTAAACCCCGGTTGGAGGAAATAGATATAGTGAAACAGATTACGGATATGGTTGACTATATCCGCAAGAGATCCCCGGGCTCAGTAAGTTTTGTTGTTAATGCTGACGGAGGTAAACCCGTTATGGCAATGGTTTCGGCTCCTTTATTTGATTGGGTAATCGAAAATTTATTAAAGAACGGATTGGATGCAATGGAAGGGAAAGGATATATAAGGGTGGATATAAAGGATGAAAAAAAATCAGTGATCATTGATGTTACCGATACCGGTAAAGGAATTTCAAAGCCAAATATTTCAAAAGTTTTTAAGCCAGGATTTACAACTAAAAAAAGAGGGTGGGGGCTTGGTCTTAGTCTGTCCAAACGAATCATTGCTCAATATCACAAAGGTGAAATTTTTGTAAAGCAGTCAGAGCCGGGGAAGGGCACTACCTTCAGAATTGTGCTGGGAAAACAGTTGGATAGTTAAGGGTTTTTTACCAAAATGTTTTTTAAGATGAGAATCTTTTCCCGAATTATTTAGACTCCTTCAAGTAATGGACTTTTCAACTTTCCGCTATATTTGCAAACCCCCGCCCAGGTGGCGAAATTGGTAGACGCACTACCTTGAGGTGGTAGCGCCGGAAACGGTGTGCTGGTTCGAATCCAGTCTTGGGCACTTGAAAGGCTGTAACCTGGAGGTTGCAGCCTTTTTTTCGCTTTTATTCAAAGAAACTGCCTATCTCATTTTCAGCGCTAACCTTCAACTTACCCAGTTTAACAGGTGTGGGTCCGAGTTCATTTAAAGGAATGGAGATGATAATTTCGCAGCCTTGACCAGGGGACGATACGAGGTCGAATTGCCCAGAGAATAATTTTGTCCGGCGACGCATATTGGCTAAACCAATACCATTGCTGCACGACAGCACGTCAAAGCCTACTCCATTATCGGAGATCTT
>JBPPMM010000069.1:0-5386 GCA_051306075.1 Chitinophagaceae bacterium
ATCTTTTGCTTTCTGTATACCTTCCTTGTAAGCATCAGCCTGAAATTGGTAAGCGGCAACAGTATTTTTTTTCCGGAACCAATTGAAAAGGTCCAGGTTCACATTTAATGAATGGTTTGCAAATAATATCTGAGCATTGGTAAATTGGTTGGTGGATGGATCAATAGACCGGCCAAACTGGTAGCCGGCGCTGTTTTGAAGATTCAAAGATGGATATTGTGAAAGTAGCCCTTGTTGATACGTTAACGCTGCGATCCTGGCCTGTACGTCTGCTTGCCGAACAGAGATATTGTGTTCCATGGCATATTCCACGCATTTGCGCATATTCCATGTTTCTCCTGTTTGAGCAGAAACAGAACCATTAAAAGAACCAAAGATGGTGAACAGGCATAAGATCAACTGGAAACTCCGGGTCATAATCGGGCAAAAATAAATGAATTCATTTCCGGGAAGACCGATTTTTGATAAACGGGAGTAAAATATTGCCTTAAATTATCTTTTCTAAGGCCTGCTCCAGGTCTGCAATCAAATAAGCCGGCTCCTCTAAGCCAACATACATTCTAACTGAGCGATGTTCGGGATCATCCCCATTGAATGCCGAAACAGGAAAACCGGCACATTTTGGAAGAATTAAGGATTCATGCCCCCCCCAACTGACTGCCATCATAAAGCGATTAATCGATTCGCAAAAATGAACGATATCTTCCCTTCTCCTTGTTTTCAGAAAAAATGTGATCAATCCTCCTCCATTTTTCATCTGCTGTCTGGCCAATTCATATTGAGGAAATGATGGATCAAACGGGAAAAGTACACTATCTACTTTTGCATGTCCTTTTAAATATTTAAGCAATTCTGTGGTTGAGCGGTTGATCCGATCGAGCCGGATGGGTAAAGTGCGCAGTCCTCTTATCAAAAGCCAGGCATTAAATGGTTGAATACCGCTTCCAATATTTAAATATTCACTGGCAAAAATTTTCCTGATCATTTCCTGTGAACCACAAAGAACACCACCTAAAGTATCGCTATGGCCTCCAATATATTTTGTTGCCGTTTGCATGGCAAGGTCAACGCCCATCTTTATAACTTCCTGGTGAAGTGGGGTACAATAACTATTATCAATTAAAGTAGTAATGCCTTTAGTTTTTGCCAGGGAAGCTACTGCCCTGATATCCTGCAATGCAAAAAACCAGCTATTGGGTGACTCCAAATAATAAAAAGTTGTATTGTCCTGCGTGGCTTCCTCCCAATTCTCCAATTTTGTTCCATCTATATAGGACGTGGATATATTAAACCGCGGCAACACCACATCAAACATTTTTTGCGCCCAGGTATATGGACATTTTACTGATACAATATGATCTCCTGTTTTTACATTAGCTAAAATTCCTGCAAAAATGGCGGCAGCTCCGCTATTAAAAACCAAACAATCCTCCGCACCATCCAGGGCCGCCAGTTTTTTTCTTAAAATTTCCACTGTGGGGTTCAATCCGCGGCTGTATAAAAAGCCACACATTTCATCTTCAAAGGCCTTTTGCAGATCTTCCACCTTTTCAAAAGTGAAATTGCTGGTTTGAATTATGGGTGGTGCTACAGCGTTGAAATAATTTTCTCTTTCTTCACCCAACTCATTTATTATATAGGAGAGATCTTCACTAAGAGACATGGTTATTCTTTTTCAGCCTGGTGACTATAAAATAAATTATAAGAAAAGCGACAAACACTCCCGTTCCTATTAAAGCCAGCCCAGGCGTATTAAAAGCAATGGATGTACCTACAAAAATATAGGCGGCAATAAAAATGAGAGGAAGTAATGGATAAAGCTTCATTTTATAAATTCCAGTACCATCCAGGTGTTTTGTTCTTTTACGCAAAATAAAAATAGTAGCTGCCGAGGTAGCCATGCCAATAGAATCCAGGAAAATAGTGAAGCCCAGGATTTGGTCAAACTCTTTTGCAAAAAACAGGACAATTATTCCCATGGCAGCAAATACAGTTAAACTAACGGTTAGTACATCTTTTTTTTCATCTTTTCTTTGAAAGGATGCAGGTAAAATTCTATCCTTGCTCATAGCATACATAACCCGGGGGTTGCTTAATAGCAAAACATTTACATAGGCCAGCACAGCTATAAAAAGCAATATGGATGCAATAGTTTTTCCGGTGGGTCCAAACATTTTTTCTACAACTATAGAAGCAATACCCCGCGAAGTTTTCAATTCTTCAAATCCAATGGCATTATAATAAGCATAACTGACAGCCAGGTAAAGAGAAATAATAATAAGGATCCCGATGAATATTCCATTTGGAATGGTCTTTCTCGGCTGGTGAATTTCTTCGCCAAAATTGATCGTTTGCTGGTAACCACCATATGTAAAAGACACAGCTATTAGCGCAATCCCAAATGATTTAATAAAATCCATTGTGGTGAGTTCTCTTATCGCTCCTTCTGCTACTGCTGCGTTAGCATCACCTGATATAAAAAAAATAGAACTAATCAGCAAAACCAACATACCAATCTTAATAATCATTAAAATATTTTGAGCCGTGGCACTCATTCGCAGACCCAGTAAGTTCACGAAATAAAAAACTACGATCGGGATCATAGCTACCAGAGCCCGGGTGGTATTGTCCGGTGTAGTTTTAAAAATAACCTGTGAAATATATTCACTGCCAATTAACGCCACTCCTGACATGGATGCAGCATTTGAAATAAGGATGATACAATTGATGGCAAATGCAATAGACGGATGATAGCACTCAGCAAATATTTTATAATATCCTCCGGTGACAGGGAATCTTGAACCAATTTCAGCATATGTAAGAGCACCACATAAGGCAACAATTCCGCCGGCAAACCAGGCAACAAAAAAAATAGAAGGAGTAATGGCAGCATTAGCTGCATCGGAAGAAGTTCTGAATATGCCCATGCCAATTACTAAACCAACAACGATCATAGTGAGATCAAAAAGGCCCAGCTTGTTTTTTGGCGTCATGGAATTGAAGATAGCAAAAAAACTTTCTGCCTTTTATTTTTTGATTTAGCTCTTACAGGATGCAGCTTTCAATTGTTTTGAGCATGAAAATAAAAACAACCTTTCAGTCAAAAAGAAAAAAATGGTTTACGGTTCAAAGACTTCTCTGCTTACATTTGCAGCGATTAGGTTGCTCCGCCTTAGGTGTAGCATTAAAAGGGAAGCCGGTGAAAGACCGGCGCTATCCCCGTAGCTGTAAGAAGCCCCACCCGAATGCCTGGAAAGGAATTGAAAGTGGGATCGTTGAAGGTTGACCACTGTTCAGCTTAACTGAATGGGAAGGTTTCAATGTTGCTTCAAGCCAGAAGACCTGCCTTATCAATCAACAACATTCAGCTTTCGGGTGAAAGGCGTGAAATGTAAAAGCCGGGAGGCGTTTATATTTCCATTTCTATTTCCGGAAGCAGTCATACAAAACTTTTTAAAATAATGAAAAGGAAAATTTTTGTACTGGCTGCTGTTATATTCAGCAGCCGGCTTCAGGCACAACAAATTCCCATTTTACGTATTGACAGCACAATCTCTATTATGGACGAAATCGTTCTTACTGCAAACAAGTATCCCAATAAGGCATCTCTTACAGGTAAAATAATTACCGTAATAACAAGGGACCAGTTAGAGAAAAGCGGTGGTAAGGATCTGTCACAGGTATTGACCGAACAAGCCGGCCTATTTATCAGCGGCGCCAATAGTAATGCAGGAAAGGACAAAAGTTTATACCTGCGGGGTGGTTATGTATCCCATACATTGATTACCATTGATGGTATACCGGTATATGATCCGTCGGGCATTGGCGGCAATTTTGATATCAGGAACCTGGCAGTCAGTAATATTGAAAGAATAGAAATTCTAAAAGGCAGCCAGTCTACACTATATGGAAGTGATGCCATTGATGGCGTTATCAATATCATAACAAAAAAAACTACAGAAAAATCCGTTGCAGGCAATGCAAGATTAAGCTATGGCAGTAATGAAACAACCCGGGGCCATGCCGGCTTTAATGGCAAAATTGGTATTGTGGACTACCAGGCTTCCTATTCCCGTCATCAAACAAAGGGAATAGATGAAACAATAAACAATGATATTTTACAGATAACGGACAAAGATAAATTTCAACAAAATTCTCTCCAGGCTGGATTAGGCATCAGACCGGCAGCTACTATTTATATCCAGCCTTTTTTTCGATATGGCCATTTAAATGGTGATATAGACCAGGGGGCTTTCACTGATGAACTGGATTATACTTTTACACAAAAAAGCTGGCAGGCTGGTTTGAGAAATGAATTTATCATCAAAAATTCAAAGCTGAATGTACTGTACAGTTATAACCAAATAAACCGGGTTTACACAGATGATTCGGTAGAGAGCAGGAATGGGTATGATATTTATTCCCGGGGAAGTTATAAAGGTTCAGAGCATTTTTTTGATGCTTACCTTCATGTGCCTTTAAGTCTGCAGTTGAAA
Organism: Chitinophagaceae bacterium; assembly: GCA_051306075.1. GTDB lineage: Bacteria > Bacteroidota > Bacteroidia > Chitinophagales > Chitinophagaceae > Terrimonas_B. The sequence continues at coordinate 4,497 of JBPPMM010000069.1, forward strand.
TTAACCGGTGGAATTGATTACCGTTCTTCAGCATCAGACCAGGAATATTTGTCGATCAGTAGTTTTGGACCTTATGCAACTAAATATGCAAACGACAGCCTGAATCAAAATCAACTGGGACTTTATACTGCATTAAATTTTAATTCAAAAGCAGATTTTAACCTGGAACTGGGTGGCAGGGTAAATTTTCATTCAGAATATGGCGGTCATTTTGTTTTCAACTTTAACCCATCATATTTGGTAAACAAAAAACTAAAATTGTTTGCCAATTTTTCATCTGCATACAGAACACCTTCCCTTTATCAACTTTTTTCAGAATATGGAAATAAAGGCCTCAACCCGGAATACGGGCTTACCGGGGAAGGAGGCCTGCAATATTTTTCAACAAATAAAAAATTTACCGGGAGAGCCGTAGCCTTTACCCGCGCCGTGAAAGATGTAATTTTCTTTTTTTATGATCCGGTTACATATTCTTCCAAATATATAAACCAGGACCAGCAAAATGATCATGGCTTTGAGCTGGAAGCCAGTTATAAAATAACGCCGGAAACCACGGTAAAGACTTTTTATACTTATACTACAGGTAAAATAACAACCCGCAGTGGAGGAAAGGACACGACTTATAATAATTTATTAAGGAGGCCCAAATCAAGTTTCGGAATCAATCTGGCAAGCCAGCTAAGTAAAAACTTTTTTATCAGTTCTAATTTCATGAGCGTGGGTAAAAGAAAAGACGCCTATTTTGATAATAACAGCTTTACCACAGTTTATACTTCACTCAGCAATTATGTTTTGTTGGATGTTTATACAGAATATAGTATAATAAAAAGCAAGCTGAAAGTCTTTACAGACCTGAGAAATATTACCCATAGCAAATACAAGGAAATAAG
>JBPPMM010000078.1:0-2000 GCA_051306075.1 Chitinophagaceae bacterium
TGATGCATTCATCACAGTAATGGATACCCATGAAATATTGGGCGAAGGTTTTCAGTCGCTCAAGCACAAAGTGGAACCATAAAAAAGTTTCAGGTTCAAAGTTTGAGCCCACTCCGAAAAGTCAGAGGGACAGTTTTTAATAATATTGTTGACTTATTTGTTCTTAAAAATATATTATATATTTCTGAATATCAATTAAATAGTATTGCGATTGTGGAATGTTTTTATTATCTTCAAATCGTAATTATTAGTAAATCGAGCTATGTTTAAAAAATCTAACAAACATAAACAAATCGACCTTTTTTGCGGTGTACCTTCAATTTTGGAGGGCAAATCATTGATTCAATATAACAATAATGAAGGTTGGCACAATCAATTCCGCAAACAGATAGTTTCCCGTATTGATGAATCTATTTTCAAAGTACTTTTTAGCGAAAAAATGGGTGCACCCAATGCTTCGGTATCTTTGCTTATAGGTATGATGATACTAAAGGATTCCTCTGGCTGGAGTGATTTGCAATTATTTGAGAATTGTAGGTTCAACTTATTAACCAGAAGTGCGTTGGGTTTATTTAACCTCAGTGATGATATCCCGACAGATTCGACTTACTATCTTTTCCGTAAACGGATTCATGAACATCAGCGCTTGCACAATGAAGATTTACTGGAAAAGACATTTGAATTAATTACCAGAGGGCAAATCATAGATTTTGAAGTCAATGGGAAAAACATTCGAATGGACAGCAAACTGATTGGCAGCAACATTGCTTACTTTTCCCGATATGAAATCATCCACCAAACGCTCACATTATTTTACAAAACGCTGAAGGATATCAATTTGTCAGAGTTTGCAGATGATGAAAAACTACAATTAAAAAACTTGTTGGAAGAGGAGCCTGTGAAAACGGTTTACCGCAGTACCAAAGATGAGATCCAAACCCGGATGCAGTCCATTGGTATTTTAGTACACAAGACCCTTCATGTTTTTTCAGAACAAAAAAGTGAACAATACATGTTGCTACAGCGGGTATTTCAGGAACAGTACAAAGTAGATGAAGTTCAAAAAGTGTTGCTTCGACCTAAAGAAGAAATAATTTCGGGCAGTGTCCAATCTCCTCATGATCCGGATAGTGCCTACCGACACAAAGTAGACCAAAAGGTAAAGGGCTACAGCGTAAATGTTACCGAAACAATCACCAAAGGGCAGTTAAACCTGATTACCAATGTAATTGTTGACAAAGCCAATGTTTCAGATACGATCTTTGTCCAACCAGCAATCGAAACTACCGTAGCAATAACTGGAATACCAGTAGAAAAAGTGTATGCTGATGGAGCCTATCAAAGCCCGAACAATGACCAATATTGCCAAAACATTGACATGGTTTTTACTGGGATTCAAGGTGCCGTATCAAGATTTGATTTGGAATTAACTCCAGAATGCTTGTTTGTTACCGACTCCCAAACAGGAAAGCTCTATCAGGCATTCCTGGCAAAGAGGATAAAAAACAGCAAAGAGGACAAGTGGGTTATAGAAACAGACGAAGGTCGGTTCTATTTTAACCAACAGGCAATCAGAACTTCACACATGCGAAGGGTGATGAAACAACGACCCCTGGAAGAATCTCAAAAAAGAAACAATGTGGAATCTACCATGAACCATTTAGGTTGTCCATTACGAAACAGCAAATCAAAATACCGTAGATTAATCAAAATCCAGATGTGGGCAATTTGCAGATGTTTGTGGATAAACCTGATCAGAATAATGAATTTTTTAGAACAAACATGTCAAAGAACGACCCAAAAATCAAAATACGCCGCTTTATTGTTCAATTTGCAGATAGATTCCGCTTTTCAGGAACCATATTACAGAAAATTGACCCGGCAGATTTCCTATTTTGTAATTCTTATATTTTTATCAAATATTAATCAATTTTAAAAATGCCACTTTTCAGAGTGGGGTCAATATTGAAATAGAATAAGATCTGTCTCTTATACACATC
>JBPPMM010000111.1:0-4494 GCA_051306075.1 Chitinophagaceae bacterium
CTTATTTACCCAATCTAAATCCTCCATTCCGGGTAATAGCTGAAACCAAGGGAGGAACTAATCCATATTTTGCAACCGGGGCGGGAGGAGTATTGCAAAGCGTACTGATGGGTTTTGGTGGCCTGGAGATCACTCCAAAAGGAATTATACAAATAAAATCGGTGTTGCCTCCTGGTTGGAAATCCCTGACGCTTACCGGAATAGGTCCTGATAAAAAAACTTATACGGTGAAATAATTCTTTCAGGGTTTAAATGGCAAATGCTGGTATTAAAAAGATATACCCCAAGGGCTGTTATCATAATACTGAATCAAGGCCAGGTGCAGCTTTTTGTATTAGAAATTTGCCTTAAATTGCGGAACCAGATACTGACTTGAAAAAAATCTCTTCCATATTATTGATTGCTATCCTTTTCTTCAACTGGTACGGTTACCGTATCCTGATGGAAGTAATGACCAAAAATGCAGACCAGCAACTGGAATTACAGCTGGATAATAATGAATATGACGAATCGCAATTAATGGAGGTGAAAATAGCCCTCAATATTCCTTACCAGAAAGAGCAGTCTGATTTTGAGCGTCATTATGGCGAAATAAAAGTGGAGGGTAAATCCTACACATACGTAAAAAGAAAAATTGAAAACGGCTTCCTGGTTTTAAAATGCATTTCCAATAATGCAAAAGAGAAAATTAAGGCTGCAGGAAATGATTATTTTAAAAGAGCTAATGGATTAGAAGATAACCAGCAGGACAATAAGCAAAACAACTCAAATAATTTTGCCAAGAACTTCTGGAGTGAATATGATGGCCGTGAAGCAGAATTTACAATTGACATCTTCTCCTACCTGATGAATAAAGCATTTCTTAATCATTCTTCCAGGTTGCAAAATATTTGTTTATCAGTGCCCGGCCAGCCTCCGGAATCTCTGCCAGTTGATCATGCTGCATAAGATTATTTCTTTCCGTAAATGAAGGGAAAGAAAATTTTACACATTTAAAATTTTATCGTGAAAAATATTATTGCTACTGCCCTGGCGGGCATTGTTCTATTGTCTTCCTGTTCTGAGAAAGCAGGTGATTATAAAAAGTATACAAATAACCCCATTCTCTATTGTAAAACTGTCAAGATGCTAAATGATGTGGTGTTGGAAAATAATTTTCCACCCATGATTGCCAGTCGCAATTATGCCTACGCAAACATAGCAGCGTATGAAACAATGGTTGCAGGCAATGAGCAGTTTCAAACGCTTTCCGGGCAGATCAAACATTTACCGGCCATGCCAAAGCCTGAAGCAGGAAAAGAAATTGATTTTTCCCTGGCTGCTTTATTTTCCTTTACCAAAGTGGGCAATGCCGTTACTTTTCCGGAAGGAAGTATGATGAACTATTATGATGAATTAAAGACTAAAGCCCGTGAAGCAGGGATGACTTCATCCATATTAAATAATACCATTGCTTTCTCCGATACCATTGTTGCAACTGTATTAAAATGGAGCAAGGATGATAATTACGCCCAAACAAGAAGTGCTGAAAAATATACTGTACGCGACGAAGAGGGGCGATGGGTGCCTACACCTCCTATGTATGCCCAGGCAGTTGAACCCAAATGGAATACTGTCCGTTGTCTTACATTAGATTCCTGCTCTCAATTTAAACCGGCACGTCCACCGGCATTTGATATCAAGAACAAAAACAGTGAATATTATAAGGCCCTGATAGAGGTTAAGAACATAGGAGAAAATTTAACGGAGGAGCAAAAGCATATCGCTGATTTTTGGGACGATAATCCTTTCAAATTAAATGTAAGCGGTCATGTTATGTTTGCTACTAAAAAGTTTTCACCTCCCGGGCATTGGATGAATATTGTCGGCATTGCTGCTAAGGAGGCAAAAACTGATTTCCCTACTACAGTTGCTGCATATACTGAAACAGCTATTTCATTATTTGATGCATTCATCAGCAGTTGGGACGAAAAATTCCGAAGTAATCTTGTGAGGCCAGAGACAGCAATCAATAAATATCTTGGCGAAGACTGGCGACCTCATATTCAAACGCCACCTTTCCCATCTTATACAAGTGCGCATGCTACCAATTCAGCAGCAGCAGCAGAAGTGATGAGCTATTGGTTTGGTGATAAGCTTTCATTTATTGACACTTCCCTGCTGGAATTTGGCATTGAAAGCAGAAGGATCAACTCCTTTCGGGAGGCAGCAAAAGAAGCAGCTATGTCCCGATTGTACGGAGGTATTCACTATCGCTTTGATAATGACCAGGGAAATAAGGCCGGAACCAAATTGGGCGAATACATCGTTCAGCGACTGAAGCTAAAAAAAGAAAATCTAATCACAACCAAATAACTTTTATGAAACGCATATATATAGCATCTTTTATCCTTTTTATTTTTGTGCAACAACAATCAAATGCACAAGGCTGCGTAGCCATACGCAGCAACGGGAATAGTTGCAGCCTCGGTAAACCTGGTGATGCAAAGGGATGGCAATTGAATTTTAATAACCGGTATTTCAGATCCTATAAACATTTTGTTGGCAGGGAAGAACAAAAAGAAAGGGAAAAAAATCAGACGGAGGTGATCAACTATTCTTATTCAATGGATATTACGGCTACCCGCTTTCTTGATAATCGCTGGTCTATAGCAATGACAGTACCTGTAATTTCCAACACACGGTCTTCTCTGTATGAGCATGGTGGAAATAGCGCCGGTCCTTCGGCCAGGCATACCACCCGTTCATTTGGCCTGGGTGATATACGCCTTTCTGCCTATCGCTGGTTATTGGATCCCACCAAATCACATAAAGGAAATATTCAGGCAGGCCTTGGCATCAAATTACCAACAGGAAATTACAGGTATGATGACTATTTCTATAAAAATGACAGTACTATAGTTGTGGGTCCGGTTGATCAGTCTATCCAGTTAGGGGACGGAGGAACAGGTTTTACTATTGAAATGAGCGGCTTTTATAGTATCAATCATCAATTCAGTTTCTATGGCAATTTATATTATCTCGTTAATCCAAGAGAACAGAATGGGGTTTCAACTGCCAGGGGAGGAACACCCGGTACAACGGCTGTTCAGTACTTTACAAGTACCATGAGTGTGCCGGATCAATATATGGCACGTGCAGGGATGAATTTAATGACTGGCCATTTTAATTATTCAGCAGGCATCCGGTTAGAAGGTATTCCTGCCAGCGACCTTGTCGGTGGCGATAAAGGATTCAGAAGACCTGGTTATGTTATTTCTGCTGAACCCGTTATTAGCTATACCACAAAAAAAATAAATTATTACATTTCTGTTCCTGTTGCTATTCAGCGCAACCGTACTCAGAGTTACTCCGACAAATTAAGGACGGCAAAGACCGGAATAAATGTACACGGGGATGCTGCTTTTGCCGATTATCTTATCAATGCCGGCGTTTCATTCCGGTTGTGATTATTAGAAGATTTATAATAACAAAATATTTTTTCATAAAAGCATTTATGGCGTTGTAATTCCTTACTGACGCCTTCTTTCTTTTTCTTTTTTTCACGAAATCCTAATGCAAAAAATGAAAACAATAAATACAATATTGCTTTTACTGGTTGTACATGCCATTGCTAATTCTCAGCAGGATACAATAAAAAATTCCCATTACCTGGATAGTGTTGTTATTATTTCATACCTCAATCAAAATATTGTCAGGCCTCTACCACCTGTACAGGGCACATATATTTTCTCTGGTAAAAAAACGGAGATCATAGATCTGGCGCAAATACCTGCGGACATTACGAATAAAACGGGTCGCCAGCTTTTTGCCAAAATTCCGGGTGTTTTTGTATATGATATGGATGGCGCCGGCAACCAGATCAATATTGCATCAAGAGGACTTGATCCGCACAGGGGCTGGGAATTTAATAATCGTAAGGATGGAATCATTACCAATTCTGATATGTATGGTTATCCTGCCAGTCATTACAGTATGCCATTGGAAAGTATCGCCAGTATTGAATTAGTGAGGGGAACCGGGTCGCTTCAATATGGAGCACAATTTGGAGGTATGTTGAATTATATTACCAAACAAGGTGATACTACCCGGCCATTCAGTTTTGAGAGTATCAATACAGTAGGTTCCTTTAACCTCTTGAGTACTTACAATGCTATTGGCGGAAAGTCAGGTAAGTTTAAATACTATGCATATATTCAAAAAAAATCAAGAGATGGTTATCGTGACAATGAGCATACTGATTCCGAATCGGAAGCTATCATACTAACCTATGATGCTACTTCCAAATTATCCATCCGTTCAGAATGGGCTCGATCCAAATATCTTTATCGTATTCCAGGCGCACTCACAGATAGCATGTTTTATGCTGCTCCCAGGCAAGCTACCCGCTCAAGAAATTATTTTTCCCCTGATATTCACGTTCCTTCTTTTAATCTAAACTGGCAGATCGCTTCACAAACAAGATTGCAATTAACGTTATCAGCCGTATTGGGA
>JBPPMM010000146.1:0-10641 GCA_051306075.1 Chitinophagaceae bacterium
GCCTAAAACCTGTTATTTCCACCTAATCTATTGATTATACAAGATTTAACACCCTGTCAATTACCATAGCCAAGGAGTCAATTATTTGTCGTACCGCGCTTAATAATGAGGGTATTTCTGTTTTCTTTAACGACTTGCTTAAGTAAAAAGCTCAATACACTTCACTTAACATATTTCACTTCGGGCTTATACCACTTTTCGGGGCATAATTATATATAGGAGGAAATTTAGCTATCTGTCAGAATTTATCTTTTGACATTTCCTTGGTTGCCGGAGCATTTTGAGTCTTCCCCTGCGGATTCACTTTTAATAGTATACCCGACTCATTAAAATGCTTGAATAATCAAAATCCTGATTTTATAATAACTGAATAATTGACATTCACAGAAATTCTACATCCTGGTTTCAAATTGCAGGTATTAGCAATTAAAAGAATATTTTCATTTTCTTTTTCATAACTACAAGCGCCGGTTTGAATTTATTGTTGCATAAAAAAGGCCGCGGCATTATTGCATTCGCATTTTATTTTGCCGAAGGAGCTCCCATTGGTTTTATATGGTGGGCCCTCCCTTCTTTGATGCGCCAGCAAGATATTGGCATAAATGAGATCGGAAGTTTTACTGCCATCCTGATTTTACCCTGGGTCTTTAAATTTTTGTGGGCTCCGCTGGTAGACATTTTTCGCTCCGCCCGGTTCGGATTTAAACAATGGATTGCAGCTGCCCAAACAGGTATGTGCCTGTCTTTGATTCCACTTATATTTATACCACTTCCCGGAAATTTGACAACCTGGGTCTCTCTTCTGTTTTTCCATTCTGTTTGCGCGGCCACACAAGATGTGGCTATAGATGCACTGGTGATAAATACGGTGGTGCCGGAGGAGAAAGGCCTGGTGAATGGGTGGATGCAGGCTGGCATGCTGATTGGCAGAAGTCTTTTCGGAGGCGGCCTTTTAATATTTACTCAATGGACTACTTTATCTGTAGCAATTGTTTTGATGATCGTTTCCATCTTTAGTACGATGCTCTTACTCCTTTTTGTAAAAGAGAAGCCTATTGTTTCAATACCGCGGGTGAATTTTTCGGACTTTTTAAATAATCTGAAACTGGCTTTCAGTTCCCCGCGAACCTGGTACAGTATCGCATTTGCATTAACAGCCGCAGCGGCATTTGAAGCTGCCGGTGCTTTTGCAGGACCGTTATTGACTGACCAGCAAATTCCACAGCAATCCATAGGTTTTTTCTTCGCTGTCCCGGTGGTTGTATCGATGTTGCTTGGTGGACTGGCAGGAGGATTTTTATCAGACAGAATCGGCAGGATAAAAGCACTTGTTATTTTCCTTTGCGGATTTGTCACGATGGCTTTGCTTATATCCCTGGCAGAATTTAGTAATCACCCTGTTCCCTATTATGCGTGGATGGTCCTGTACAGTTGTATGTATTTTTTTACGGGAATGTTCACCGCTGCATCCTATGCTTTATTTATGGATGTTACTAATCCAAAACTGGGCGCAACACAGTTCAGTACTTTTATGGCTGCCACTAATGGATGCGAGGCATGGGTTGTGTATATTGCCGGATTCATTGCGGCATCTAAAGGTTATAGTGCTGCTTTTTTAGTCATGTGCATCGTTTCGCTGATGAGTTTGCTTTTTTTAAAAAAGATCCAAACCAGTGTATCACTAAGAAATTAAATTTCTTAATTCACCTAAATTATTCAGCAACTTTAATTTTTTGCAAATGTATCCCCTACTTACCCACTTCATTTATTTTAGTAAACATGGCCCGGAAACAATTCCATGGAGTTTTATTGTTTACAGGATCAGCGGGGGCTGTATCATAAAAGCCCTTAATGAAACTTTCCGTACCTGACCAAACGGTCTGAATCATTCCCTGGTAGCGGTCCCGCATTTGGGAGGTAGCATCCCTTCGGAAATTCAGCATATCCGTTGTTTGTATCACGGCCACATCCGGATTTCTCCAGGGGCAAGTGGCCACACGAAGACCTTTCATAGCAAAATACACAGCTGATTTATCCGGTCTTTCATAATGCCAGTCGCAAATAAAAACATCTTTGGGAATCATATCTATGGCGCGGTGAGTATTATTATAACTTGCTTCCCATAATCCATAGCCGGTTGTTTTGCCATCCAGCAACCTGTCGCCCCAGATCCATAATTCTCTCCCATTTTTCGCAAGATTATCCCTGATCTTCCGCACTTCGTTAGCAAATAATTCCGCTTTATCACGTCCCTGGCAGCGTGGGCATTTATCATCACCCAGGTAAAAAACTTCATCCAGGCCCGCATGAAATGCAGTAGATTCAAAGACATCACAAATTTCATCTACTAATGCAAAAACTATTTTATGCAGGTCAGGATGCAGGGGACAATAACTTTTACAATAAAGTCCGTCGGCATTCGGCCATACATATTTCTCCGGCATTTTTACATGTGGTGTTTCATCAAACTGGGGATACACTTTTAATAAATTAGAAAGGGTGGTTGACCAGGATTGGTGTCCCAGTAGATTGATCTGTGGTATGATCCTGATATTATTTTTTTTACAAACCGCCACCATTTTTTTAACATCGGCAGCAGAGAGTGCAACACTATCCCTCAGTTCCGGGTGACTTTTAAATTGATAATTATAATCAACACGAAGTATCAGTGTGTTTACATCGCGTGGCGCCAGCTCATCCGCTATAAATTTTACAAAAGTGTTTACCTCATTCGGTGCAGGTGCTTTTATGCAAAATCCACGGACTGGCATTAATGAATCTAATGTAGCCTGTGCATAAAGAGAACTATTAATTGTAATAAATAAGATTACAAAGCCAAAAAAACGAAGGATTATTTTGCTCATAGTTTAAAAGCTTTAGGTAAATATATTAAGATTATTATTTCAGATTTCACACCTGTCTTCAATCCCGGTTATTGGCACTACAAGGTTTGTTAAATAGCCTGGAGTAAAAAAATAAAATTGATTTTTTTAAAAGTACGAAATGTCTTGCGGGTTTAGCCCTCAATAAAATTTACTAATGTTCTCAATCGATGAAAGAAATGTTTCAGTACATTAAAATAAGCGAAATCCAAATCCTGCAATCCTTTCATCCACCTTTTATAAATGGTATATGAAAAAACAAATCCCACCTTTCAGATGCCTGAGAGGTTATGCTCTTGATCCTTCCATGTCACTTGAACTGGAAACCGCCGGTATCAACGAGATCACATACAAAATTCCCTGGGAAGAAGATCTAAAGCCCGGCCCGGACAGAGAATATGTAAAAGTAGTGGACAGGGACCCGCCTAGCAATGCAATTTTTATTCCTGTTGATCTGAACGAAAAAGAAATCCTGGCAAGTGATGGTCTTGATCCCAGTGAAAGTAATCCGCAGTTTCACCAGCAAATGGTATATGCCGTAGCCATGAACACCATCCATAATTTTGAAAAAGCGATTGGGAGGAAAATACAATGGAGTTCAAAAAAAATTCAACCGGGACGCAACAGGGATTTCCTGCATCAATATGTAGATCAGCTCATCATTTACCCGCATGCTTTGCGGGAAGCTAATGCCTATTATTCTGACGACAGAAAAGCATTATTATTTGGTTATTTTAATTCAACTCCTGCAAGTGATGATCTCCAACGGATGAAGGTGCGATAAAAGATGTAAGAGCAAAAGAATTGCGGGAACAAAACCTTACAACGGAAATGCAAACCCGCCTGAATAAAGCATCAGCTAATCCTCTTTTCCTTGAATGGGAAGTAAAAGAATAAAAAAACTTTTCCCGGAAGAATATATAATTCAACGCGGCTTCAAATAATATTATTTAACTTCAAACTCAATCAATCATTCTTTCCAGCTAACAAGTTTAGATGGATAATAATCGATCCCCATTGCTTTCATGTACGGAGCATGATTTCCTAAACGGACTTTATATTCCTCCCAACTTCTGCCCACAGCAGGCGACCAGGCAATTTCTGCATAACCCGGTAAGCGGGGAAATACCATGTATTCAATATCATTTATGTTGGTAATGGTTTCCGTCCACAATGGAGCTATTACTCCAACTATATCTTTTCTCTCAATGCCTTTTACAAGGGTGGCAGGGTTCCATTCATATGCTTTATCAACTTCAATATAAGCGGCCCAATGCAATCCTAACCTGGTGGTTGAATCATATTGCATATCCATATAAGTCCGGGTAGCCGGGGACATAATTATTTTTGCTCCCTGTTTCACAGCATTAGTAGAATTTGCAGAATCTGCCCAATATTGTGCAATGGAATTAGGCTGCAGGGTGGATAGCGCAATCTCATCCCATCCTATCACCTGCTTACCATATTTTTTTACGATGCCCTGCACACGGTTTACAAAGGGGATATAATCTTCTTTTTTAGTGGCATGACTTTCATCGCCACCAATATGCAGGTAAGGCCCGGGTGTCATGGACGCCAGTTCACTCAATACATCATCAACAAACTGGTACACTTTTTCATTTTGAGTACACAGCGTACTAAAGCCTACTTCAATCCCGGTATAAAGTTTTGGATCCTTATCTTTTTCATTGCAATTGAGTTCCGGATATGATGCGAGTGCCGCATTGGTATGACCCGGCATATCAATTTCCGGGATCACGGTGATATAACGGTCTGCAGCGTATTGCACCAAATCCTTGTATTGCTCTTGCGTATAAAAACCACCTTTACCGCCACCAACCTGTGAGGTACTTCCATATTCTGTAAGGCGTGGCCATTTTTTAATTTCAATGCGCCAGCCCTGGTCATCACTGAGATGCAGGTGAAGTGTGTTCATTTTATAATAGGCCAGCAGATCTATGTATCGCTTTACATCAGTTACTTCAAAAAAGTGCCGGGCTACATCGAGCATAGAACCCCGCATGGAATAATCCGGGTAATCTTTCAAGGTAACAGCAGCTAGTTGCCAGGATCCTTTTTGAACGCTGTCTTTTACAATAGCAGGGTTAAATAATTGTCTTAATGTTTGTACGCCATAAAAAATGCCTGCAGGGTGGTTGGCATTTAATTTTATACCATTGGCTCCAATGGCCAGCTCATACCCTTCGCTGGTCAATGAAGAATCACCAGTTAAATTTAAAGAAATACTATTGGCATTTTCTGATGCAGCATCTAAAATTTTACTGCTAAAACCTGTTGCAGGTTTTAAAACTTCATTTATATAATTTGCCAGTCGTAGCAATTCCTCATTGCCCGCAGCCACCACTATGACCGTGTTCTTATCCCATGTGAATTTTCCTTCGCCTTTGTTTATCATCACGGGCTTGGGAATAAGGTTAGCAGGATCGTTCGCTGTCATTTCAGCCCCGCCAGGATTGCAGGCGGTAATGGAAAAAATAGTCATTATGCATATGGAAAACAAAAATCGTTGAAACATGTTGGTTATTTTTTGCGGCTGAAGATATTGAAATAATCTTTTAATCAAGCCTTAACCGGATTTTCTCACAATGCCTTAAGAAATGAATAATAATTTCATACCTGGCGCCATAATATCATTTCAATTTTTATAAAAAAGATGCCCGCAGCGAACCTCTTTATCCGTTATGTGTTAATTTCAGAAGTTCGCATGTTTGCTGAACCGGGTGGCGTCAAAGAATTATATATTAAATAAACGTTTTATAAAACAGATCTATGAAAGAAAAATTCCTTTTTATTGCTTCAGTCATATTGTTATCTATTTATTCTTATGGATGTGGAGATAATAATATAAACACAATAGATGAAATCAGTTTTACAGACACAACAAAATTGCCGCCTGTTGAGACTAAAAGCGGTAACACGGATTATAAGCCGGCTTTCAAAGGTCAAACAAGAGTGGCCGGTGTAAAAACCGCAACGCAATACAAAGTTGAAAAAATAGCGGAAAATATTGGAAGACCCTGGGCCGTGGTGCCTATGAGCGATGGCCGCTTATTAGTGACGGACAAATCCGGCCACATGCAAATCCACGATGCAAATGGTAAACTGGTAAAAAAGATTACCGGCTTTCCCGCGGTGGTAGACCGTGGACAATTGGGGATGCTGGACGTAGTGCCAGACCCTGATTTTACAAAAAATAAAACGATTTACTGGTCCTATGCTGAAAAAAGCGGGGAAGGAAACCTGATGGCCGTTGCCAGGGGACAGTTAAATGAAAACGCATCCACCATTCAAAACCCGGTGGTAATTTTTCGGGCCACACCAGCATTAAGCAGTAACGCCCATTTAGGTTCCAGGCTGGTGTTTGATAAGGATGGTCACCTTTTTGTAAGCACTGGTGAACGATCTGTATTGGAAGGAAGGATACAGTCACAGTCACTTAATTCAGGATTAGGCAAAATTTTTAAAATAACGAAAGATGGAAAACCGGCACCAGGCAATCCATTTCTGAATCAAAAAAATGCCATGCCTGAAATATTTGCGTATGGAATTCGCAATGCGCAGAGCCTGGATATTCATCCGGCAACCGGCGAATTGTGGGAGGCGGAATTTGGGCCAAGAGGTGGTGATGAAGTGAATATAATAAAGGCAGGTAAAAATTATGGCTGGCCTGTAATAACATACGGCATTGAATACGGAGGACCGAAGATCGGAGATGGCATTCAGCAAAAAGCAGGAATGGAACAACCCGTTTATTACTGGGATCCTGTTTTGTCGCCGGGAGGTATGGCTTTTTATAATGGAAATGCTATTCCGGAATGGAAAAACAACTTGTTTATAGGAGGCCTTAGTGGAGCCCATATTGCCCGGCTGGTTATTGAAAACAATAAAGTGGTTGGCGAAGAACGCATATTGACAAACATGCAGGAACGTTTCCGGGATGTTGCCTATCACAACGGAATGCTTTATGCAGTTACTGATTCCGGTAATATGTACAGGATAAGTAAAATGTAATCGGCAATTACCTTTGGTTGCAATCATAATCAATCACGATCCGTTTTATAAATTGAAAAGGGATCATGAATAAATTACTTTTTAGTTCATTGATTTTACCACTTTTTTCACCTTGTTTAATTGTGTGATAGCTTGAATTAGAGTGAATCACAAGCTTTGATGATAAAAGCTCTTCAAAAATAAATATTTAATAATTCCTGCATCCGCATCTATCTTTATTTTAATATTGCCGGGTTAAAAATAAGAGCACCCCGTAATTTTATTCTGATGCAAAAACATAAAAGAAAAAGAAGATGGATAAGGAAGTTAATTCGAACAGTGGTCATAACCATGGGCGTTATTATCATCACTTGCCTGGTCTTTGATCATTATGTACAGGTCCGACGGTCAGATAATGTGCTCCGAAGGATTTTTGCAGATCGAAATATAGATGCCAGCATCCATTATTATTATTCACATGGCCGTAAACTTAGGTATGTAGCAGCAGGAAATGATAGCCTTCCTGCTTTATTGTTTCTGCATGGCTCGCCGGGATCTATGAGTTATTATGGCCGCCGTTATTCGGATAGCTCCCTGCAGGGAAAATTCAGAATGCTTGCCGTTGATCGTCCCGGTTATGGCAACTCAGGATTAGGTGACCCTGAACCTTCCATTCAGAAACAAGCCCAAATGATCAGACCCCTTTTAGATAGCCTGAATCATATAAAGCATCCGGTCATTGTTGTTGGTAGTTCATACGGTGCGTCCATCGCTTGCCGGCTTGCTATGGATTATCCTGAACTGGTGGATGGATTAGTATTGACAGGTCCGGCCATTGGACCCGGAAGAGAAACTTATTTTGGCATAACCCCTTATATTGAGCATTGGTCGCTTCGATGGTTTATCCCGCGGATATTACGGTCTGCAAATACTGAAAAGGTTCATCATAAAAAAGAATTGGAGAACATGCTGCCTTACTGGAAAAACATCCGGATTCCTGTTTATTACCTCCAGGGCGCCAATGATGATATAGTAGATACTTCCAATGCAGGATTTGCAAGGGAGCATTTAATAAACGCAGCGTCGCTGGAAATCCATTTTTTAAAAGGCAGAAAACATTTGCTTGCCCGGTATGAATGGCCGGCCATCAAAAAGGGGATTCTCACTATTTATGAAAAGGTAGCCAGAAAGGAAAATTAACTGATATGCAAACGTTTTATCAATCTCATTTTCTGAAACTTACGATGGTTGCCTAAACTTTGCACTTAAACATATCAGAACTTATTTAAAATAGGTACAATCAGTAAATCAAACCCGGAACTGGACCATTTTGAGAAGTTCATTTCAGAATCAAAAGCCCCGGGCAGCTAATTTTTTCGGAAAGTATAGTCTATGGAATTCATCTTTGCAAATAGCCTGAGGGTTTACATTGCCGTCGGTTTGTTCATCGGCAATTGTAAATATTATGAGACTGTCCACTAAATTATGTCCATAATTTTTCAGTGTTAATAGCAATCTTTGCCGTATTCGCAGCATTTTAAATCCCTGGTCAATTAAATAGATAAATTTGCCGCGAAAAGAAACTTTTGTTCATATTATAAAAGCGAAAATGAATAAAACAGGTTCATGGATTATCATTTTATTTATTATAACGGTATTCATCCACTACCCCAAGTCATATGCGCAAACCGGCAATGGCAGTTTTGGTGAACGATTTAAAAAAGCCGAACTGGAAAATTTAAACAAACCTTACGAAGGAGTGGTAACATCTTCAGGTAAAGAAAATGGGTTATTCCCGGTTCATTCCACCGGGGTTACCACGGAACCTATAAAAAATGCAGGGGAACGATTCTTAAAATCCCTGACCAAAGCGCAATTTGCCAAAACACAATTTGAAATTTCGGACAAAGAATGGCAAAAATGGTCGAATGTAGATAATGGTTTATATAAACGCCAGGGAATAAGTATAAAAGAAATGTCTTCAGAGCAGCGTAAACTGGCCTTTAAGCTGATGCAGGAGGCTTTAAGTGCAAAAGGCTTACAACTGAGTAAGGATATTATGAAAACCGATCAAACCCTGAAAGAGTTGAATGACGGTAACCCGATTTATGACGAAGAACTCTATTTTTTTACCATCATGGGGAAACCATCCATGACCCAACCCTGGGGTTGGCAAATTGACGGACATCATCTGGTTATTAATTATTTTATTTTGGGCGACCAGGTGGTAATGACACCCACTTTTATGGGTGGGGAACCGATCATTACTACTTCCGGAAAATATGCAGGTAATACCCTGTTCCAGGATGAACAGAATATTGGGTTAGCATTTATGCAATCACTTTCTGCCGGTCAGCAAAAGCAGGCCACTTTATCTGCAGTTAAAGGAAGAAATAATATTCAGGCAGAAGCTTTTTCGGATAACAAAACAGTGGATTACCAGGGATTGAAAGCATCGGATATGACGAAAGAACAAAAAGAGCAATTATTAGATCTGGCGGGTCAATACATTTCTAACATGGAAGACGGCCACGCCAGGATTAAAATGGAGGATTTAAAAAATCATTTAAACAATACCTGGTTTGCCTGGATTGGTAAGACGGATAAAGACGCCGTGTTTTATTACCGGATTTATAGCCCGGTCATTTTAATCGAATTTGACCACCAGTCACCAATTGGTGTCAGGGGGCAAGGCCATGAAGCAACCAGGAACCATATACATACCATAATAAGAACACCTAACGGAAATGATTATGGCAAAGATTTATTAAAGCAACACCTGGAAAAATACCATCATTAATAATTTAAAAAGTTGACCACAACAGGAAGACTCTTATATCTTCCCGGGTGGCGGTTACCTCCATAACCTTCGCACAAGAACCCAACCTGATCAAATCAAAAAACAAAATAATCATTTCAATATGCAAAAGAAAATGCGAATTTACCATAGATACCTGGGTTATTTTTTAGCAGGCATCATGGCTGTATATGCAATTAGTGGCACCGTATTAATTTTCAGAGATACAGACTTTTTAAAAAATGAAAAGCAAAATGTAAAACAGCTGGCGCCTGGTATAAGTAAAGAGGAACTGGGCAGGGAACTGCGGATGAGAGACTTCAAAATTGAAAAAGAAGAAGGAGATATACTTAGCTTTAAAGAGGGCACTTTTAATAAATCAACAGGAGTAGCACAATACCAAACGAAAGAGTTGCCCTATTTCATGGAAAAGTTGACAAAATTGCACAAAGCAAATTCAAAAAGTCCATTGTTTTTTTTAAATGTATTTTTTGCAGCTTCCTTATTGTTCTTTGTCATTTCTTCCTTTTGGATGTTTTTACCTAAAACCACCATTTTTAGAAAGGGCCTTTATTTTACCCTGGCGGGTGTTATACTTACTATAATTTTAATTTTTGTTTAAAAAATCACCGTAAGCCAGCCCGATCAGTTTAGTAATTTGATATCAACAAGGGAAGCCTGTTTGGAGTCAACCAGGTTATGATCCATGTTTTGTGGCTGATGAAAACAGCAGCCAAAAATTATTGTATTATAAAAGAGATGCTATAAAAATGCGAAGCCGGTTAAAAACAAAACACGAAAACTATCCTTCACCTCTTCCATATTCTTTTTTCAACGGAAAACAGGTTGCCAGCAATTCCCCATTCACCGCAAACTTTTCCGGTTTTGCATCATTTTAAAAATCGGCTTTGTACTTACTTAGATCACAAATCAATTGGCCCTGTCTCTTAT
>JBPPMM010000182.1:0-2470 GCA_051306075.1 Chitinophagaceae bacterium
ATCTATGGAAGTCCGGAACCATTCTGGAAAAAAAATATCCGGTTGAATGAATCAGGCGTGAATGCTGTCTTTATTCATGACGGGGCGATTACTGAAAGTATAATGGCTCGTGCAAAAGCAGAAGGACAAAAAGTCTTTGCAGAGTTTGCAACGCTCAATGGAAAAAATTATGTTGATAAGCATCCTGAAGCATGGCCGGTTGACAACCATGGCAACAAAGCACCGGCTGCCACCTGGTTTATGGGTGTATGCCCGACAGAACCAGGCTTCAGGCAATACAGAATAAGTGAATTGAAAAAACTGCTGAATAAATTTGACCTCGATGGAGTATGGATGGATTACCTGCACTGGCACGCCCAGTTTGAAGATCCGGAACCCATTTTACCAGAAACTTGTTTTTGCGAACATTGTCTTAGTGAATTTCAATCCGCTTCCGGCAAAAAAATACCCGAAGGTAACACGGCAAAAAAGGCGGAGTGGATTCTTAACAATCATGATAGTGCCTGGCGAACATGGAGATGTTCCATCATCGCAGGATGGGTAAAAGATTTTAAGACGATCATCAACAAAGAAAAACCCGGTGCCTTGTTGGGAGTTTATCATTGTCCATGGGATGATGATGATTTCAACGGAGCCAGGCGCCGCATCCTGGGTCTTGACTATGCTATGCTCCGGCAATATGCAGATGTATTTTCACCAATGGTTTATCACCGCAGGATGGGAAAAGACCCCGAATGGGTAAAAGAAAATATAGAATGGTTTTGTAATCGCCTTGATATTTCAGAAGGCCAGTTTCCGAAAGTATGGCCGATCGTTCAATCCCATAATGATCCCGGAATTATTTCAGCAGATGAATTTGAAAAAGTGTTACGGTATGGAGCAGGAGGCGGCGCATCAGGTGTAATGATGTTTACCAGCTATTCTGTAGCGGAAGATGAAAAGAAGATTGAAAGGATGAAGAAAGTTTATACAGGGTGGATGAATAAGCAATAATCGTTTCGTCAAAATATACCGGTAGGACAAATCTTTTTCTGCCCCGGCAATTCTTCCATAAATAAGAATGCGGAAGCTGCGGTTTTACTCCCCCACTGGTTTGTGCCTGGGATAATTGAGCCGGCCTTTCCATCATCTTTTTAATTATGCTGTTCCCATTTGTAAATTCACTCTATGGAGCGATTAAAGCTTTTTAACCAATACTACCCAATCCTGGTCGGGTAAATTATTTACAGCTTTGGGAGGATTTCCTAATCCGCGAACAGCACCTCCGGTTACCTTTTTTACCTGGCCTTTTTGCAGTTTGCCTCCAGTTAGCGGATTAAACCATTGTACACTAAACCTGCCTTTTGCTTTTTCTAAGTTGATAGTATACTCACCTGATTTGGGCAAATAAACAGCATAGATTTCATTCCTTTTACTTAAGCAATACGCTTCTTTTGAATTTATCAAATCATCTGATGGCTGCATTTCCCAATAAGGCAGATAAGTATCAAAAAATATTTTTGCATGAAGCGTGATTTCCCAAAGGCGATTTCTTTGCCGCCAGTCTTCTGATGTCAGGTCATTATGAGGATGCTTTGCTCCAAAATACCATTCTACTCCCGCTGCTCCGGATAACAAAGTGCCCCAAAGTGCATAACGCCGGAGTGTATTGTGATCAGGATCTTCTGCATCCGTTACTGCACCGGTATGCCACATACCAATTTCATCCATGGTAATTAACCAATCCTGGCCTGCTTCTTTTGATTTAGCTCTCCAGGTTTCAACTACTGTACCGGCTTCTTCACGTGTTGCCTGTTGCAGGGATAATCCATCAACATATTTAAATCCTAAAATGTCATTTAAAATATCTGACCGGAGTGGATCTACAGAATGTGTGTGCAGTAATACCGGATGTTTATACGGATCCGTTTCTTTTAGAAATTTTGCCATCGCCTTTCTTTGCTTATCATTTTGACCTGTAGGTGACCAGGGAGCAGGACCATTCTCTTCACCTAAATTCCAAACCAACGCAAGATGATGACCAAAACGTGCAATGAGCTCACGAAAATACAACTGGCGCAGAGGGCCTGTGTCGCCATTATCGAGCATCGTTTCATTTTCTGTTTCCTGCAAAACGATATGCAGTAAAATACCTTTGGATTGCATATGCTGAAATACAATTTCCCACTGTTCTAATTTACTCACATCAAAACGGGTAAATTCATTGGGATTATTATAAGGCCACACATCCTTGCCATCGCCCAGGATATTTAATGTGAGAAAATAAGCGGTATTCATTCCTTTTGAAGCCAGGTAATTTATTGCTCCGATCAGCGACTTTCCTTTTCCATTTTTCCAGGAAGGATCTCCTTTTTTCCAGTCTTGAAAATGGGGCGCATAATGATGAATTTCTTCGGGTGCTGCGGCTTCCCCTTCCCTTGCTTCCGCTTTTATTCGATAGGTATCATCAAAATCAAAATACCCCAATAAG
>JBPPMM010000253.1:0-2796 GCA_051306075.1 Chitinophagaceae bacterium
AAAATAATCTGCAATGTCCATTCTATCTATTTTGTAATTATGACCCTGAAATTCAAGGTCTGCACCCGCATCTTTTATCTCCGAATTTTTCAGGGAAATTATCTCGCGGAGAGAATCAATCACTTTTGATAAACTGTCCATTTTTCTTCCTGCTTCACTATCTGAAATTTTATTCTTCAATATCTTTTTATCCTTTTCAAGAAGGTAGGCAACCCAGCCATAACTTTTTTCGGGTGTTTTATAACCTATTATCCTTTCCTTCTTCCATACACTGTCTTTTCCTAATTCAATAATACCCAATGAATCCTTTGGCATATCGGCCGCCAGCTTCTTTTTTATTTTCGCTTCTCTTGTTTCCTTGTATAGAGGTTTTATTTTGAAAATCAGGTAGCGGCTATCTTCCGAAATGACGGCTTGATATCCTCTTGCAACCGTTTTTATATAGTTGCTTCCTGGCACCACAGATTGAATCACCAGTTCATGATCTCCTTCCTGGGGTTCTATTGTATAAACCACCCAGTTTCCGTCATTGCTGATCAACCTTTCACCAATACTTTGCCAGGCATCGTAAACTGAATGATCCAGGGGTTTTTTTTGAGCAGTAGTAAATTGAGTGAAAATTAATATGAAAAGAGAGAGAAGGATAAAACGCATTATTCAAAAAAATTAAGGTTTAAAGATAATATTCATCGGTCATACAATCATCAATAAAATGACTATGCTGTTATTGTATACCTAATCCGATGACTTAAACATCATCACCATATTTTATTTCGATGGTTCTATTAGGTCCCAAAGATTTCCATATAGATCAGTAAATACAGCCACTATCCCCCACGGTTCTTTTTTTGGTTCCCTTACAAAATTTATTCCTGCTTCTTTCATTTTTTTATAATCCCTCAGCAGGTCCTCCGTATGCATAAATAAAAAAACCCTACCACCGGTTTGATTTCCTATCCTGCTTTTTTGATCCTCACCGGCAGCTTTGGCCAGTACCAAATTACAACCCTCAGCACCGGGAGGTGCAACGACAACCCAGCGTTTGATGGGGCTTTGTATTATATCCTCCTTCAACAGGAAATTCAGTTTTTGTGTATAGAATTGAATAGCTTCATCGTAATCTCCAACTATAAGTGCTACGTGTATAATTTGTTGCTTCATGGCTTGTTGCTAATAACCTTTTTATTTCGTGAAAAAAAAGCTTAGTCTAATCGTGAAAGAATACTCCATTGATCCGCATTCATTTCAAATTTTATTTCTCCTTTGCCGTATAAACCAGCTTCTTTCCATCCTGATCTTCTGTAAAACGTTTCTGCTCTTGTACCGGGCGACGTAGAACCACACGCTGGCTATACCCTGATCGAAATACCAGTTCATCATATCATCGTGCAACTTTTTCCCGATACCTTTACCCTCATATTGTGGCAAAATAAATAAAGCCCAGATATTTTTCTTTTGCAAGTCTGCAATGGCAAATCCGATTACCTGATCGTTTATTTCACAAACCCATCCTTTGCCACGGCGTTTTATATAATCCTCTACATCCCCATCAGAAACCAATCCTGGATCGGAAAGCCTGTTTTCCTTTACGGAATTTCGGACATATTGTATAGCAGGTATATCTGCGGAAAAAGCTTCCCGGAAAATCATAACTATGATTATCTTTTAAGTATTATCCAACCTATGTAATGGGGTTATTATTTCATCGTAAAATGATCAATAAGTTTCATCACTTCTACTCCTTCTTCAGCACTGCATGGATTCGGACCTTTATCGAGAAAATAATTAACAACCTGCTCTATCATGGGTTGCTGCACATGTTGTAAAGCATCAAATGAAATTTTTTCTTCCTTACCTTCTATACTTACAGTGATGGGCTGATGCTCAAAGAACCTGAAACTGATTTTTCCATTACTGCCAAATATTTCACACAGGTCTTCTTCGTTTGTTTCAGCAACAGTGTAGCACCATATACCGCTGAACAGAACACCGTTTCTAAATATGATGTTTCCTGAAACAATATCATCCGCCTTGTATAATCCACCCTGGTTGGCGGCAAACCCCGAGGCTTTTTCTACCGGCCCAAAAAAATAGTACATCATGTCGAGTTGATGTGGGGAAAGATCATTGAACAGACCACCACCCGCCAATACCGGATCCACCCGCCAGGCTGTTTTCTCAGTATTCAGTTCTTCTTCTGACAAAGAACGCTTACAAATACTCAGTCTTACAAACCGGATATCCCCAATCGCCTTATCGTTTATTAGTTGTTTTATTTTTCTAAACAAGGGTTGTGCCCTGCGATAATGAGCAACCACAACTTTGCCATTTGTTTCAGATGCCACCTTCATCATATTCTTTGCTGACTCCGCATTCACCGACATTGGTTTTTCTACATAAACCGGTTTGCCTGCTTTCAATGCAGCAACTGTGTATTCTTCGTGGGATGAAGGAGGTGTTGCGACATAAATGGCATTGACATCGCTATCCCGGATAAGAGCATAAGCATCAGAATACCATTTTGGAACATTGTGTCGCTTTGCATAATCTTCTGCTTTTGCGGCATCCCTTCGCATTACAGCAACCAGTTCCGAATCTTCTACTTTATTAAATGCTGGTCCGCTTTTAAGTTCGGTTACATCGCCGCAACCAATAATTCCCCAGTTAATTTTATTCATTTTTACTTTTAAGATATTACGTGGTAATGTATGACGGATGGGAAATTACAATAATTTTTTTTGCAATGACCTGTTGAAACAAAAAGAAGAAAAACGATCAGACATGCAATGCCTTCAG
>JBPPMM010000263.1:0-7367 GCA_051306075.1 Chitinophagaceae bacterium
CCGTTGTAATTCGGCAGGATCTTTTACTGTCAGGGCCATTTCCAAATTTTGCAATATCCGGTATCGTAGTTGTAAAGCTTCTACTGTTGATTTCATGGGAAATGCTTTACCTGCCAAATGTGGATTACCAAAAAAATTGGTATCAGCGCCAGTAGCCAGCACAAGCACATCGTAGCTGATTTCTTCGGTATCCGTGATCACTTTATTTTCGGCAGCTCTTACTTCTTGCAATTCCGCAAGGCGTATCCTTACATTTTTGCTATTCTGAAATACTTTACGAAGTGGAAAGGAAATATTACTGGCATCAAGCCCGGCTGTGGCTACCTGGTAAAATAATGGTTGAAACTGGTGATAATTGAATTTATCAATCAGCAGCACTTCAAAGCCAGGCTTATTATTGAGTTTGCGGGCTAATTTAAGACCTCCGAAACCAGCACCGATGATAACTATTTTCATAATGTCGGGTTTGTGAATACAAATATATCAAAACTTTCAGTATTTATTGAAAATTTAATTTGGATATGTATTCCTTAAACCCACAAAATATGCCAGTTTATGAGCATCCAAATTGAAAATGGAAGGGATAAAGCAAATAGAAGGGCTCAATACAACATCCTCACTTTAATGGTAGCCTTTACTTCTTTAAGCAACCCAAGGGCCTGGCCGGATAATTTTTTATCTACATCGAGCACCACATAACCAATTTCCTCATTCGTTTTTAAATACTGTCCTACAATATTGATATTGTGTTTGGAAAGTTGGGTATTTATAGCAGATAAAACGCCTGGCACATTATTATGTATATGAAGTATCCTGTGTGATCCTTCCTGCGGTGGTAATGCCAAAGCAGGAACCGTATGGGAACCAAAAGTGATGCCTTTTTCTAAATAATTAAAAAGCTTAATACTAACATCCTCCCCAATATTTTGTTGCGCTTCCTCTGTTGACCCTCCAATATGTGGTGTCAGGATCACATTAGGCAGATCCTGCAGGGGTGATTGGAAACGATCCCCATTTTTTTCAGGCTCCCATGGAAACACATCAATAGCTGCTCCGCCGATATGGCCTTCAGTAATGGATTTACGGAGCGCCTCCAGGTCCACAACCTCTCCCCTTGCATAGTTAATGAGGATGGAACCTTTCTTAAAACATTTAAGAAGAGTTTTATTGATCAGGTTTTTTGTCTGGCTGGTTTCGGGAACATGCAGCGTAACAACATCAGATTTACCAAGAACTTCTTTCAATGATTTGCCATCTGTTGCATTGCCAAGAGGAAGTTTGGTTTCCACATCATAAAAAAGAACTTTCATGCCAAGTGCTTCTGCCAGCACACTAACCTGGCTGCCGATATTACCATAGCCAATAATGCCTAAGGTCTTTCCTCTTAATTCATAACTGCCTTTGGCATCTTTCATCCACAATCCTTCATGAGCTGCTTTATTTTTATCCGGAATCCGGCGGATCAGCATTATGGCCAATCCGATCACCAGTTCCGCCACTGATCTTGTATTGGAATAAGGGGCATTGAATACAACAACACCACTTTTTGTAGCTTCCTTTAAATTTACCTGGTTTACCCCTATACAAAAACACCCGATAGCCTGTAGTTTTTTTGCAGCCGCCAGCACCTTATCCGTTATCTGGGTTTTGGACCTGATGCCCAGGATATGAACATCTTTTATTTCATTTATCAATTCTTCTTCAGTCAGGGCTTTCGTAATTTTTTCTACCTGGGTATATCCCTGTTGCTGAAAGTTCTTTACCGCAAGGTCACTGATATTTTCCAGGAAGAGGATACGTATCTTTTCTTTTGGATAGCTAGTTTTTTCTTTTATTGACATACTGCAAATATAACTCTCACGTTATTAACATAAATTAGCCATTGGGGAAAACAGGGAGTTTGGCTCCATTTCTGTAATAACTAATTTTGTTTAAACTTAACCTCTATTGAAAACCATTATCTACTCTCTGGTATTAGTTGCAATAATTTATGGTTGCAACGAAGCATCATCAAACGGTGAACGTGCAGTAAAAGATGATTCCCTGCAATATTATCCGCCTACGCCAAAACAATTAGATAAACAGGAATTTCGGTATTACCATAGGGCTTTGTCTTATTTTTTTGATTCACTCCTGTTAAGGCGTGGATTTAATGGCAGCATCCTGGTGGCAAAAGACGGCGACGTTATTTATGAAAAATATTCAGGTTTTTCCGATCTCAGAAAAAAAGACTCCATTACAGATTCTACCGCTCTACATATCGCCTCTACAGGAAAAACCTTAACGGCCATGGCTGTACTGCGGCTGGTGCAGGAAAATAAGTTATCACTTGATGATTCGCTGCAAACCTATTTCCCACTGCTCCCCTACCAGGGCATCACGGTAAAAATGCTATTAAATCACAGAAGTGGCTTGCCCAATTATCTTTATTTCCTGGAAGCAGATAAAACATATAAAAACATGTACGTTACTAACCAGGACGTACTTGATTTTTTGATAACAAAAAAGCCAAACAGGAGTTTTTCACCTAACAGGCGGTTTAGTTACAGTAATACCAATTTTGTTTTGCTTGCGCTGATCATAGAAAAAATATCTGGTCAGCCATTTGCCAGCTTCATGAAAGAAAGGATATTTGATCCGCTGCAGATGAAGGATACTTATGTATATTCCCGTGCTGATTCTGCTATTGCTGTACCATCCTTTAACTACAATAATTCTCATTGGCAAAATGACAGGATGGAAGGAACGATGGGAGATAAAAATATTTACTCAACGCCAAGGGACCTTTTAAAGTGGGACCAGGCATTATATACTGATCAGTTTTTAAATAAGTCATTGCTTGATTCCGCGTTTTCTCCTAATAGTCTTGAAAGACCTTCAATTCATAACTATGGCTTAGGCTGGAGAATGCTTTTAATTCCCAATGGCAAAAAAGTGATCTATCATTTTGGCCGCTGGCATGGATTCAATGCCGCCTTTGCCAGGTTGATAGATGAAAAGGTTACGATCATTATCCTGGGCAACAAATACAACCGGAATATTTATTCAGCGGCTCACAAAGCCTACGATATATTTGGGGATTACGAGCAAACAAAGAACAATAGAGATGATGATGATACGTCAGGATTGCAAAAAATGATGCAATCAAAATTTGGAAGGATGGATTCCTCTCCGAAAGATTCAAAAAACAAATAAGGATTCACTTTCTAAAAATTGTTTCTCAACTTTAGGTGGGAATAAGGTTGTTATCTTCATCCTTTTATATTAATCAGGGTGTTATCGGCCTTTCATTCCTATCAAAGGATTTTATGAAATTACTTTCTGCGGAGCAAATAAGAAACTGGGATCAATTTACAATTCAAAATGAACCTGTCTCATCCATAGACCTGATGGAAAGAGCTGCCGGTAAATGTGCGGACTGGCTGGAACGAAATAATTATACTGATAATACAATTCAAATTTATTGCGGTAAGGGCAACAATGGCGGAGATGGACTTGCCATAGCAAGAATGATGACTGAAAGAAAGTGCAAAGTTGTGGTATAT
This sequence comes from Chitinophagaceae bacterium, assembly GCA_051306075.1. Lineage (GTDB taxonomy): Bacteria > Bacteroidota > Bacteroidia > Chitinophagales > Chitinophagaceae > Terrimonas_B. Next base: position 3,546 of record JBPPMM010000263.1, read on the forward strand.
ATTCTTGAATTCGGTCACAAGGGCACAGATGACTTTCAAACCAACCTGGCCAGGTTGCACCAATATCCCGAAACAGAAATACGATATATACAGACACCGGAAAATTTTCATGAATCCGATAAGAATGGAATTGTAATAGACGCTCTTTTTGGGTCCGGGCTTAACCGTGGATTAGAAGCTGCGCCAGCGCAATTGGTTCATCATATAAACAATTCGGGTTGCCCTGTTATTTCAATTGATATTCCCAGTGGCCTGTTTACTGACCTTTCATCGGTGGGGCAAGTTGTTGTGCATGCTGATCATACATTAAGTTTTCAATGTTATAAGCTTGCGTTCCTGGTTGCTGAAAACAGCAAGTTTTTAGGTGAGTTGCGCCTGCTTGATATCGGCTTGCATCCCGGCTTCTTACACACTGCAGAATCCAAATATGCGATAATTGACAACGAATTAATTCGCTCAATTTACAGACCCAGAAAAAAGTTTTCACACAAGGGAAATTTCGGACATGCATTAATAGTTGCAGGAAGCTATGGAAAAACAGGTGCAGCTATTTTATCAGCAAAGGCATGTTTGAGAAGTGGCGCTGGGCTCCTCACCTGCCATGTTCCAAAAAGTAGTTATGATATAATGCAAACTACAATTCCTGAAGCGATGGTGATGACAGATTTTAATTCATCATTCATAACCAAGATTGAGGATGATCTGACAAAATATAAAGCCATAGGCATCGGGCCGGGGATAGGAACAGCTAAGGAAACAAAAATGATACTCTATGAAATATTTGAGAACTTTTCAAACCCGGTGGTGGTTGATGCGGATGCTTTAAATATAATGGCCTCTGCAAAAGAATTGTTGAATTTAATTCCTTCCAACTCTATTCTCACCCCGCATCCAAAGGAGTTTGAAAGATTATTTGGAGAATCAGCAAACGATTTTGACAGGATAAGACTTGCGTCAGAAAAATCAATTGAACTTAATGTCAATATTATACTTAAAGGGCACCACACATTAATAGCCAGGCCAGATGGTCAAAGTTTTTTCAACATGACAGGCAATGCAGGCATGGCCACCGCTGGCAGCGGAGATGTACTTACAGGAATTTTGACTTCATTATTGGCACAGGGGTATTGCTCTGCAGAAACCGCCACTTTGGGCGTTTATCTGCATGGTTTGTCAGGCGACATTGCCGCTGAAAAGAAATCAATGGAAGCTATGATTTCGGGTGATATCATCGATTTCCTGCCAGATGCCTTTCTATCACTTTCTAATTTGTAAATCTATACACCATTCCAAACTGTGGTGTATTGCCCTGGTAGGAAGCAGTAAAAGAAAGTTTACGCTCCCGCATATCTTTATTCTTATGCACATGCGGTACCAGTATACCTGATAAAGTTCCTACTACAGTGCCAATCAGTATATCAGACAAAAAATGCTGGCCACCCCTGTATCGCATATAACCTGTAGTTGCGGTTGCCATGCCGGCAAGGGTAAATGGAATCCATTTAACCCTGGAGTCGGGATGATAATCGTTGAGCATTTTTGCAATAAAAAAGGTAGAAGTTCCAACCAAAGCAACGTGCCCTGCAAAGAAGGAATTTTTAGCCCCGCCCCTGGTTCTTTTGTCCATTGGAACATTGGGATTGTAAGCATATGGCCGATAGCGATCGTTCAGGTAAATAGTGCCTGTGTATAAAAGGCCTGTTACAGACATGGTTTGAAGGTATAGTACAGCTACTTTAAGACCATCTTTCCGAATTTCTTTATCAAGCATCAATATTATTGGTAGTGGCATAGAACCATAAAAAAGCATATCACCCAAATTATCTGCGTCGGGATGATAAATTTCGACCCCGCGCCGGTCAAATGATGGGATCTGATTTTTATCAAGACTTAATATTTTTTCCTCAGATGATTTGTCCTTACTATATATTTTACTGAAGGCATACAAACTCCATCCTGTACCTATTGCCGTAACAGGAATGTCTGAAGCAGCTTTTAATTTATAAACTTCCTTTTCTCGTGAAAAATTATCTTTTGTTGCAGGTGATAAGGGCTTTGCTTTTTCCGCAAAAATTGTGTCAGGCTTCTGAAAGCTGCTGTCATTTATATTTTGACCAAAGGAATTCAATTGGATCAGGGCCAGAATGGCCAGGGTATATATTTTTCGCATACCCACAGGTAAACAAGGAATATGCCATTGGGGTTGGTATACCTAAGACAACCTATAAGTTCGTATTTTAGAAAAAAAACAAAAAATAAAAAAGGACTTTGGGGAACAAGTTCCTCATTACTATTTTAATGCAGTAGTCATTTAATTGTTCTGATTCAAAACCATGGGAAAAAGGTACAGATGCCGGAGAATTTAATCATCATAGCAAAGTATCATTCAAGATCGCTCAATTGTAAGAAAAAGATGAAACATGCTGAAGCTCTCCTTCGGTATTTTCCAATCATCCTTAGCTTAATAAACACATCCTTGATTTAAAGAAACTTTTTAATTATTCTTTTGTCTAAACCTGCCCTGATAGCAGCAAATCAGAGAATTGAAAGGCAATTCTAAACAGGCTAAAAACTCTGTTACCAAATTCCCAAATTATACTTTCATCCCCTATCTTTGCCCACCTTTAAAATTAATATTTAGAACCTAGCTTATGGACAAATTGATTTACCTGGTTCCCGTGATGGGCATTATTGGTCTCTTATATACACTGGTAAAGTTCAACTGGGTAGCCAGGCAGGATGCGGGTACCGACCGAATGAAGGAGATAAGCAATTATATTGCTGAGGGTGCCATGGCTTTTTTAAAGGCTGAATGGAAAGTATTAGGTTATTTCGTTGTTATTGTAAGTGTATTGCTCGCTGTAATGGCTTCCTCAAATCCACATTCACATTGGGCCATTGCGGTAGCATTTATAATAGGTGCGGTGTTAAGTGCAACGGCCGGCTATATAGGTATGAAAGCTGCTACAAAAGCTAATGTGCGTACTGCGCAGGCAGCCCGAACCAGTTTAAGTAAAGCTTTAAATGTTTCGTTTACAGGTGGAGCGGTGATGGGTGTAGGTGTAGCGGGACTGGCGGTTTTAGGATTAGGCGGATTGTTTATCGTTTTCAAACAAATTTTTGCACCCGGTGCTGCGTTGAATTCTGATGAAATGATTAGAACGATTGAGGTGCTCACCGGATTTTCTTTGGGTGCTGAATCCATTGCTTTATTTGCCAGGGTAGGCGGCGGCATTTATACTAAAGCTGCCGATGTTGGAGCTGACCTTGTTGGTAAAGTGGAAGCCGGCATACCTGAAGATGATCCAAGAAACCCTGCTACAATTGCAGACAATGTAGGAGACAATGTTGGGGACGTAGCCGGTATGGGTGCAGACCTTTTTGGATCTTATGTGGCCACTGTTCTGGCAACTATTGTATTAGGGCAACAAACTGAAATTATAGGTACTGATGTTTTAGGTGGATTTTCACCGGTCATTCTTCCTATGCTTATTGCGGGAATCGGGATCTTGTTTTCTATTGTGGGAACTTTATTTGTAAGGATAAGTGACAGCGCAGGTATTAATACCAATACCGTACAGAAGGCATTGAATATGGGTAATTGGGGATCAATGATCCTTACAGCTTTTGCCGCTGCAGGATTGGTTTATTGGCTGCTGCCGGAGGATATGATTCTCCGCGGTGTAATTTTCACTAAATGGGGCGTGATGGGTGCAATTGGCGTGGGTCTGCTCGTGGGAGCTTTAATGAGCGTCATCACAGAATATTATACGGCTATGGGTAAACGGCCGGTATTAAGTATAATCAGGCAATCCTCTACAG
>JBPPMM010000285.1:0-3412 GCA_051306075.1 Chitinophagaceae bacterium
ACTGCCTCCGGCAGAAAACAATAACCATGGGCAAGGATGAATTTGAAAGAATAGCTTCAGATGTTATTAAGATCATTCAAAAACAACCTGTCCAAATTAAAGACCTTTTTCTCCGGCTAAATAATATAAAAAAAGAAAAAGCCTGGAAGGTTATTGAATTCCTACAGGCTGAAAACAAAATTGAAATAAAGGCAGATGGACAGATCAGGCAGAAATAGTTTTTTAGTAAGTAGAGACAACTCCTCCGCATATTTTCTCTGTGCATAAGTTTTCGGAAACTATCTTCCTGCAACTATACTAAAATATACTTTTCCTCCTGCTTCTTCCGCCCAAACCCAATGCACCTAACAGGGAACGAACAATGGTATTCCCGGCTGTGCGGGTCATGCTCTTTACAACAGGATCATCGAAAAAGCCTTTTTCTTTTTTGGCCGGGGATTTATTTTCTTTTTCTGCTTTTTCCAGTTTCTTTAATTCTTCCGTTCTTTCAGCTGCCTCCGTTAGTTTTTCTGTAAGGATCTCATAAGCACTCTGGCTATCAGTAACCTTGTTATACTTACCGGCTATCTTAGATTTTCCAACTATAGTGTCAATTTCATCATCAGACAATATATCCATACGGCTGCGTGGAGCGCAAAGCATGCAATGCACCAGGGGAGTGGGAATACCTTTTTCATTTAATATAGTAATTAAAGCTTCTCCTATTCCTAATTGGGTGATCAGGTCTTCCGTTTTATAAAAATCCGTTTCAGGATAATTCTCCGCCGTTTGTTTTATCACTTTCCGGTCAGCAGCTGTGAAGGCCCTTAAAGCATGCTGAACTTTTAGACCCAACTGTGCCAGCACCGGCGCTGGAACATCCATTGGGTTTTGCGTGCAAAAATAAATTCCAATTCCTTTTGACCTGATCAGTTTGATAATGGTTTCAATTTGCCTTAGCAAAGCATCACTGGCTTCCTGGAAAATCAGGTGCGCCTCATCAATAAACATCACCAGCTTTGGTTTATCCATATCTCCTTCCTCGGGACAGGTAGCATATAATTCCGCTAACAGTTGTAGCATGAACGTCGAAAAAAGCTTAGGTCTGTCTTGCAAATCAGTTACTCTTAAAATTGAAATCACACCCCGGCCATCATCGCTGATACGCATCAGGTCATCAACTTCAAAACTTTTTTCACCAAAAAATATATCTGCATCCTGTTGCTGTAATTCAATTACTTTTCTTAAAATGGTACCGGTAGAGGTGGTCGAAATTTTTCCATAAGTTTTTTCCAATTCTGCTTTTCCTTCATCACTTACATATTGCAGTACTTTAATAAAATCTTTCAGATCCAGCAGCGGAAGTTTAGTGTCATCACAATATTTAAATATCATCGCCACCAGCCCCCCTTGTGTATCATTTAATCCTAAGATTTTGGATAATAATACAGGTCCAAATTCACTTACTGTTGCCCTTAACCTGACTCCTTTCTGGTTACTCAGCGTCAGCATATCAACCGGATAGGCGGCTGGCTTGTATTCCAGGTTTAATTTCTGGTATCTCTCTTTAATTTTATCATTCAGGCTGCCCGGAGCAGCAATGCCACTCAGGTCGCCTTTGATGTCCATTAATAAAACAGGTATACTGGCATCGCTTAATCCCTCGGCAAGCACTTGTAATGTTTTTGTTTTACCGGTACCGGTAGCTCCGGCAATCAGTCCATGCCGGTTCAATGTTTTAAATGGTATAAAAACATCAGCACCGCTGACTACATCACCATCAAGCATGGCAGATCCCACCCTGAAACTTTCTCCTTTAAAAGTATATCCGTCTTTTACCGCCTGCAAAAATTTTGTATTCTCTGCCATTTAATAAAATTTGATTGAAAGTTAGACTAAATGGAATAATTACTGCGAGCAGCCGACCTCTCTCAAAGGTCTTCTTCTCTTTCAAGCATCAGTACGGCTCCCTGCGGAACAATAAAATATTTTTCTTCCTCATACATTACTTCCGTGGCACCACTTACAAGGAAAATGGCCAGGTCACCTTCCTTAGCCTGGAGTGGAATATATTTTACACTTTCTTCTTCGCCTTTCCAGGCTTCATCCTCCACAGGCATAGGAATTACATAACCAGGCCCTGTTTTGATAACATAGCCCTGCTGCACTTTTTCCTTTTCCTGCACACCGGGCGGCAAGTATAGGCCACTGGCCGTTTGTTCATTGGGCTTGGTTGGTTTAATAAGAAGACGATCTCCTATTACAATTAACTTTTTCAACCGGTTATCAGGAGTGATATGCATTGCCATATTGTATAATTAGACCGCAAAGTTAGAAAATGGAAAATAATAGCGATAAATAGCTAGTCTTAACAAAATATTATTTTGCCGAGGCCATGTTTGATAAATGCTTTAATTTTATTTGTACGTCTATATAAATATAAATTAAAAACCATGGAAGGAAAGAAACCCAAAATTTTGTTGTGCGAAGATGATCCGAACTTAGGCAGTGTATTAAAAAATTACCTGGAACTAAACGATTATGATGTGACCCTGGAAAGAGATGGCCGCCTGGGGCTGGCAGCTTTTCAAAGGGAGAAATATGAACTCTGCCTGTTGGACGTAATGATGCCGAACATGGATGGCTTTACCCTTGCCGAGGAAATAAGGGATGTGGATCCCGATATTCCTTTGTTTTTCCTCAGTGCAAAAACGATGAAGGATGATATTATCCAGGGCTATAAACTGGGAGCAGATGATTATATCACGAAACCTTTTGACAGCGAAGTGCTGATGCTGAAGATAAAGGCGATCCTGAAACGTAACGAAGAATTAAACAAGGAAAGTGAGAACAAAGAATTTGACCTTTCCACTTACCATTTTAATCCCAGGCTTCGTCAGCTTTCTCATAGCGGAATCACACAAACGTTATCCCCGAAAGAAAACGAATTGCTGAAGATGCTTGCCGAACATCTTAATGATCTTTTGCCGAGGGACCAGGCATTGAAAAAAATATGGGGCAGTGACACCTATTTCAATGGCCGCAGCATGGATGTTTATATTGCCAAACTCCGCAAATATTTAAAGGACGATCCCAAAATAGAAATCGTGAATATACATGGGAACGGTTTCAGGTTGGTAGTGCAATAATTGTGAAACCCGGTATAAAAAATTAAAAGGATTGAAGGGAAACTTTCGATCCTTTTTTTTAAGAAAATAAAGTAACACCACTTGCACTTCCGGGATTTATTTTTCCCAAATGTCTATATGCTTTTTCCGTTACCTCTCTTCCCCTTGGTGTTCGTTGCATAAATCCTTCCTGTATCAAAAAAGGCTCATATACCTCTTCTATAGTTCCGGCTTCTTCACCAACAGCGGTAGCGATTGTTGTGATACCAACCGGACCTCCTTTAAATTTCTCAATAATGGCAAGC
>JBPPMM010000065.1:0-39764 GCA_051306075.1 Chitinophagaceae bacterium
TCATTGCCACCATATACAGCTAAGGAGCTTATATGGGTAAAATAAGAAAGGCCTTCCAGGTGCTGAGAAATTTGTATAGCCAGCTCACGGGTTGGAACAATAACCAATGCTCCTACCTGCCCATCAACATGGTTAGTTAACAAGCGATGGATCACAGGAAGCAAAAAAGCAGCTGTTTTGCCAGTACCGGTTTGTGCCGATGCGATGATGTCTCTGCCTGAAAGAATTGTTGGTATTACCTGCTCCTGAACGGGAGTGGCGTTTTCGTAATTAGATGCTTCTATGCCCTCTAAAAGGTCTGGATGAAAATTAAAATCGGTAAACCGCAAAATGATAAATTATTAAAAGGAAGGCAGGAAGCCTCTCGTTATTTAAAAACCTAAAGGTAATCTAAATTGAGTTCAGGGCAGCAGGCTTGTTTTAGAAACATGACAGATAGATTTTCATAATAGACTTGCACTTTCTATCTGGTTATTTAGCCGCTGAAAGAAAAAGGGTCACTCATCGCCAATACTTCCGTTATCTTGTCCTGTTTTCAATGTATTAATGAAAAAGATCATTTTTCTTGCTGTAATTATTGGCTTAGCTAATTATTTAGTTGCACAGCCTATTTTCCCGGCATCTGAAAAAATAATTGTTCCTGTTTTTAATGAGCAGCAGGCAGGCATACCGCATGTAACTGTTGAACTACTTCGAGCTAAGGATTCTTTACTGGTAAAAGCAGGTATTACTGATTCACTTGGAATGGCTGAATTTCATCAGATATCAACCGGTTCTTATTTTTTCAGGGTAAGCTCCGTTGCCTATATTACGGCGTACACACCCATTATCGATCTTCCATTAAACGAGAAAACAGGAGTGCCCCCCATTATATTAAGAATAGAACCGGCTTCATTGAAAGGAATAACCATATTATCTAAAAAGCCATTTATACAACAGCTTCCGGGCAAAACAATTATAAATGTCGATGCGGGCATTACTAATGCAGGTACCTCCATATTGGAAGTATTGGAAAAGTTACCCGGGGTTTCAATAGACAAGAATGGCAATATCAGTCTCAGGGGACGACCGGGCGTCCTGATCATGATTGATAATAAACCCGCCTATGTTTCGGGGACAGATCTCGTAAATATGCTCAGCGCCATGAGTTCATCACAAATTGATATCATTGAATTGATAAGCAACCCCTCCTCGCAATATGATGCTGCGGGCAATGCGGGAATCATCAACCTTAAAACCAGGAAGACAACACAAAAAGGATTTAATGGCAGCATTAATACAACTTATGGGCAGGGTCGCTATTATAAAAACAACAACAGCCTGCTGTTAAATTATCGAAACCCCAAATGGAATTTCTTTCTTAACTATAGTGTGAATGCAAACAAGGGATATGCGGACATTTATGCTTTACGCAGATATTACGAACCTGACGGCATAACGATAGAAACAATGCTTGATCAACCCTCCCTGTTTACCAGTGAAGGAAGTAATCATACGATCCGTTCCGGTGCCGACTATTTGATAAGCAAAAAAACAAGCATCGGCATTTCCTTGTCTGGCATAAGTTCGTCGCGGAATGGAACGGGCAACAATACGGCTATATGGAAAGATGCGGGAGGAATAACTGACTCCGTGATCTTTACCTATAACAATAATAAAAACAAGTGGAGAAACAAAGCGGCTAACTTCAATATTCGCCATACATTTAGTGCAGACAGGGAACTAACAGCTGATGTTGATATTTTAAGCTATAATATCAATACCCGCCAGGCTTTTCAAAATAACCTGGATAATCCGGGTGGTTATGAAGAAGCTTTTAAAGGAGAATTGCCATCGTTGATAAATATTATTACAGTCAAATCGGATTATGTAACTGCACTATCAAAAGAGATGAAACTTGAATCAGGTTTCAAAACATCACATATAACTACGGATAATAATGCTGCTTATTTTTACCGTGACGGCATGGAGTGGAAAGAAGATCAAGGCAAGACCAATCATTTCCTCTATACTGAAAACATAAAAGCGATATACAGTTCTGTTAAAAAAAAATCGGCCCGCCTGACCATGGAAGGTGGGCTTCGCTTTGAATACACACATTACAATGCCCACCAGGCAGGCAACAACATTCAGCGGGACACGGCTTTTTCCAGAAATTACGGCAGTCTTTTTCCCTCTGCTTCTTTCCAATTTGAGGCAGATTCTATCCACCAGTTCACTTTGACAGCAGGCAGGCGCATTGACAGACCCGCTTTTCAAAAGCTTAATCCCTTTTTATTTATCATCAATAAATACACGTACCAACAAGGCAATTCTTTGATCAGGCCGCAATATACCTGGAACACGGAATTATCGCACAGCTTTAAAAACATTTTCATTACCAGTATTGGATATAGTATAACCCAGGATTATTTTTCACAATTATTTCTTTCCCGCAGTGACGGTACAGTGATCTATACGGAAGGAAACTTTGACAGGATGCGTAATATTAATGCCTCCTTAAGCGCCAACATTTCTCCCACACCCTGGTGGGTATTTTCGGCACAGGCAACAATGAATCAAAAAAAAATTGAAGGTATTCTATGGACAAATTATACGGCTGCCATTACGCAGTTCAATTTTAATATGAACAACCAGTTTAATCTTAAAAAAGACTGGACAGCAGAACTCACTGGTTTTTACATAACAAAAAATCAAAATGATATACAGGAAATACTTGAACCAACAGGCCAGCTTGGTGCCGGAGTTTCCCGGCAGGTTTTGAAAAACAAAGGAACAATTCGCCTCAGCTTCCGGGATATATTTTATACACAGGCAATGGAAGGGCTCACCCAATTCAAACAATCTGATGAATATTTTATAATTAAACGAGATAGCCGGGTAGTCACTATCGGCTTTACATATCGCTTCGGTAAATCTTTTAATGCAATGCCTAAACGTTATAACCAGGCAAGCGAAGAAATGGAACGTGCGGGTAATAGTAATTAAATGTAATTTCTTCCGCTCCCTGGTGCTTAATTATACAAATCAGTTATTTAACTTTCCCTATTTTTAAACCATGAATATTTTTGGAAACCTGGTCTGGTTGATTTTCGGAGGCTTTCTGTCCGCACTTGGTTATTTATTTGGAGGGATTATTTTGTGCCTGACCATTATTGGCATTCCATGGGGTTTGCAATGTTTCAAAATTGCATCGCTTGTTCTATGGCCTTTTGGGAAAAGAGTGATCAGTGATAGTAATGAAACCGGCTGTCTTTCTGTATTATTCAATATTATCTGGCTTATTAGCGGAGGTATTTACACTGCACTGGTGCACCTGGTAATGGGTATCCTGATGTCGATAACCATCATTGGTATCCCCTGGGGCAGACAGCATTTTAAACTGATTGAAATTTCCTTAATGCCATTTGGAAAAAAGATTGTTTGAATTGTTAAATGAAATCAAGGCACAAAATATTTGATCTTGCAGAAATTAATTTTACAAAACAGAATGTCCCTTATTACTTTAGAGAGAAAGTTGCAACAAATACCTTTAAATTATTTTTTACCCGGATATTAATTATATGAAATACCTGGCAATACTTTTCCTCATCATATGTTTCATCTCATGCGGAGAAAATTCCGTGCAAAGCGAAAGTTCTTCGGAGGATGATTCAGAATTAATGGATGGCATTCATATAACGGTTAATGAAAACAAGGATACACATGTTCTGATAATCAAAACAGATACTTTTAATCACAAGGAGAGGATTGAAGAAATAAGACCGTTTAAAGAATTTGAAAAGGATACTTTGCTTGTGCCTGTTTCTTCGAATACTAAAGTATCCTACCTCTCATTACCTAAAGGAACTCCTACTGTATATAATAATATCTCCAATTTGCTCATTGAAAATTTACAGTTTACCAGCGAAGCGGGGAATAACCTGGTTTTTAATAATTGCAGGAATATCGTCATCCGCAATTGTTTTTTCGGGGATAGTTTTTTAGAAGCAATAAGTATATCGGGCGGCAGTAAAATAACCATTGACCATAACCTGTTTGCCAATAATAAAAACGGGATATACGCTTACAAAACAACCGGAGATATCGTTATCAGTAATAACCAGTTTGTCAATACAAAAGGGCCGACACCCAGGGGGCAATATATTCAATTTGATACCTGCACCGGCGCTGGTAATATAATTGAGAACAATATTGGAGAAAGCTGGCCAGGCGAATCTGATCCGGAAGACCTGATCAGCATATACAAATCACGGGGAACAGCAGAAAGTCCCATATTGATACGCAACAATATTTTCAGGGGTGGTGGACCATCACCTTCCGGCGGGGGAATAATGACCGGAGATAATGATGGGGAGTATATAACTGTTGAAAATAATATTTTGGTTGACCCGGGGCAATATGGAATAGCAGCCGCAGGCGGCCATCATATTATTATCCGTAATAACAAAATATTCGGCCGGTTGCAAAATTTTACCAATGTGGGCATTTATGCCTGGGAACAATCAGGCTCACCATGTTCAGAAATTACAATTGAAAAAAATAATATCAATTTTACGAGGGGATTAAATGGGGACAATGAGAAAAATAATTTGTGGGATGGCAATAATTGTGACAGCATCAGGGGATTGGCAAACAATAAATTTTCTCTTACACTTGAAGAATTGAACCTGCCGGAACACCTAATCAACTTTGTTTCTCCTGCTGAGTTACTCCGGATCAGAAATAAAATGCACCGATAAGATAAAATTGTATTTGTAATTCCTTTTGTTGCTTCACAAATTATTTATCTTCTCCCGCCTTCAAAAAAGGTTTCAACAGATCAATAGGAATAGGGAAAATAGTGGTTGAATTATTTTCTGAGGCAATTTCTGTTAAAGTCTGAAGATACCGCAAGGTTAATGCGCTGGGTTGATCGGACAGTATCTTTGCCGCGTCAGCCAGTCGTTGTGAAGCCTGGAACTCTCCTTCTGCAGCAATTACTTTGGACCGGCGCTCCCGCTCTGCTTCTGCTTGCTTGGCCATAGCTCTTTGCATTTCCTGCGGTAGATCTATTTGCTTTACTTCCACATTAGTAACTTTTATACCCCATGGTTCTGTATTAGTATCAATGATCTTTTGTAGCTTTTGATTTATTTTTTCTCTTTGGGAAAGCAGGTCATCCAGCTCTGATTGTCCTAATACACTGCGTAAAGTGGTCTGTGATATTTGTGAAGTAGCAGCCAGGAAATTCTCAACCTGTACGATGGCTTTCTGCGGCTCTACTACCCGGAAATATACAACTGCATTTACTTTAATAGAAACATTATCCTGAGTTATCACATCCTGCGGAGGCACATCTAATACGATAGTGCGCAGACTTACCTTAACCATTTTATCAATTACAGGTATCAGCAATATGAGGCCTGGTCCTTTTACGCCACCTCCACCTATTAACCGTCCTAAACGGAAAATTACTCCGCGTTCATATTCTCTTAATATGCGTATTGCATTAGCCAGAATAATTAAAATGAAAAGAACAATAGCAATAAGTCCTACAGGAAGATTTTCCATAATATTTAATTTTAACTGTTAATTACTTCTACATATAATATCAAATTCTTCATTTCTTTTACCCTCACTTTTTCACCTTTGCTTATTGACCCGCCTAATGATTCTGCATTCCAGATTTCGCCCTGTATTCTAATTGTTCCTGAAGGGTCAAGTTGTTCTAATACTTCCCCGGTGTCACCAATCATTGCCTCTACTCCTGTTACAACCTTCGATCGCTGGGCTCTCATACCCAATCCAACAACAAATAAAAAGAATAATGCCGATACTGCTGTTGCAGCAAAGATCACTGTTCGGGAAATTTTCACTACTTCTAAAGCAGAACCGGATCTGATCAGCATCATAGATCCAAGTAATAAAGAAATAACGCCACCAATGGCCAGCATACCATGACTTACAATCTTTATTTCAAGCAAAAAAAGAATAATTCCAAAAATGATCAATGCAAGACCGGCATAATTGACAGGCAAGGAATGCATGGAATAAAAGGCCAGGATAAGACTTATAACACCAACAACGCCGGGAAAAATGGCTCCTGGATTGTATAGTTCAAACATGAGACCATACATGCCGAGCAATAATAAAATATAAGCGATATTAGGGTCGCTGATTATATCAAGCATTTTATCAGAGAAACTCATTTCATAAATTTCTATAGCGGCATTCTTTGTTTGTAGCGTTGCCGTACCGGAAGCTAATTCAATTTCTTTCCCATCTATCCTTTCCAGTAATTCCTGTTCATTTTTAGCTACCAGGTCGATAACCGAATCCTGCAGGGCTTCAGACTCTGAATAGGAATAACTTCTTCTTACAGCATTTTCTGCCCACTGCAGGTTGCGATTTCTTTTTTCTGCTATAGCACGGATAAAGGCAGCGGCATCATTGGTCGCCTTTTCATTCATGGTGCTGTCCATTGCAGCTTGTAAGTTCACAGGATGAGCTGCGCCAATATTTGTTCCGGGCGCCATGGCTGCAATATGAGCAGCGAGTGTAATGAATACACCTGCGGAACCAGCATGAGCTCCTCCCGGAGAAACATAAACAATAACAGGAACTGGTGAATCCAACATATCACTGACAATAACCCGTGTAGATTTTAATAAACCGCCAGGCGTATTCAGGTGAATAAGAAGGCCTGTTGCTTTTTCCTTTTTTGCTTTTTCAATACCATCATGAATAAAACTTGCCGTAGCAGGGTTGATCGTCCCATCAATTTTAATAGAAATAACTTTTTGCGCTGCAACAAAAAAAGGGAGCAAAAAGGTGAAAAGGCAATATGATAAAATTCGCTTCATAAAAAACATTTGAAAAATGAAGCACGGCTTGTTGAATGGACAAGGTGTAATTTAATGAAATCTGCCGACAACAGGCAATCCGCGCAGCATGGCCGAAATTTGCAATGAGAAAATAAAAAGAGATTGCAAACGTTTATGCCTAATAGAAATTGACCTATCCAATATCATGAAGAAACTACTACTCCTTTTTTGCATTATACCTGGTATTATTTCCGCTCAGAATTTCCATTTTTCCGGGCGAGTTGGCCTGGCCAACTACAAAGGTGATTTGAAGGCCAAATCAGTATCCTTATCACAGGCAAAGATGTTATTTTCCCTTGGCGCCAGATATGATCTTAGTGAGAACGTAATGGTCAGGAGTTATATCTCTGTAACCGGTTTGCAGGCAGATGACAAAAAAGGTACGGCTTCCATGCAACAGCGCAATCTCAATTTCAAATCAAAAATTTTTGATTGGGAATTAACCGGCCAGTACAGCTTTTTTAGTCTCAATGACCGGTGGTGGACTCCATATGTTTTTGCAGGTATAGGGCTATACCATTTTAATCCTTATACAAATGATGCTGGTGGAGCCAAAACCTTTTTGAAGCCTTTAAGCACCGAGGGGCAGGGTTTTATGCCTGGCATAAATGAATACAGACTTTGGCAAATGCATATCCCATTTGGTTTGGGAGCGGAATATTCACTGAATGAAGATATGCGCCTTGGAATTGAACTTGGCTTTCGTAAAACCTTTACTGATCACCTGGATGATGTAAGCGGAAATTACGTGGATGAAAGCAGGTTACGCACTGCAAAAGGGCAAACAGCAGTTGATCTTGCTTACCGTGGTGATGAAGTTGGTGCCGGACCCTATCCTGCCAGTACGGTAATGCGTGGAAATCCAAAAAATAAAGATGGTTATTATTATGTTGCTCTCACTTATACAGTCCGGTATTTTTTTGATAAGTATAAGCAAATAGCAGGATTACCCGGAGGAGGAAGAAAAAAGAAAGTAGGATGTCCGGCAACCAGATTTTAATAATTATCAGATCCTTTCTTTTAAATTAAAACTTAAAATAAACGAACAGCCTTCCAAAATTTTTACTATCGTTTTCAATACGATGGTATTGCTTTTTGATATGTGGCTGTTGTAAAAAGCGTTCCACTTTTTTTCGCAATTGACCGCTTCCCTTACCAGGAATAATTTCCACTTCCCTGATCTTTTTATCAATTGCATCATTAAAGGCCTGCTGCAGAGCTTTGTCAATAGCAGCACTGTTATTATAAATAGCGTGGAGGTCAACTTTAATACGGGCCATATTATGTTTTGTGAATGTAAGGCATCATAAGCAGCAACCTGAATGAAAAAATTTCTACTTCACCAGGAATAAATTTTTGTTTCAGATTATTCTAATTCAGGACTTCCGTATTTTGAAAATCAGGCTTCAATTAATTTACATATTTCTCCGATATTGTCCGCCTACCTCGTATAAAGCATGTGTAATTTGTCCCAGGGAACAATATTTGACTGTTTCCATAAGTTGAGCAAACAGGTTGCCATTGTTTATGGCAACTTCCTTTAATTTCTCCAACTCATTTTTACCTTTCGATTCGTTCCTTTTCCAGAAAGCATGCAGTGATTGAATCTGCCGTTCTTTTTCTCCTGTTGTACTTCGTATCACTTCGCCAGGCAAAATAGTGGGGCTTCCTTTTTTATTCAAAAAAGTATTAACGCCAATAAGTGGCAATTCACCAGTATGTTTTTGATGTTCGTAATATAAACTCTCTTCCTGTATTTTATTACGCTGGTACATTCTTTCCATGGCACCTAAAACACCTCCCCTTTCAGTAAGGCGATCAAATTCCGTTAATACCGCTTCCTCCACTAACTCTGTAAGTTCTTCAATCAAAAATGAACCCTGGTTGGGATTTTCATTTTTTGCAGTACCCAGCTCCCTATTTATAATTAATTGGATAGCCATGGCCCGGCGAACACTTTCTTCTGTTGGTGTGGTAATTGCTTCATCATATGCATTTGTATGAAGGCTGTTGCAGTTATCATAGATGGCATAAAGTGCCTGCAGTGAAGTACGGATATCATTGAAATCAATTTCCTGTGCATGCAAACTTCTTCCTGATGTTTGAATATGATATTTCAACATCTGGCTGCGTTTGTTGGCTTTATATTTATACTTCATTGCCTTGGCCCAAATACGCCTGGCCACACGCCCGATAACACTATACTCCGCATCCATACCATTGCTGAAAAAGAAGGAAAGATTTGGAGCAAAGTCATCAATATTCATTCCCCTGCTGAGGTAATATTCAACAAATGTAAATCCGTTTGCAAGGGTAAATGCTAATTGTGTTATGGGATTAGCTCCTGCTTCGGCTATATGATAACCACTGATGCTGACACTATAAAAGTTCCTGATTTTTTCTTCTATAAAATATTCCTGTACATCGCCCATAAGTTTCAATGCAAATTCCGTTGAAAAGATACAGGTGTTCTGAGCCTGGTCCTCTTTCAAAATGTCAGCTTGTACAGTGCCCCTCACCTGCGATAACGCTGCGCTCTTTATCTTTTCATATACATCGGCCGGCAATATATCAGAGCCCGACAAGCCAAGCAAATGCAGACCGAGACCATTATTACCAATGGGTAATTGTCCTTCCAGGTCTCCATCACCAGATGGTACAGTGCCCTTTTCAAAATCTGATAAAGCCGGAAGATCTTTAGTATGAATGGGCTTTCCGCTGGCCCCGATATATCCCGGCCATTCATCACTATTATTTCCTGACTCAATAATTTTATTTATCTCTTCACCCAAATTGTTTTCAAGTATATATTTTTCACATTGCTGATCGATAGCTGCATTTAAAAAAAACGCCAGCAGCATAGGAGCAGGGCCGTTAATGGTCATGCTTACCGATGTTTTCGCATCGCACAAGTCGAAACCACTATATAATTTTTTTGCATCGTCAACTGTAGCAATACTAACTCCGCTATTGCCTACCTTACCATAAATATCCGGGCGGTGATCGGGGTCCTCGCCGTAAAGTGTAACGCTATCAAAAGCTGTAGACAAGCGAATAGCTGGTTGACCAAAAGATACATAATGAAACCGGCGATTGGTTCTTTCGGGTCCTCCCTCACCGGCAAACATCCGGGTAGGATCTTCTCCTTCTCTTTTCAGAGGAAATACACCGGCAGTAAATGGGAAATGGCCGGGCACATTCTCCTGGGCCTGCCATTTTAGTATATCGCCCCAATCTTTAAATTTAGGCAACACTACTTTGGGGATCCTGGTCCCACTCAGGCTTATTGTTGTCATGGGTTGTTTGATCACTTTATCCCTGACGGTGTACTCATAAAAATCTTTTTGATATTGCTTTATTTTTTCCTCCCAATTGTTTAATAATTTTCGGCTAACAGGAGTAAGCTGTTCAGTATAAAAATCAATTTGTTTTTGCAAAGCATCCGATAAACTATCAGCTGCCCCGGAGCCTTTCGTATCCTGCCTTTTTAGAATTTCTATAGATCCATGGAGTTGATAAAGCTTTGTAGCCATTGCTGATTGCTCATTTACCAACTGATCGTAATTTCTGTTATTCTCGCTGATCTCGCTTAAATACCTGGTCCGGTTGGAAGGAATAATAGCTTGTGAAACCTTTGCTGTTTCGGTAAAGTGACAAGACCCGAAAACGACTTTTGTTTTTGCTTCCACTTTTTTCAGCAGCCATTCAAACAAATGATTCACCCCCTCATCATTGAATTTGCTTGCCATTGTTCCAATTACAGGCAACTCTTCATCCTTTGCTGTCCACAAACTGTGATTGCGCTTATATTGTTTTTTTACATCGGCCAGTGCATCCAATGCACCGGCTTTATCAAACTTGTTGATACATACCAGGTCAGCATAATCAAGCATGTTGATCTTCTCCAATTGCGATGCCGCACCATATTCCGGGGTCATCACATACATGCTTATATCACAATAGTCCAGAATTGAGGCATCACTTTGTCCCACTCCGGCACTTTCCAGAATAATAAAATCAAAGCCTGCTTCCTTACAAATATCAATTGCATCTTGTACAAAATGACTTAGCGCCGTATTATCTTCTCTTGTAGCCAGGCTGCGCATATATGCCCGGGGATGAGAAATTGAATTCATCCTGATTCTATCACCAAGTAATGCACCACCTGTCTTTTTTTTAGATGGGTCAACGGAAATAACAGCAATTGTTTTTTCATAAAAATTTTGTAGAAACCGACGAACAATTTCATCAGTAACCGAGGATTTTCCTGCGCCACCGGTACCGGTGATTCCTAAAACCGGTGTTACTTTTTTGTCTTGTATTTGTGTTTCTGAAGACCCTTCAATCGATTTAAGTTCTTTAAGTTCTTCAGAATATTCTTTTCCATTTTCTGCCAGGGTTATTATCCTGGCAATCCGTCGTATATCCTTTACTTCGTCTAAAGGAAGTTTGCCATTCCATCCCATCTTTTCAATTATTCCATTTTCAATGGATTCGGGGTTGCATTTTCTAATTACCTCTTCTATCATTCCTTCCAGGCCCATCATCCGGCCATCATCAGGACTATATATTTTAGTGATTCCATATTGGTGCAGTTCTTCAATTTCATCAGGCAAAATGGTACCCCCACCGCCACCAAATATTTTAATGTGCCCGCAACCATTTTCATCCAACAGGTCTTTCATATATTTAAAAAACTCCACATGCCCACCCTGGTAACTGGTTATGGCGATACCATGTACATCTTCTTCAATAGCTGTTTCAACTATTTCCTTTACAGAACGGTTATGCCCCAGGTGGATGATCTCAGCACCTTTGCTTTGCATAATCCGGCGCATAATATTAATGGCCGCATCATGCCCGTCAAATAAAGAAGCGGCAGTTACAATCCTGACCTTGGTTGTGGGAGTATCATTCATAATTCGTTCAGCATTAATCTGAGCAAATTTAGAGGTAAAAAGCTAATGGCTGTTAGTTGTGAACGTAGATCTGACTTTTGCTGGTACGAATCAGGAATCCCAGATCTGTTATAAACTCATTTTCGTTTTTGTTGCCATATGGTTTATCATGAGCGAACTCCCTAAATTTGTCGGATGCAGAATATTACAAAGGCAATCCGTGAGCTATATATAAATTGGAAAGGTGAGGAACCCGTCTCTATTGATGTGCTGCCTCCATCAGGAAGCGAACGCCGTTATTTTCGGATTTATGATAACCACAGTTCAGTAATCGGAACCTATGGCGCCAATATAAAAGAGAATGAATCTTTTATTTATTTCTCCCACAATTTTCATCAAAAGCAACTGGCTGTACCTGAGATACTTGCCATCAGCGAAGACAGAGAATATTACCTGCAGGAGGATTTTGGAAACACTTCCTTGTTGAACAAACTGGAATCCGGCGGTTTCACTCCTGCCGTATACGATCTTTTTAAAACAAGCCTCCAATCGCTGGCCAGGCTGCAGGTGTTAGGAGACGAAGACCTGGATTATGACAAATGTCTCACTAACGCAGAATTTGGTAAGCAGGCCATTATGGCTGATCTTTTATATTTTAAGTATTATTTCCTGGATGCCTTGCGTAAGCCCTATGATAAACAAAAACTCCTTGATGATTTTGATGCCTTAAGTAACTATCTGACTCATACTGAATATAAATATTTTATGTTCCGTGATTTCCAGAGCAGGAACATTATGGTTCAGGAAGACAATAGCGTTCATTTTATCGATTACCAGGGAGGCATGAAAGGTGCTCCACAATACGATGTAGCAAGTATGATCTGGCAGGCAAGAGCCAACCTTCCGACAGAATGGAAAGAAAAATTACTTTCGGATTATATGGAGGCTTTCAAAAATTTTATTCCTTCTACCCTTAATAAAACCATTTTTCGCAGCCAGTATAATGGATATGTTCTCATCCGGCTGTTGCAGGTTTTGGGAGCTTATGGCTTCAGGGGATTGTTTGAAAGAAAGTCGCAATTTCTAACCAGCATTCCACTGGCATTAAGAAACCTCAAAGATTTTTTTCTAAACCAAAGCCTGGGAATTGTGCTTCCCGAATTTAATAAAGTGTTGAACCTATGTATTGCCGATGAAATTATTCAGCAATTTACTCCCGTACAAGCCACTGAACAAACACCCCTGGTAATTAAAATAAAAAGTTTTTCTTATCGCAATGGTATACCTGCGGATGATAGTGCGAATGGCGGTGGTTTTGTTTTTGATTGCAGGGGCATTCTAAATCCGGGGAGGGTGGAAAGTATGAAAACCAAAACCGGCAGGGATAAAGAAGTGAAAGACTTCCTGGAGCAGCAGACTAAAATGACGGAATTTTTAAACAGCACTTTTGATATTGTTGATATATCCGTTGAGGATTATATTAAAAGAAACTTTGAAAGCCTGTCAATAAGTTTTGGATGCACCGGAGGCCAGCATCGCAGCGTATATGCGGCGGATGCCCTGGCGCGGCATTTAAAAAATAAGTTTAAGGTGAATATTGAATTAAAACATATGATACAGGATGAAAAAAACTGGATCAATATTCCTGCCCGTCAAGGATAAAACGCAATCAAAAACTTATCTGGAGGAAATACTGTTTTATTATCCTCTTTTCATCCGCAATTTCCTACTACTTATCAATAAAAAACAATAAAGACCTTAAGACAGATTATTTAATATGAAATCAGCTATCCCGCCCGGTGACGGGATCAACCGTGATGATTATCCGGCGTATTCCGTTTGGCTAAAAACTATAAAAAAAACTAATGAAAGCAATGATCTTCTCGGCTGGTTTGGGTACCCGCTTCAAACCATGGACAGATAATCACCCCAAGGCTCTTGCACTGGTTAACGGCAAGTCTTTATTGGAGCGCAATGTAGAATACCTGCAACAATTTGGAATAACAGACGTGATTGTTAATGTTCACCATTTTGCCGGACAAATAACAGATGCTGTTACAAAAAATAAAGGCTGGGGAAGTAATATAATGATCAGTGATGAAACCAGCCAGGTTTTGGAAACTGGCGGCGGACTCCAGTTTGCTAAAAAATGGTTTACCCCGGGTGAAAAATTCATAACCTGTAATGTGGATATACTAACCAATCTTGATCTTAATAAATTAATCGCCTTTCATGAAAAGAATACACCGCTTGTATCTTTTGCGGTAACGGGCAGAAAAACCTCCCGCAATTTCTTGTTTGATAAAAACAATCGGCTTTGCGGGTGGATCAATCATGCTACCGGAGAAAAAGTAATTTCCCTGGAGCACCCTGACCTGGTGGCAAAGGCTTACAGTTGCATTGTTGTTTTTGAGTACGATATTTTTAATAAGATGCCCGATACAGGTAAATTTTCCCTAACCGGCGTCTACCTGGAAGCAGCAAAGCAAAATATCATATTAGGTTATGACCATTCCGGGGATAAATTGGTTGACGTAGGAAAACCAGAAACAGTAGCTATTGCCGAATCATTATTTCCATAAAAACCGGTGAAATTGCATTTCCCTATAACATAATAGTTTACCATTTTAAGGAAGAAATTCCATTTATTTTAATAAAATAAAGACCTGTCACACTTCCTCAATTGACATATTATTTCTATAAATATTCACAAATATCACATAAGCGGTATCAGGTATGCAGTCATTTACTTTAACTTTCCGGATTCGTTTTACCAAATCTTTTTTGTATGAAGAAATTTATTTTCAGCAGCGTATACACCCTGACGCTGATCATCTCTTTTGCCCAAACAAAATTTGACGCTAAGGAGGCTTTTAATCCTCAATTTTATCCTTACCCCGGCAACGATTTTAGAAGTGCAAGCGGAGAACCGGGACCTAAATACTGGCAAAACCGGGCAGACTATACTATTAATTCCACATTAGATACTGAAAAGCATAGCATCAATGGCGACGTGGTTATTAACTATACCAATAATAGCCCGGATAACCTGAAATTTCTATGGCTTCAGTTAGATCAAAATATTTATAAAAAAGATTCCAGGGCTTCGGCTACCACCACAGAGGCTGGCGGCCGTTGGGCAAACGGGGCTTTCACAGAGGGCTATAATATTCAATCGGTTTCCGCCGAATACAAGGGAAAATCGTATCCTGCGAAATATACTATTACCGATACGCGGATGCAGATTTGGTTGCAGGACGCATTGAAGGCAACCGGTGACCAGGTTAAGATTTCTATTCGCTTTCAATTTGAGGTACCGCAATATGGTACGGACAGGATGGGAAGATTAAGCACTAAAAATGGGTGGGTATATGAAATAGCGCAATGGTTTCCCCGGCTTTGTGTTTATGATGATATACAGGGCTGGAATGTCTTGCCTTATCTTGGTGCGGGTGAGTTTTATCTTGAGTATGGAGACATAGCATATACTGTTACTGCTCCTTCTGACCTAATCGTTGTTGGCTCCGGAGAATTGCTTAATCCACAGGAGTGTTTTACTGCCGATCAACTAAAAAAATACAATGAAGCAAAGGGCAGCGATAAAACAGTGGTGATAAAAAGCGAAAAAGATATTAACGACAAAAATTCCGCGATGAAAAAAGGGAACCTGACGTGGAAATTTAAAATTCAAAATACCAGGGATGTGGCCTGGGGTGCTTCGCGGGCCTTTATACTGGATGCAGCCAGGATCAACTTACCCAGCGGAAAAAAAGCACTGGCAATGAGTGCCTATCCTGTAGAAAGCACTAAAGATAAAAAAGGAAATGACTGGCGACGTTCTACTGAAATGATCAAGGGTTCTATAGAACATTATTCCGGCAAGTGGTATGAATTTCCATATGCGGCTGCGGTCAATGTAGCAGGAATTGTTGGCGGCATGGAATATCCGGGCATCGTATTTTGCAGTTATACGTCCACCGGAAGTGGATTGTGGGGAGTTACTGACCATGAATTCGGGCATACCTGGTTTCCGATGATCGTTGGATCGAATGAAAGGAAATATGCCTGGATGGATGAAGGATTTAATACTTTCATAAATGACCTTTCCACTGAAGCTTTTAATAAGGGAGAATTTAAACAACAAAGTTTTTTTGATGACCCCACTTCTTCCTTTATGATAAAATATACGTTTGGGGATAAGATGGATGGATTATTCAATACACCCGATGTGATACAACAGGAAAATTTGGGTGTAGCTGCTTATATGAAGCCCTCAATAATGTTGCATGCCCTGCGGGAAACGGTTCTGACACCAGAAAGATTTGATGCGGCATTCAGGGAATACATCAATCGATGGGCATTTAAACACCCCACTCCCTGGGACTTTTTTCATACAATGGAAAATGTAGCCGGAGAAGACCTCGGATGGTTCTGGCGGGCATGGGTGCTTAACACATGGAAGCTGGATCAATCAGTTAAAGAAGTGAAATATGTAAAAAATAATCCTTCAAATGGTGCAGATATTACCATAGCCAATTTAGAAAAAATGCCCATGCCGGTAACCGTGCTTGTAAAAGAAGCAAACGGCAAAGAATATACTTTCAAACTTCCTGTTGAAATTTGGCAACGCGGACCAGAATGGACTTTTGGCGTCCCTACTACCAGCGAAATAAAAGAGGTTATTCTTGACCCTGAAAAGAAATTACCCGATATGAACAGGGAGAATAATAAATTGAAGAAAGCATTTTAGAAAGTAAGTAACTGAAATTGAAAATTTCGTTGTGAAAATGAGGAAGTGGCTTTGAATTTTAAGAGGATTCAGGCTTTCCTTTTTCATAGCTTATAATCTTTTTGCCAGATCGCGGAGCGAAATTTCCTCCAATAGGATTCTTTGAGGATTTTTATCTTTTGATGACCATTTGATAAGCCGGATAAAGCCATCAGCAATTTCAATTCCGGTAATATCCCCATCAATAAAACAACAGCAGCCGCTATTGAAATAAGAAGGTTTCATAACAAGATAATCTACAGCCACGGCGGAAAAATCTTTCTCACTTTTCCGGATATTATTTTCCAGTTCTTCTTTCAATACACTATCCTTATTTAAGATGGCAGCCTGCAACTCACGGTAAAGTCTTTCAATATAAGTAAGAGAAATAAATACGGGTTGGTGCGTATGACCTGTTATTAATAAAGTGTCTTTTTGGCGGGCGGCCCATTCGTACATGATCTCGTTATGCAAAGTTTTCTTCTCATCATTATAAGCCACCGTATTTGGATTGATCCGTAAATAAGCCTGTAAGGGAGCCCATATCCTGGCTACAAAAAATTTACTGAACCAATTTCCATCACTTTGGGCATCACCCTGGTGACCATGAGTACAAAAAATCCTAAACGGCCTGCCGTCTATATTAACATTGAATATAACCCCCTCATATATTTTTACTTCCTGATCATAAATTTTTTTTAGTTGCCACCAGGCCAATGGATCATTTCCCCAATACAGATCATGATTGCCAAAAATCTTTACAAATGATTTTCTTTCAAGAAATTTTCTTTCTGCTACAAAAGTTTCAGGATAGCTTTCTTTTACCCTGCCCAAACTGTTTTCCCATAATTCTTCAGCATCTCCTAGGCATACCAGTGTAAAATTGTTGTTGTTATAATATTCAAGAGCAGCCAGGTAATTTGCTTCAGACAATACAAAATCATCTGCGCCATCCCGTCCTCCCTTATGCTGATCTGAAAAAACAATGAATTTTCCGGTATGTTCTATAAATGGTATCACCGGACCCTTCTTCCCGGGATGTTCCAAAATATCCATGTACAGTTTATCCAGTGCCGGAAATATTCTATCCCTTTCAGGCCTCGAAGAAAATTTTTGTACGGCCCACCGGACCGGCCTTAATAATATATAGCGTAGAAATCTTCGCATCAGGAAGGAGAAAAATTTTAATTAGTATTTACCCGGGTAACTGAAAAAATTGGTGACGTGAAATTCTCAATTAAGATCCACCTCCATGAATAATATTTTTAACCCTGCATATAAAAAAACGGTGGTATTTAAGTTCACCCGGGAAAATAAAAATTAATACCTTACTGACCCAATGGATTTAATTGATAAGATGACTTCTTAAGTCATGAATCGCCGCTTTATAGCCCGGGATTCAAAAACAACTAAATTGCCTGGCCCGGTTATTTAATGGCGATCATACTTATTTCTACATTTACAAATTTGGGTAGTGCCGCAACCTGTACTGTTTCTCTTGCCGGAAAATCTCCTTCAAAATATTTACCATATATTTCGTTGATTTCGGCGAATTGTTGCATATCCGTAATAAAAATTGTGGTTTTTACAACATGATTGAAATCCATGCCTGCCGCTACCAGTATGCTATTTAAATTTTGCATTACCTGCTGCGTTTCTTCCTGCAGATTATTTTTCTTCAGCTCACCCGTTACAGGATCAATACAGATCTGCCCTGAAATGTATAAAGTTTCCCCAGCCAGCACTGCCTGGCTGTATGGACCAATGGGTGATGGAGATTGGGAAGTTCTTATGATTCTTTTGTCCATATAAAATTTTTAAAGAAATGCCTGAGCGAATATAGCTTTATGCACTTTCTTTGCAAAAATTTGTCTATGAATGTGCTGGTGATTGCTAATGATTTGCAGAGAGAGGAGTTACTTTATATGGCAACAAATGATGGACTTCAATATACCTGGATAAAATCCACGGACGGATTTAAGACCAATATTCCCCCGGATGTTTGTATTGATTTATTGTTTCATAATAATCCGGAAAGAATTGAATGGTTACAAAATCTAAAATCACCACTTGTTATTATAAATTCAGTCGTCATTCCCCTGTCAGAAATAGGAGGTGATTTCATCCGCATAAATGCCTGGAACACCTTATTAAGAAGACCAGTAATTGAAGCTGCTGGCGACAATCCCTTATTGAGAGATAAAGCAGAAAAATTTTTTTCCAGAATAGGAAGAAAAATAAAATGGATTGATGATATTCCGGGATTTATTACCTCAAGAATAATTGCTTCCATAATAAATGAAGCTTTTTTCGCCCTGGAGGAAAATGTTAGTACAAAAGACCAGATAGATACGGCCATGAAGTTGGGAACTAATTATCCTTATGGCCCTTTTGAGTGGGCGGGGTTAATCGGTATTCACCAGGTTTATTTATTGCTGGTTGTATTAAGCAAAAAACAAGAGCGATACCAACCATCTCAACTTTTAAAACAATCGGTTTTGGCATAATAATGGCAATTATCCTAAATATTGATACATCAACTGATTCCGCCTCCGTTTGCCTTGCAAATGAGGCAGCTTCGGTTAAACTGGTTGTAAACGATAATCAAAAGGATCATGCATCCTGGTTACATACAGTTATACAAAAGTTAATATCCAAACCAAAACTGAGTTTTAAAGATATAGATGCGTTGGCCGTAACTATGGGCCCGGGTTCCTATACCGGATTGAGAGTAGGGCTTTCAGCAGCTAAGGGATTATGTTTCGCTTCAGGGCTACCATTGATTGGAATAAATACGCTGGAAATGATGGCTCATCCTATGCTGGCTGAGGAAATGGATTTAATATGCCCGGTTATTGATGCCAGGAGAATGGAGGTGTTCATGGCTGTCTATAATAAGAAAATGGAGGAGATAGTAAAGCCATGTGCTATGATAATTGAAAAAAACAGCTTTGATCATTTGTTTGGATATGGAAGAATTATTTTTTCTGGAACAGGCGTTCAAAAATTGGAAAAGATAATCGCTCATTCAAATGCGGTTTTTAGCAACACCGTAGCAAATGCATCGGATATGACAGAAATTTCAGAGAGAAAATTTGCTGAAAAAGATTTTATTGACCTAGCGTATGCTGAACCATTTTATATTAAAGAATTTTATTCAACCGCATCGTCTCTAACGGGAAAATAAATCAACTTGTTAACAATTTTAATTTCAAAAAACAACAGGGTATAGTTAATTTTGCAAATCAGATTTAATCAGTCATTACTATGAACAACTACACGTTAACGCTGAATGCAGACACCGATAATGGTTTATCCTTAAAAGTGGATTTGCTCAACATAAAGAAAGCATCTCTTATTTTAAGAGCCATCAATCACCGGCTGCGTCAACAGATATTAAAGTTAATTGATGAACAGGGTAAAATCACGGTTACTGAGATTTATGTGAAGCTGAGACTTGAACAATCTGTGGCTTCCCAGCACCTGGCCATTCTTCGAAAGGCCGGCTTCGTAAAAACAGAACGTGATGGAAAATTTATCTATTACACTATTAACTCAAGCCGCATTGAAGAAATAAACCAGTTTGTAGAATCATTATTAAACTAAATGCGATTTTCACTTTTTTAAAAAGGGAGCCCTCCGCTTCCTTTTTTTATTTTTAAAGAATATTTTTACTCATAAATAGCTCTGCTATGTATGTAAAACAATTTTACACCGGATGTATCAGCGAGGCGGCCTATTATATCGAAAGTAAAGTGGTTACTGAAAGAATTATTCCGGCACCATCCTATTTTCCTGTCAATGCACTAATTAATAAAGGGGGTATAACAATATGGAAGAAATATTAAAACAGGGTATGAAACCATTAAATGTCGAAGAATTTAAGAAACTGATGACAGAGGATACGGTAATATTGGACACCCGCAATTCTACCGTATTCACCAACGGTTTTGTTCCCGGGTCTGTTAGTATTGGATTAGATGGGCCATTTACGGAATGGGCCGGAAGTCTACTGCCTTTTGATGCTCCACTTTTGTTGGTAAGTGAGCCGGGAAAGGAAAAAGAAAGCATCATCCGGTTAGCAGGGGTTGGTCTTGATAAGGTACAAGGATATCTGCAGGGCAGTTATGAAGCCTGGAAAAAAAATGGAGAAGAATCTGATATAATTATTGACGTGGAAGCGGATGAGTTAATGATGGATATTCCCTTTGATAAAAACCTTGTAATAGTTGATGTCCGGAAGCCGGTTGAATTTGGCGAAGGCCATTTACAGGACGCAATAAATATTCCACTGACTGAATTGACTGATCCCGTCAGCATGGCAAATATTGAAGATAAACATAACCTTTACATTCATTGCGGCAGTGGATACTGCAGTGTTATCGCCGCATCATTATTTAAGCGCCAGGGGATACACAATCTTCGCAATATTTCAGGGGGTTGGGCCAAAATTAAAGAACAGGAAAAAATAGACATTGTGAAAGAAGCCAGTATGTTAAATTAAAAAATCTGTCCTCCGGGCTTTATTTCTTATTGTAAAATTTCACCATACTCTTCTTTCCACTCGTGCCTCCACCTCCGGTGGCTCCATAAATAATTAGAAGGGTTTTTCCGAATGGTATCTTCAAGTATATTCTTATACAATACGGTTAGCTGTTGTGGTGTATAAGAACCTCCATTGGCCGCTATAAGAGTTGCCTTGTATGAATAATGTCCACGAGCAGGTTTTTCAAATGCAACAAACACTACTGCCGTATTATTTTTAACAGCCCCTTTTCCTGGCCCGGTAACAAAGGGAGCCGGTTTGTCAAAAAAATTCAACCAATATGCATTGGATGGATTTCCCGGGTTTTGGTCCGCTGCAAGTGCCAGCAAATATTGGCCTGAAAATACAGAATGCATTTTATTCTTGAAGTCTTTTACGGAAATCATGATTGTGCCATACCGGCTTCTGACCTTTAAAAATATCCTGTCTAATATTTCATTATTAACCGGCATGTAAATGCCAACAAAAGGAATTCTGAGATGCATGGCATATACCAGGTTGGCAAACTCCCAGTTAAACTGGTGACCTGCCATAATGTGGATGTTATTGCCTTTTTCTATTAATGAATTGATGAGCTCAAAATCACAGTGGCTTCTGCGCAAAACCTCCGCCTTACTGATGGAGATCATTTTTATTGATTCAATGAAAGTGT
Organism: Chitinophagaceae bacterium; assembly: GCA_051306075.1. GTDB lineage: Bacteria > Bacteroidota > Bacteroidia > Chitinophagales > Chitinophagaceae > Terrimonas_B. The sequence goes on from JBPPMM010000065.1 coordinate 21,731, forward strand.
CTGTAAAATTCAGGTAAAATTGCCTGGCAATTTTCTTTCTTTCTTCTATTGATTTTTCCGGAAATGCAATGAGCAGATTATTAAGAACAAGTTCTTTACGATATCCGGCGATGCGATATAAGATAAAGCAGGCGAGGTTTGACAAAAGAAAAAGCACCCGCAAAGGAAGCAATGAAAGAACATAAAGAAGTCCGTAAACAAAATAATACATGCGTAAATTTATTGTACGAATTAAAGAACAATATTCTGAACCATTTCACTTTTTCCCGGATAATCCGTATTAAAATGAAGGCCCCTGCTTTCCTTCCTGAAGCTTGCTCCTTTTACAATCAGGTAGCCCACCGTTATAAGGTTACGCAATTCTAATAATTGGGGAGACAGAGATGAACTCTCATATAATTTTTCCGTTTCTTCCCACAACAAGTCCAGTCTCCTCATCGCCCTGCGAAGACGAATGTCGTTACGAACGATACCAACATAATCACTCATCACCTGCTGCAGCTCTTTTAAACTTTGAGTTATCAGGATCATTTCCTTTGGTTCACTGGTGCCTGTTGCATTCCATCCCGGAACAGCTTTTTCTAAATCTTTCCATGAGCGGGATTTTTCTAGGGACAATTCAAATCTATCCGCTACATCCAGGTAGCATCTGTGCGCAAACACCATGGCCTCTAGTAATGAATTACTGGCCAGCCGGTTGGCGCCGTGCAATCCTGTACTGGAGCATTCGCCACATACATATAAATTTTTAATTGATGTTCTGCCCCATTCATCTGTTTTAATACCCCCGCAACTATAATGGGCGGCCGGGGCAACCGGTATCATATGCAGGGTGATATCGATGCCTACACTTAAACATTTTTGATAAATATTCGGGAAATGCTCATTGAATTTCTCTTTTCCAAAATGCCTGCAATCTAACCACACATGTTCCGTACCGGTTCTTTTCATTTCGCTATCAATTGCCCTGGCTACGATATCTCTTGGTGCAAGGTCCTTTCTCGGATCATACCTTTCCATAAATGCTTCCTCTTCTTTATTCCGGAGTATGCCACCATCGCCCCTTACTGCTTCAGTAATTAAAAAAGCCTGCCCGCGAAGGCCTGCTTCGTAAAGCGCCGTTGGATGAAACTGGATAAATTCCATATTTTCTATCCGTCCTTTAGCCCGATAAACCATTGCTACACCATCACCCGTAGCAATGGACGGATTGGTTGTTGTTCGATATACCTGTCCGTTACCGCCTGTAGCCAGTAAAGTAAATTGAGTTAAAATTTTTTCAATAAGATTTGTTTGAAGATTTAATACATATACTCCAAAACATTCAATATCGGGAGCTGACTTGGTAACAAGGTAGCCAAGATGGTGCTGTGTAATAATATCAACTACAAAGCAATGTTTTATAATCTCTATATTTTTTTGTACCGATACCGAATCAAGCAACGCCCTTTCCATTTCCCATCCCGTAATATCTTTATGATGTATAATTCGAAATTCAGAATGACCTCCTTCCTTTCCAAGTTTATAATCTCCGTCCTTTTCTTTATCAAATCTGGCTCCCCATTCAATCAGTTCCCTTACCCTGCCTGGTCCTTCCTTTACTACGATTTCTACTATTTCTTCATTGCATAATCCATCTCCAGCTATCAGGGTGTCTTCAATATGTTTTTCGAAACTATCTTTTTCCAAATCATTTACTACGGCCACACCACCCTGTGCGTATTTGGTATTGGTTTCATCTGCTGCTGCTTTCGTCATTACCAATACTTTTTTATCAGGAAAATGCCGCGCCACTTTCAATGCGTAAGTCAAACCGGCTATACCAGTACCTATTACCAAAAAATCTGTCTTTTGCATTATATCCATTTATTTGAGCTTATTTACACTCGCTTTTTCTCCTAAGCAAGTCCGGCAAAATTTTCTCTTCAAATCTTGCCGGTAGCAAAACTATTCTTTATAAGCTAAATTAAACATCTCCATTTTCAGGAATAAAAGTATATCAGTGAACATTGTTGCAAACTATTCCCTGATTATTTTATTGATGCAAAAGCAAGGGGACAAAGAAATATTTTTTGAATTGTTTAGCGGTATATTAACCAAAATATTTACAGGAGATTGCTTTTTTAAATTTTGACTTCACAAGGGTGCTATCCAGGCTTCACTTTCTTTCAATAAATTGATCAACTCCTCAACAGCAACTTCGCTGTTGACATTTCTTTTCATCACTTCCTTTCCTTTGTACAAAGTGATTTTTCCGGGACCACTTCCTACATAACCAAAATCAGCATCCGCCATTTCTCCGGGACCATTCACTATACAGCCCATGATAGCAATTTTAACCCCTTTAAGATGGTTTGTTCTGGATCGGATCTTTGCTGTTGTTTCCTGCAGATCAAACAAAGTACGACCACAGCTGGGACAGGAAATATATTCTGTTTTTGATATCCTGGTGCGGGTAGCCTGTAAAATGCTGAAAGCGGTATTATTAATAAATTGCTCAGTAGTCAGGTTATTCAAATAATTTCTACCCGAGGCATTCAGGTTAGATAATTGTCCTTCCATCCTTTTGTACGCACCGGATGTCATTCCCAGGCAAATGCCATCACCGAAACCATCAAGAAATAATGCCCCGGTTTCCGTAGCAAAATGCACCAGGTGTTCATCAACAGATTGCCAGTTACTATCCGTTATCAATACAACCGGGTTATTGATTTTTCTATTCAACAATTCTATAAACATTCTTCTTACAGCCGGCATTGTATGCGGATTCTTACTGCTTAAACAAAGCACAACGGATTTATCATTGGCCAGTTCATCCAAAAAAGTAAATCCATTCAAAGGTGTTTCGTCGCTAAAGCAATCCAGCATCACGAAATTAATAGCATCACTTTTTATTTCTGTTTCAGCGTATCCTTTTGCTTCATAAATCGGGTAGTACTTTGAAGGCTCCACATGGATATTTTTTTCTGCGGCTTTACCACCACTTGCCAGACCCCCGGTTATTTGCAGCCACAGATCCGGATATACTATTATTTTTAAGGTACCCGGCAATGCAAAATTGATCATTTGATTACCTGTAAAAACATAATCAGCCGCCGCATCGCTGATATTCCACTTATCAGTTGCCTCATTATAGGTATAGCCTATACATTGCAAATGAGATGGAGTAATTGAAGCGATCCTGCTGAGGTCAGCAATAACAACAGGCACTTGTTTGCCTCCTATATTATCAATAGTAAAAGTTTCTCTTCTTCTGTAATGAAATGGATCGTAGGGAAGATAATTATCATCAACCGGTGGTATAAGATTTAATGATTCAGCTCTTTCAGCAACTGAATTCCTATCGCTGCTTTCGTATCTTTTTACCAAATCTTTACATACCGGAATTTCCAACTCAGGATCTTCCGTTAAAGAAACCCTTATTGTGTCGCCCAATCCATCTTCCAGTAAGGTTCCAATTCCCACAGCACTTTTTACGCGGCCATCTTCTCCATCTCCGGCTTCGGTAACACCTAAGTGTAATGGATAACACTCACCAAATTCATCAAACATTGTTTTAACCAGCAAGCGATAAGCCTGCTCCATCACCTGGGGATTGCTGGCTTTCATGCTTAATACTATATTATGATAGGTTTCATTTCTGGCTATCCGCAAAAATTCCATTGCACTTTCAACCATTCCTACAGGCGTATCGCCATACCGGCTCATTATCCGATCACTGAGGGAGCCGTGATTGGTGCCTATGCGCATGGCCGTTCCATACTCTTTGCATATTCTGATTAACGGAGTGAACCGCTCCCGGATACGATCGATTTCTTCGGCATAATCCGCATCGCTATACTCGATTAATTCAAATTTTTTTTTGTCTACATAATTACCGGGATTCACTCTTACTTTTTCTACTATCCTGGCGGCAATTTCAGCGGCATTAGGAGTAAAGTGTATATCCGCTACAATCGGTGTGGTATATCCTCTCTTATTTAGTTCCTTTTTTATATTCAATAAATTTTCCGCTTCTTTTTTAGAAGGTGCAGTTATTCGTATCAGTTCAGAACCCGCCTGGATACAACGAATGGATTGCTCTACCGTGGCCATAGTGTCCATGGTATCCGTAGTCGTCATTGTTTGTATCCTGACAGGATTGAAATTACCAATCCGGAGATCGCCAACTTTTACCTCTTTTGTAGCAAGTCGCTTATATACGGTTAGTGAATTACAATAAAATTGCATAAGAAAATTGCGGGTATGATGACTTCTTTCCTCTTACGGAAAGAAAATTTTATTCAGATAAATTATTTGTCAGTCTGCAAAGCTAATAAAGAAATATCAGGTAGGTGCGATGGGATTAAGGAAGAGGTAAACAGGAAAAAGAACCAGGTCATCACCAATCTTTTGGTTGACCACCACCGGTTTTTGATTTTTCTTTTTGCATCCGTTGTTGTATCTCCTTTTCTTTTTGTTCCAAAAGTTTTAATCGTTGTTCTGATTCTTTCTGATTCATCCTGGGCTCAGGTTTTTTTTGCTGCTGCTGATTTTTTTTATTCTCTTTTTTTGGAGTTTTCTTTTTTAATGCAAGCAATGCTTTTTGGAGATTTTCCCTTGCCTGTTTATCATCCGGATCTTGTCTCAGGGCATTTTTATAAGCTTCAATGCTTTCTTCCAGTTTTTGCTGGCCTGAATAAATAGCTCCGGCATTATAAGATGCCTTTGATTTAAAGCTTCTATCTTCTGTTTTGAAGGCAAGATCTTCAAATGCTTTGATGGCTTCCTCTTTTTTACCCTCTTTATATAAAGCAAGTGCCCTGTTGTATCTGGCGGTAACATGGAAAGATCCTTTTTCAGCTTCACTATAGGCAATACCGGCTTCCTGGTATTGCTTCTGCCTGTACAATTCATTCCCCTTTTGAATTCCTCTTTCTATTTCCTCCTCTTCAGGGCCTTTTGATTGAGCATGAGTAAGAGAAAACCCAACAGCAATAGCGAACAGAAATAAGAAAGCGCATTTCATTTGTTTATTTTTTATTGTTTCCTGGCCAAGTGGAATTTGCCTTTCATGATTTTATTTTCTTTTTTCTGGTACAAAATATTCTCCTAACAATAAAATAAGCATACCCGCAGCGAACCACCAGTAATAGGATTTAAAATTCATCAGTGATACATCACCATAAGCCTTTGCTTCGATACCAGACAACTGTTTTTGGAGCTGCTTTACGGCTTCTTCACTTTCCTGCAAATGAATGTATATGCCGTTGGTAGCAGCTGCTACCTGTTTCAAAACATCTTCATTCAATTTAGATATTACTGAGGCTCCTGTGGCAGGATCAATTTTATTGGTTCCTGTAAGTGGATCAGGAATATAAGAACCTTCCGTCGAACCCACGCCAACAGTGTTTATCATCATACCCTGATCGGCCATCTCCTTTGCTGTTTTAACGGCCTCCAAATCGTGATCTTCTCCGTCAGAAATTAATACAACAGCCTTAAATCTCCTTTCCGCCGCATTGAATGCATCTGCACTTCTCTTTAGGGCTTCGCTGATAACGGTTCCTTGCTGTGGAACTGCATTTGGATTTGCTGCTGATACAAACATACGGGCAGCTCCATGATCTGTTGTAAGAGGCATTTGTAAATAAGCCTTTCCTGCAAAAAGAACAAGCCCGATGCGATCATCTGGCATAACGGACATTAACTTTTGAATAAGTTGCTTTGCTCTTTCAAGCCTGTCTGGTGAAAGATCAGTAGCCATCATACTTTTACTTACATCCAGGGCTACTACCAAGTCAATCCCTTTTCGGTTGATACCTTCGGTACCGCCGGGTTTACGCAGATCCATAAGCATAACGATGCCAGCCGCAAACGCTAAACTGAGCATTCCAAATTTCAACTTAAATAACCCGGGTGAATAACCTCCCATCAACGGTGACAGCAGTTGACGATCACCAATCCTTTTCATCACTTTTCTTTTCCACTTCAATACCCTGAAAAAAAGAAAAATGATAAAAACAATTGCGGCTGCAAGCCAGATATATTCCTTATGAAAAAATTGAAATCCCAAAATGCTTTTCTGTTAAAGGATAATTATGCAACAGGTTATTCTATGGATCCGGGTTGCCATAATATTAATGTTACTCCGAAGCAATTTGTAAATGGTCAACTTATTTAGGCAAAATATTTTTACATCCTGCCCTCAAAAAATCCCAATCTTGTTAAAATATCTTTAAGCATCTTCATCCGTACTCCCGGCATATCAAAATCCCTCTGAGGGGATTCAATATTTAAAACAAAAAAATAGGGATGCCTGTTTTCTTCCACCCATCCTACCACCCAACCTAAATGCCTTTTAGTTTCCTCATTCCAAAACCCCCAGCCTGTTTTATAGGCCAGGCGATAATTTGCATTATTTTCAAACAACATGGCTCTTTTCACAGTTTCCTGGTATGTTTTAAAAAAAGGCAATTGATCAAAATACAATCTTTTTACAAGACCGAGCTGTTCATCCGGTGTTATCTTCAACGAATTATTGAGCCAGAAAGTATCAATTGCACTTGTGATCTTTTTGCTTCCGTAACTCAAAGAATCAAGCCAGAATTGCATGGTATCTTTTCCGATTCTCCTCGCTACTTCCTGGTAATAGGGCACGGCAGAAGCACGAAAAGCCTCATACATTGACAGATCTTTATTCCAACTTTCAAATGGTCTTTTAATTCCATCCCATTTGATGACCATACTGTCATTAACTATTTTCCCGGTTTGAAGCCCGATCAGGGAATTCACAATTTTAAACGTAGAAGCCGGCAGGTAACTGCTATCCCGGTAGCGGGACAGATTATAAACAGTAAATTCTCCTGTCCCGTTGTCCATCATAGCAAAACATCCGTCAACCTTGTTTTCAGTAAAATATTTTTCAAGGCTGTTGTCCACCTTTACATTATTGGGAGAGCATGCGGGCAAGAAGGCAAAAACCAAAAAGCAATAAAAAATAAATTTCATCTTAATAAGAATAAACCGGGCAAAATTAATTTCCGGTAACTGCAGTGGCGGATAATAGAATTGAAATGGAATTTAATATTATTTTACCTGTCTTTGGGAAGAATACTAAATTGAATTCACAGGCATCAGGCAGTAATGTCCTCAATCTTAAATTTAATGACGCCAACAGGAGCCTGAACTTCGGCCGTATCGCCTACCTTTTTTCCTAACAGGCCTTGGCCGATTGGGGAGGTGACAGAAATCTTGCCGGCTTTCAGATCCGCTTCTGGTTCACTTACGATCTGGTAAGTCATTTTCTTTTTGGTCTTTATATTGGTAATGGCCACTTTAGTAAGAATGGACACAATACTGGTATCAATTGTTGATTCATCAATTATCCGGGCAACTGCCAGCTGCGATTCCAGCAGGGCAATTTTTGCTTCTAACATTCCCTGTGCTTCCTTGGCCGCATCATACTCAGCATTTTCCTTCAGATCGCCTTTTTCCCTCGCTTCTGCAATAGCCCGGCTGGCTGCCGGCCTTTCAACACCTCTTTTATGCTGAAGCTCAGCCTTCATTTGCTCCAATGTTTCTTTGGTTACATATTGAATATTCATAAAATTACTTTGATAGAAAACAAAAAAATAACAACGCCTCAGACTTTACTGAAGCGTTGCACTATTAAAGATCAAAGATAATGAACTATTTTAAAAATAACAGGCTTAGTTTATTTTGACTATTATTATTCTCCCCTGTTTTTCTTCAAAATCATTCATTCCCAGGTATTTTGTCTGCCAGAATCTTGGCCATTTTAAAAAGTGCCTCGTGGCTATATCCTGCTATATGGGGGGTAATGATGATATTGGGCCGGGCAAGCATCCAGGCCAGGTTATCTTTTTCCTGCTGGGTGTAAGTTTCCAATTTTTCATTTTCTAGTACATCCAGGGCTGCCCCCGCTATTTTTTTATTTTTTATAGCCTCTATAAAATGAGCCGTGTGCACCACTTTGCCCCGCGAGGTATTCAGAAAAAAAGGTGACTGACGAAGGTTATTAAAAAACGCCGCATCGGCCAGGTGAAACGTTTCTTCTGTAAGGGGCACATTTAAGCTTATAACGTCGGCATACCTGCCGATCTGTTCCATACTGGCCTCTTTGATATATCCCTCACTAAAACCAAATTTGTATTTGTCATAAGCCAGAACAGTTACTCCAAATGGTTGCAATAACCTGGCAAAAGAACTGCCTGTATTACCATATCCTATGATTCCAACTGTTTTCCCATTCAATTCAATACCGCGGTTTTCGTCCCTTTTCCAAATGCCCTCCTTTACCTCCCGAAATGAAGCATTTATATTGTTCATCAGGCTGAGAAGCATTCCAAGGGATTGTTCAGCAACAGCATTAGAATTGCCTTCCGGGCTGCTGACGCACTGTATTCCTTTACTTTTTGCATAGTCAACATCAATTAATTCCAAGCCACTTCCCAACCTGCCGATCCATCGGAGCGAATTGCCTTTTTCCAATAAGGACCTGTCAATTTTTAACCGGGTTGTTACCACCAGCCCGGTAGCATCACCGATCAGTTCAGTCAATTCTTCATAGGAGATCCGTGGATTATAAATTAATTGGTATCCCCGCTTCTGAAGTTCATTTTGAAGATATTCATGTGCCCTGGCTGTAATAATAACTTTCTTCATACCACTTCCCGGATTAATTCATTTTAAATGTGAGATCAGCAAATTGCTTAACAGTGAGTTGTTCCGCTCTTTTATTAAACAATTCGTCCTGTAGCGTTGTGGGATCAAATAAACCTTTTACTGCGTTTCTCAATGTTTTTCTCCGTTGATTAAATGCAGTTTTCACTAAAAGAAAAAATGCTTTCTCACTTTTCATGATCAGCGATTGTTTTTTTGGCAACAACCTTATCACACCGCTTTTTACTTTAGGTGGCGGTGTAAAGCTTTGTTCATTTACATCAAATAAATATTCTACGTCAAAAAAGCCCTGGACTAATACGCTTAATACACCATATACTTTGTTACCTTCTTTTGAAACAGCTCTTTGAGCCACCTCTTTTTGAAACATTCCAATCACACACTGTACATCTTCCTTCCATTCAAGAATTTTAAATAGTATTTGTGTAGAAATGTTATATGGAAAATTTCCAATCACGGTAAAGGGGGTATTGAAGGGCTTTTCTAGTTCCAGGAAGTTTTGATGAATAATTTTTCCCTCCAAAGAGGGATAGGTTCTTAATAAGTACTCGATTTTTTCCTCATCCAGTTCTATGGCTAAAAAATCAATACCCTTCAATGGCAATAAATATTTAGTCAGCGCTCCTCCACCCGGCCCTACTTCCAGCAATTGCTTAAAAGAATGCTCCTGTAATGACGCTACAATTTTTCTACAGATATTTTCATCCTTCAGGAAATGCTGTCCCAACGATTTTTTGAGGGTATACATGCTATGCAAATGTATAGCAGTTATAATAACCAGCGCATCAATAATGTTATCCGTTAAACAGAAATTCAGAAACAATAATCGAAATGATCCGGCTTTTATAAAATTTTGTTAGAAAAATTTTAATAAGGAATGCGGGCTAAATGAAGACATGGAATGTGAATAAAATCTATTTTAATACTCTTCCTGTTAGCAATATCTTATGCCTGAACAACTCATCGCCCACGTAGACTGATGCAAAGTAAATCCCGGGCTGCCTGTTTGCCAGGCCATCAAGCTTGATAATATTATTCCCCTTTTTAATTGCAGAGGAAGATGATAGTACCCATTTTCCTGATGCGTCAAATACATCTATTTTCATTTTTCTGTTAGCAACGGATGATATATGTATCTGAAGGATATCTTGTACCGGGTTAGGAAAAACAGAAACACTGTTTTTAACTATCGCTTTAATAGAAAGATTGGCTATCGCAATTAATTTAGTGCCCCCTGCACTTACAATTTTTATTCTATAATATATATTTCGGCCATTGATGTAACCCGGCTCATCGTAGTAGCTATAACTTGCCGATGAAACGAATGATTGATCTTTCATCACCCGGCTAATCGTTTCAAAATTGAATCCATCACCACTTCGCTGCACATCAAAATATTGCAGCTCCTGGTTATTTTCTACCTGCCAGCTGAGTTTGGCCTTATTGTCTTTTAACTCGCCATGAAAATAGACAAGATTACTTTCCAAAATATAACAGGAAGAAAATGGCTGTATCTGCACGGTATCGGAAGCATAGGCTGTACAACCTTCCCTTAAATATTGAGTAACAATATATGTTCCCGCCTGGTTTACATAAATTGAAGGACCGGTAGCAGGGTCACTAATAATATTTCCGTCTGCTGTTGTCCACTGGTAAAATGAAGTTGATACAGGGTTGGTAACATGAATTTCTGCCACTCCCGATCCATCATTACAGATATAGGGTGATTCAGTTAATGCTACTGCCCTGGCTGCAAGAAAGAGGTCGGTTGGTGCCACAAAATCTTTTAATTCTGCAGTAAAGGAAGCGGAAGCTCTTGTTTTTACAACAATCCGGTTAAAGGGAGTAGAACATACGTCACCTCCCAATAAGGTAACCGGATCCAAACCCAATTTGGTCAGGTTCACAGAGAATTCTATAAATTGATTGGCGATATATTTACTATTAGTTGTTGACGCAGGCCCCGGATTGGTAAAGGCAAGACTGTTATCCTGCAATACCAGGCCAAATGGACCCGCCCAGGTATTATTGGGGCTACCCATACCGGTATAAAAGGCACCCAGCGTATTCGGTGATATACTAGCATAGCCATATACAGCCCCTGATCCGTCACCATCAAATTGTCCACTCCAGTTAAACGAGGCTGGTACAACAGACTGCCAGTCTGTTTTTTTCACCCAAATCCGCGCCTCAATACTGCTTAAATTTCCACTTTGAAATTCACCACTGAAAATAATATCTCCGGGTTTTGTAATATTTCCTGAAGCATCAAATTTCCAACTGCTATGACCTGCATCTGGCCCATATCCATAAAATTTTGCGGAGGCTCTGTCATAATTTATATCAGTCTGATACATTTCAAAATCGAAATAGCGGTTACCTGTGGTACCAGCAAGAGATATACCGCCAAACATCCATAAGGAATCTGAAGGATTGGGACCCGATCTCCTGACATGCACCATCATGTCCAGAATATCGTTTTTGTCAGGGATTCCCTGTATGCCGCCCGTCCACATGGAGGGGCTCATCCCATTCTTATCAGAACCGGCTGTAAATACTGTAGTATCATTACCATGATAATCTCTTACAAAAATTGCATTCACCCAAAGCTTGTTGGCGACTACGCTGAAGGGCGGTTTACTCATAGTCCGGTAAAAGGAGCTCATTCTTTTTGGCCATGGTGACGCATCAGTATTATAACCAGACATAATAGCTGCGGCCCCACTTGTATCAATAACAAATTCGCCGGTTCCGGGTGGTCCGTTATTAAACCAATCATCATTGCCAGTTTGCACCGTTCCATTGAAATAGTTGGCCCTGAGATCTGCATCTACTCCAAATCTTGCTTTTATAATTGACGTTGTGATCTGGCCGTAAAAAAATAATGGCGATAAGAAAAATAAAAAATTAAGTATAGTTGCTCTCATACACAGCCCGATTACAAAGTGAAATTTTCTCCATGAAAAACATAACCATCATGGTAATTTTTAGATCAGATCACATTTCATTATCACATAATCTGTGGATATCCAGGCTGAAAGAATGATAAAGGAACTTAGAATAAAAGTTGAGTAATCAGGTTTCATAAGGGGTCGATTTGCGGCTAAGCTAACCCCTTACCCACTTTAAAACAAAGTAAATGTACATGGCTTTTACACGCAGGTCTTTTTCGCAAATTGTACCTGGTATAAAAGCCCCGGAAGGAAATTTTACAAGTAAATCAACTACTGATCAGATATATTTTTGGATCAACTCTGATTACTGTTTTTTATAAAAAAAATCTGAGAACTTATTTCATTTATTTTCTTAATACAAGTTTTTGGGTGACCAGTTTATCGTTGGTACTAACATTCACCAAATAGGTTCCTGCGGGCCATGTAGTTTGAATAGGTAATGAGAAATTATTCGTTCCTTTTTGAAGTATGATGTTTTGGTATGCCATGCTTTTACCTTCCATATTTATTATCCTGATCTGCCCCTTCATAGCCTGGCGGTCGGCCCTAATGGTTAGCGTTGCTCTATCAACTGTAGGGTTCGGAAACAAAACCAGGGATGTAAATGGATCAATGAGTGAAACGGTTCGGGTAATGCTATAGCTATTGTTATTTTCAGACCCATTTAGTCTTATCCGGTAATAGGAAACACCATTAAACGGATTATTGTCAGACAACTCATAATGTTGTGTACCACCTTTCTGAAGTGCCGGTACAAAATCAAGAATTTCCCAATCTGTACCATTTGCACTTCTTTGTATTTCATAACCCGGGAAATTTATATCCTCGCTGGCCGTCCACTTTAATTCAACTCTTGAATCCTTTATTAAATTAGCTTCAAAGGATAACATGGTTATGGGCAGAACAATGTCATCCACAACTACCCTATAATCTTCAACTTCACCCATATCATAATATCCTGTAGCGTTATTTATGTTCATGCTGGAAGCCTGATCGGTAATGCGTATGCGCAGATAGGTATATGTAGCGCTGGAAAGGGTGCTGGGTGTGCTTGGCCAGTTTAGAGAAATCGTTTGGGACCCAGGTGCAGAAGGTACAGTAATGGGCGTTATTCCTTCGCTGGGATCAAACACTCCATTCCCGTTAAAATCCAGCCAGGCACATACGGTAGCATTAACTCCCGTGCTGTTAAAAACATCCAGCTGTGCCACATAATTGCCGGCTGATGGAGAAAAAATAGGTACAAAGGCAAGCCCGTCTTCATAGTTATCCTCAACCGTGGTTAAGCCCCGCTTTAACCACTCCACATCTTCATCATTTCCTAAAATCATTTTCGTTCGCTGATTGGCAACATTGGGAGTTAAGGTATCATGACAAGCGGGCGATAAGGGATCGGGATCATAGGTAGCAGGAGCATCACCAAAATCAAGAAACGGACGATAAGGACCTGCAGCATCGCCCCAGCTCGCTGCCGAACCTGTAGGAATAGTTGGACCCAGGGGTGACCAAATTGTCCTTGTTGTTCCCCCTACCAGGCCGGTAGTTCCGTTGTAAAGGGAAATTGCAAAATCAACATTATAGATATTTTCATCCCATCCTATTGAAACCTGTTTAGGCACTACGCCTGAAGGAGTATAATTTACTCTTGATCCGGACATCATGTTAAATTGATAAAAATCGGTACCCCCACTTTGCGACCCGTCAAAATCAACCAGCATTCCGTCCGAAATTGTAAAATCACTCCAATCATGTATATTCTGCGAATTAGTTCCGTCATCAGCAGTCACACCAAAAACCTGGGCTGCAGGAGCAATCGGATTTCCCGCTGCATCAAAGTCTAATTTCCAAATGGTAGATTTTCTTCCCGCTGCATAAGCACTACCGCCCGTGGTTCCCGTATATCCCTCTATCCCTAAATAAAGTGAACCATTATAAAAAGTTGCCGAGCCTGACTCTACGCCGCTTTCGTAAGTAGGTATTCCAAATGTATTCACATCAGGAATTACTACCGAAATCGTTTTGCTATCTACATCATATTTTTTCAGCACTTTATCAACCTGTGGATTTAATCCCGCACGCTGGGTAAGACTATACGTATAATAAACAACTCTTTTGTAGGGATCATAGGCCATAGAATTAAGCCGGTCGTGCCCCGGCTCATTAAATAAAAAATATCCTTTACCGCTGGAAGGATCTACGTAATAGATGTTATTATTAACAACAGCGAGCACATATTGGGGCTGCCCGGTAAATGGGCGGGATATCTGTTGGTAATTATTGGGAAATGCTCCCGTAACACAGGCGTTGATATCACCCAACCAAAAATCTCCCGCGGCATTATAAAACCTGAGAACTACCTGGCTTACCGGGCCCCCGACAGTAATATTGATTGCTCCGAAAGTATTTGTGTTAGAATAATTGGTTGCAGGTCCGTTTGCATTTGCACTGATAGAACCTGAACCGGTAATTGCTATAGCAGAACCGGCATTGGCTCTGACAATTGATATGGTTTGAGCCACTCCAAGCGAATTAATGGCCGTCACGTTGACCCGCTGGTTAACATCAAGATCAAAAACTGAGAATTGAACATTTGAAACATTTGCATCAAAGGTCATAGTAACGGTAGTGTTTGCCGAAGCTGTTGTGGTAAATTGAACATCGTCTCCAGCGGTAGCAAAACTTCCGGCATGTGCAGTATTAGTTCCGTTCTCACCATTCAACGTGATATTTGCTGAAGGCGCCATTGCAAAATTTAATTTCCGGGTACCTATTGTAAAATTTTGATTATAGGGGAATGCTGCGGAAGGATAAAAGCTGGAATACCTTGTATTATTGGAGGGTAAAAAATCAATATGATCCCAATTTAATTGGGCCTGGGTAGATCCTGCCGGGCATTGGGCCTGGCTGATCACTGCATTGAGCAGTATCGAAATCGTTAACAAATAAAATTCAAGGGTAAAGTTTGTTTTCATAGTTAGAATTTTAGAGGTTTTTCTACCGACTCCACTCTTAATCTTTTCATCGCTCCGTTCGCTCACACCAGCTCTGCCATTCTTTTTTTTAATCTTCTGACAAAAATTTCATCAGGTTTAGGATATTGGATTTTACTCAACGAAAATTAATATATCTATCTCAAATCTTCTTCCACAACCGGGAAATATGACATCAAAAAAGTATATATCCCAATTGAATTTACTTTGTTTTAAAAGGGGAAAAAGAGACCTACCGTATTTCCCGTAATTAATGAAAGCCGGCCCTGCCAGGAGGCTTTAAAAATTCCTCACAATGGGTGCCTGAAACCAAATAAATACAAAAATCCCCTTCGGGGGTGAAGAGGATTTTGTGTCATTTAACAGGAACGTCTGTAGTTATTTGACTAATTTTTTGGTAGCAATTATTTCATTTTTTTTGTTGCGAATGGTTACAATATACATTGGGGATGACTTGAACCTCAGATCAATATTTATAACAGTTTCGCCGATTCCGGGATAAACTTTTTCTTCATAAATTTTCCTTCCTGTCAGGTCAGATATGATAACAAATAATTGTTCTGATAGTAATGAGCTTAACCTGATTTTCACAAAATCGGTAACAGGGTTGGGATAAAGCATAACGATCAAATTTTCTGAATTGAATTTTACATTGATAGTTTTACTGTAAATAAACATTCCATTTTTGTCAACTTGCTTTATCCTATAATAATTATTCCCATTAAATGGTTTTGCGTCAATGTAAAGGAAAGGGACAACAGATGGCCCGCGACCTATAACCTGAAAGTTGGAGCTGTTATCAGACTTTTCTATTTCAAAATAATCGTGGTCCTGGTCCGTAATTGCTTCCCAATTAAGTCGAATGGTCTTATCAGCTATTAATTGACCGCTGAAGCTTAGAAAATGGACAGGTAATGTTACCGGTGGCGCTAAAGTTTTAACGATCATAAAATTGTCAATATAAAAACCATCATCCAGATCATTTTCAAAATCATTCGCAGATGTACCATCAGAACTAAATTCAAAGCGGAACCTCACATTGTTGCTTGAATAAAATGATGACGGGATTTCGATAAGCTCTCTTGTCCAGTTTTCCTTTATTCCGGTTAAAGCCGGTAAACCTCCCAGTCTTCCCTGGTTGGTGGTATTCGTTTCCTGAACGGTTGTGCGGCCGGCGAGATCTGTCCAGGTACCATCCAAACCGTTTGTACTGTTGGTAGACATCTGCAGTCGCAGTATATCGCGGAAATTTTCCGCACGATGTCTTGTCCAAAAACTAATATAAGCAGCCGGGGCATCACTTAAGTCAAAGGCATTCTTCAATGCCGCTATCCGGGTACTGTTGCTTGTATAATTGCCTCCCGGAGATTCGGTTAATGATTTGGTTCCCGTATTGGAAAAGGTTGTTGTATAATTCCATCCTCCGGAAACCGTCCAGTTAGAAGTAACTGAAGCACCTTCCATATCATCTGAAAAGATATTGACGGGGTTGTAGATTTTGGTTACGGTATCATAAATCGTAATGCCGCCAGTTTCCACCTTCCAAACAAATTTTACCGGTTGCCCATTCCCTAATGAAGGGGATAAAATAATGGGAATATTTCCCGAATAGCTGTCATAATAGGCTGGCAGGCTATTTATAATTTCAGGCGCCCCCACCGATTGAATATTTTGCAATGGCATAACACTTACGGTTACGGGGCTATCTCCCAGTCCTACCCTTTGTATTTTAAAACCCAGGCTGGGATTTAGTGCGGTCAGGGCAATATCGTCGAGGTCCTGAACATCCACATAGGAACCTGCAGCATGGGCCATTTGAATATTCTGGAAACAAAGGTTTTTACAAAGCTCTATTATCTGGCTACTGGGCGCCCAGAAACCACCACCACCCGCTTCTCCTGTCATGCCATAAATCTTTCCTTTTTTATTAGCCTCACCCGGAAAACTTTCTATATCTCCCAGCAACCACCAATCTTTTACACCTCCGGCTACTTCGTACTGAACGGTGGCATAACTATCACCTGCCCTGTGGCCATTGTATTTACCCATCAGGGAAGGTATAAACGAATAGAATCTTGAATCAGTAACAGACATAGTATGGTAAGCCCTTCGTCCAAAGGGCAGGGAATAATATGGACCGGAACAATGCTGATCAAAAGCTGCTACAAAATTTCGGGCATAACAAAGATCCCGGATAGCTCTTGTTTCCGGTTCGGAAAAAGCACTGGTTCCCCAATAGGTTTGATCGGATGTATTGGACGATCCGCAACTGGATGATGCGCCGGCACAATCGCTCCAGTCAACTCCGTAATTCCTGTTGAGATCAACTCCTTTTTGCCGGTTGGTACCCATATCATCCACGCCTACATTTCTGCGATTTTTCCGTTGCATACCACCTCCTGATGGATTGTTGATCTCGTTATAAACATACCCGTCGGGATTAACACAGGGTACAATGAAGATTTCCCGGTTGTTTACAAGATCTGTTACCGACTGGTTGATTCCATAATTCTGTGCGAGATACTGTGCGAAAAAAATCAGGCTGGTTCCGGTAATGGCTTCCCTTGCATGTTGCAAACCCAGGTAAAGCAGTTCTGGTTCATTATTCTCATCGGTACCCACGTTATCAGAAATTTTAAGACACCATATGGTTCTTCCTTCAATGGATGTACCGATCGAAGTTTTTTGTACCAGCGATGGAAAGGCTGCCACCAGGTTATTCATTTGGGTGTTCATTTCTGAAAATGTATAAAAGCCACCCATGCTACCCGGAGGTAGTCCGTTGGTTGAAAAAAAGGAAGGCGTCGAAATAAAATTCCGGATTGATTGTGCCGACGTTTCAAATGCGGCTCTATTTCCTGAATTAAAAAAAGCCTTGCTCTGTTCTACAAAATTTTTGGTAACATCATCAATCAACACTTCAAAAGCATACCCGGATGAGCGTAGTTTATTTTGAGCGAATTCGCTGATCTCAGCAATGATGGCATCGCCTTCTGAATTGAAATGATCTGCGTCCATCATAACAATTACTGCTTGTCTTTCAGTAGTATTTTCCGGAAGTTTAATTTTTATTTTGCTAAACTTTTCCTGGGCGTAGCCTTTTGGAAAAAGAAATAGTATCAAGCCAATAGCAAGGACGAAAATTTTAATCTTCTTCATAAGGTTCGGATTAGGTGAACACAATGCCCATTCTAATTCTTCAGCCGCCTTATTTAAAAGACGGAAAAGCTGTGGTGATTCCAGGAGTTGAAAATAGAAGGAAGCTTTTGAAAAAAAAAGGTAAATGCACTTTGGAAAGCGATGCATTTTTTTATGGAAATACCGGGGAAAAAATATAACTGCGGGGAAATTTTACTAATAGAAAAATACTGAAAGGGATAATACGGAGTTATATTACCACTGTAC
>JBPPMM010000301.1:0-27327 GCA_051306075.1 Chitinophagaceae bacterium
AATATCCTTTGTTACTTTAGCTACATGATCTTCGCCCAGGTTTGAATGGGCTCTTACCACCATTAGCTGGGCAATTTTTTCATCTTTACTAAGGCTTTTAAAAACACTATCAACCCAGGCTGCAGCCGGAAGAGTGCTTTTGTATTGCCCGGTAGAGAAAAAAGGATGTAATAAAAATAACAGCAATAAAGTTTTTGTCATTCTCTTCATATAAAAATATTCTGTCTTATTAAACATCAATAAAATTAACCCTTTTGATATTATGAAAAAGTCAATAGTAGCTTAAAAAGCAAATTGTTATTTTTGCCTTCGGAGAAATTAATAGTGCCTGATAAAATTTTATTATTACCTGATAACATAGCCAACCAGATAGCAGCCGGAGAGGTCATTCAGCGGCCGGCCAGTGCGGTAAAAGAATTATTAGAAAATGCGGTGGATGCTGGAGCCACTGAAATCAAACTTTTTGTAAATGATGCCGGAAAATCATTATTACAGGTAATAGATAATGGCAGCGGCATGAGTGAAACGGATGCCAGGATGTGTTTTGAACGGCATGCTACTTCAAAAATAACTACCATTGAGGACCTCTTTCTCATCCGTACAATGG
The DNA here is from genome assembly GCA_051306075.1 of Chitinophagaceae bacterium. Classification (GTDB taxonomy): domain Bacteria; phylum Bacteroidota; class Bacteroidia; order Chitinophagales; family Chitinophagaceae; genus Terrimonas_B. The sequence goes on from JBPPMM010000301.1 coordinate 608, forward strand.
GGTTTAGGGGAGAGGCCCTGGCTTCTATTGCTGCAGTAGCACAGGTAGAACTAAAAAGCAAAAGACCCGAAGATGAAACGGGTATTTATATTGAAGTAGAAAACAGTGTGGTGAAAAAGCAGGAAGCCATTGCTGCCCCAAACGGGACCAGCATTGCCATGAAAAATTTATTCTTCAATGTTCCTGCCCGTAGAAATTTTTTGAAAAGTAATGCCTACGAAATGCGGCATATTGTTGATGAATTTACCCGGGTAGCTTTATCCTTTCCTCAAATATTCTTTTCGCTAACCAGCAATGGCCAGCAGGTTTTTCATTTAGAATCAGGCAGCCTGAAACAACGCATTATTCAATTATTAGGAAATAATTATACCACCAAATTAGTGTCCGTAAAAGAGGAAACGGATTATATGAATGTATATGGTTTTGCGGGCAAACCGGAAACAGCCAAGAAAACAAGAGGCGATCAATATTTTTTTATTAATAACCGGTTTATCAAAAGTGCTTACCTCAATCATGCAGTAATGAATGCCTACCAGGAAATGATACCAAAAGATAGTTTCCCGATGTATGCCTTGTTTATTGACCTGGACCCTGCTGTGGTGGATGTAAATGTTCACCCCACCAAGCAGGAAATAAAATTTGAAGATGAGAAATTGATTTATGCTTTTATACAGGCAGCTGTTAAACACGCACTGGCCCAATTCAGCATTACGCCTACTTTAGATTTTAGTCTTGATGCTTCTATTCAGCAACTTTCATCTATTCAGCAACCATTTACAGAAGAAAGAAAAACCGCTGCGGTTTCCACTTCTTTGTTCAAAGGATTTACACAAAAAAACCAGGCGCATTTTATTGAATCTCCCGGTAAAAGTGAACTGAAGCATTGGAAAGATTTTTATGAAGATGGTAACAGCAAGTCAGGAGCCGGGGACCCGGGGCAGAACGACAAGGGTGCAATCCATCCCGGTACACAGCTGCTCACTCATCATAAATCATCCATCATACAGGAAGATACTGACCTAAGCCAATTGCTCAATACTTATATCATTACTCCTTCAGTAAAAGGGTTTATCCTTATTCATCAGCAGGCAGCACATGAACGCATTTTATACGAACGATTAAATGCTGCTGCATTCGGCAAACCAATAGCCACCCAACGAAATATGTTCCCGGTTAGTATTGAATTGTCTCCTTCGGATACAATCATACTGGAAGAATTAATGAGCGATATGCAAGACCTGGGATATATGATAGAGCCATTTGGAAAAAATACATTTGTAATACAAGGAACTCCTGCAGACCTGGATGCCGGTAATGAAAAAAAGATCATTGATCTGTTGTTGGAGCAATACAAACATTTTAGTCCTGATCTCCAGTTTTCAAAAAGAGAAAAACTGGTGAGGTCAGTAGCCAGGCAGCAAGCTATTAAACCGGGGGTGCGATTAACGGAACGGGAAATGCGGAATCTGACCCAAGATCTTTTTTCCTGCCAGCAACCTAATGTATCACCTGATGGCCGTCCCACTTATTTGGAATTTAAACAAGATCAGTTGGAGAAAATGTTCAGTGGCCTGGTATAAATTTTCGCTATGTAGGAAAGTCCTGACTTAGTATTTATTTCTGATTCCCTGCAAAAATTTTTCAACAGCTCTTCTTACTTCCGTTCCTGAAGCCTGGTGATTATTTACCAGTACCGAAAAAATAAGTTCTTTTCCTTTTTTTGTATATAAAATACCACTGAGAGCTATTACTCCTGTAAGCGTTCCGGTTTTGGCATATATATAATTGCTGTCAGCCAGATAATAATTACTTAGTGTACCCCTGCCGCCGGTTGGAAAAATAATTTTTATTCTTTCGGTCCCAAATTCCTTCTTCATTTTATTAAGAATAAAAACAAAATCCTGCGGGGAAAACAGGTTGTAGCGGCTAAGTCCTGAACCATCAACCCATTTTGGTTTTTGTGGCAGATCCTTCAGATCGGTTTTTAATAGTGTATCAATGATCTTTTCATCATTCATCACGCCAAGCATTTCATTGCTTACCATCAATAGAGACTGCTCAGCAAAAAAATTATCACTGCGGTGCATCATGGGTTTAAGCAAGGAGTCGGTTGGTTGGGATCGAATCACTTTTGGATTGGAAAGAGACATGTTTGAATTGAGTGAAATTTTTAATCCTCTTATAGTGTCCTTTAATAACCGGATGGTCAAACTATCAGAAGCAATAAAAGGTATTTCATCATACTTAAAATCAGACTCTGAATAATCCCAACTATAAAGATTGCGGTCTTTGGCCCTGCCAAATTTATATTTCCTGTTTTTATTATTGAAAACTGTGTTGCTTCTTCCTGATGTGCTATACTCCATTTCTATTTTACCGGGTACAATGCTGATTCCACTATCTGATCCAAAAAACCTGGTTACATTGCCATAAACAGGAAACAAACTTCTCTCTGCCATATAAGAAGCTGTATAATCATTCCAGGACCATCCGGAACCCCATGCCTCGTCTTTCCACTGGTTATTAGTTACCCATGCAAATACAACCGAACTATCTTTTCTGAAAAAATCAACTACCGGCTGTTTTTTAAATTCAGGGTGAAGAAATGTTGGATCACCTGTAGCCTGTATCCAGATGTCTTGATTATTGGTTTTTCCGAGCGTAACATATTTTAATCCGTTTAAACTGTCACCCAGGTGCTTCATTGCAGCATAACAAGTGGGAATTTTTGTATTGCTTGCCGGAACAAAATATTTATCCCCCTGGAAATCGTACCAGAATTTTTGAGTAGCGGGTTCATAAATACTGATCCCAATATGTGCGGATTGTACAGGAGCTGAATGAAACAGGTCCTTACCCGCTGATCTTGCAATTTGTTTTTGACTGGTACAGGATAACAAAAACAAATACGAAATAAAAATTAACAGGAATGGAAAACAGGAACCCGGTCTCTTATATTGTAAATGGATCATGAAATTATTTGTCATTTATAATTTTATCAGCCTGCCTTCGCCTGCACTTTGTATTGCCGCTTCTATGATGCGGATTGTTTTTAACCCATCTTCCGGGGGAACAGGATTGAGCCCTTGTCCTGTTAATGAGCGATACAGGTCATCATAATAGCCCATATAATTTCCAGGCTCAGATGTTAATTGCTTATAAACCAATTCTCCATTTATTTCTGTGTGCAATAATCCATCTGGTTGCGAAGGTGCCGGGCACCATGTTTCTAATGACGGAACCGTGCCTGACAATAATTGTTCTTCCTGCATGTCGGATCGTTTTTGCAGGAAACTTCCCTTCATCCCATGCAGCATATAACCGGGAACTGTTTCCCTGCTAATACATGTTGCCTTGAGACGTACTCTTAATTGATTATAATAAAAAAGAATTTCAAAATAATCGGGCGGTATCACATCTTCCCGCATTTTCCACACATCCGCAAATAATGCATTGGGCCAGCCGAACAATTGCAAAGCCTGGTCTACCAGGTGCGGGCTGAGATCATAGATAATACCTGCTCCCGGAAAAGCACCTTCTTTATGCGGCTTACCTCCATATCCGGGACGAAAACGGTCATAGCGTATTTCCACCTCTCTCAAATCGCCCAACCATTTTTCATTTATAACTTTTTTTACTGCGGCAAAATCACCATCGTATCGCCTGTTTTGATAAATGCTTAATTGTACTTTTTGTTTTTCGGCTAATTCCATTAATTCTTCTGCTTCTTTTACAGTTACTGCAAAAGGTTTTTCTACCACCACATGTTTGCCGGCAAGCAAAGCCATTTTTACTTGTTCAAAATGTAAATGCGTAGGAGTATTTACAATGATCAACTGCAAGTCCTTATCGGCAATCAATTCATCTACCGAACGATATAATTTAGAGTCCGGGTATCTTTCCCTGGAGTCATTGTTGTTTCTTTCTACAATGGCTTTCAGTTCAAAGCCAGGATGGTTTTGAACAAAAGGAGCGTGGAATAACTTGCCGCTCATACCATAGGAGCAGATACCGGTTTTTATTTTTGTCTTATACATACTGAGCTGGTATTATCTTTTAAAAATGATTGATATAAATAAATAATGGAAGGAGATTGAAATCAGGAAAAATCGAAAAGGAGTGGAATTGATCAAATTAAAAGTTATTGTTGTTTAAAAAGATTTATACAATTCTAAAATGTACAGGCTACTGCCGCTCCTGCTCTCTCAGCCATCTCTCCGGTATTTCATTACTGCTTGCCAGTAAATAGTCCTTATAGCTACAGGCAATATAGCGGTTATCGGGCAACTGCATCCACCATCTCCCGGTTTTTTTACTTTGTAAAAAAGTGGTTTCTACTTCTGCAAATGCCAGGTGATATTCATTGAAGGAATCTTTTTCATTCAATTGCGCTTCTCTTTTGCCACGGCTTTTACCATCTAATACATACCATAGCATCTGGCTGATTTGTTTTGCCGTCATTTCATTGCTGTCATGTTCTGCATTGTAACCGTATATTCCAATACTGGTTACTGTATTACTCATACCCGCATACCGCAATAACAGGCAGGCTTCCTCACCGTTAAGTCCATTTGGCGAAATACGACTGGCCGGTGCATGAGCATTTGCCATAGCTGAAATATCAAATGAAAAAAGATCGCTGTTGCGGATCACCGGCTCCATTTCTTCCATGCTTTCTTTTACATGTCCAACGCGGAAGCAATCAAAACGCAGTTTGTCCATGGTTTCAAGCATCCGCGGATGTACGTAAAAACTCTGGAAAGCAATATGATTGTAATGACGAAGATAGTTGGGTTCGGATGTCAGCATTTCCATTAAAAAATTTTCATGGCGGAAGGGAGAATCCATATTCAGATCAATCAATGCATCTGCACAGGTGGCTTCTACTTGTTTTTTATTATCGCTATAAGCATGATATTGTGCCAGCGTGAGATCATGTGAGCCGCCGATGATGATTACGGTTTTACCATCATTGATCAGTTCCCTCACTATCGTTTTTAATGCGGCATAGGAATCGTTGAAAGTGGAGCCGGCTTTTACATTGCCTATATCTGCTATCCTGATATCTGCATGCCAGTAAAATAATTGAAAAAAATGACGGCGGACAATATCGGGAGCTTTGCTTTCATCACCTATCATTCCACTTCCCCGTTGTTCTCCGCAACCTACAAAAACAATCTGCACTTCATCCAGATCCGGAAACTCTTCTTCATATGCAAGAATAATTTTTCCTATTTGTCCGTCTTTGTAGCCTTCATCATGAGAGATCTCAAAAAGGTTGATTGGAGTAAGAAAATCGGAGATATTAAGATAGTCGGACATGAATGCTTTTATTTTTTACAAACCTACAAGATTCAACTCAAATGAAAAGATACCCGTTTCCGACAACCACTTCATGATGTTTATTATATCTTGCTAAAGGGTATGAAATTTAAAATAGTAGTAACGGAATTTCATTCAATGATACTTTTTTTAAACTTTTAAATTCGGGAGCGGCAACTTCTCAGAAATATCGTTTTTTCCTTCCACCTCTTTTTAAGGTCTTAGCCTATCTTTGCCGGCATGGAAAGTTTGTTGAAACAGATTGAGGAATACAAAAAGGAAATTGGTTCCTTTAGCGCCGGCTCTGATAAAGAGGTAGAAGATTTCCGCATCAAATATCTTGGTACCAAGGGTATTGTTAAGGCAATCATGGGTGAGATGAAAAATGTACCGGCTGAGCAGAAAAAAGAATTCGGCCTGATATTAAATGAATTCAAACAATTCACTGAGACAAGGTTTGAAGAACTAAAAAACGGTACAACAGGCCCGGAACTACAATCAATAAATATCGACCTTTCCCTACCGGGAGATCCGGTACCAATAGGAGGCCGGCATCCCATTACCCTTATGAAAAACAGGGTGATTTCTATTTTTCAGCGCCTGGGCTTCGCTGTAGCAGAGGGTCCGGAAATTGAAGATGACTGGCACAACTTTACCGCTTTGAATTTACCTGCACATCATCCCGCCCGGGATATGCAGGATACATTTTATATTCAGCAAAATCCAGACTGGCTTTTGCGAACACATACCAGTAACACGCAGATCCGGGAAATGGAAAAAGGAAAACTGCCTATCCGTGTTATTTGTCCGGGCCGGGTATATCGCAATGAAACGATCAGTGCAAGAAGTCATTGTTTTTTTCACCAGGTGGAAGGATTGTATATTGATGAAAATGTTTCATTTGCTGATCTTAAGCAAACGCTGTATTTTTTTGTGAAGGAAATGTATGGTAAAGATGTAAAGGTTCGTTTCCGCCCTTCTTATTTTCCATTTACTGAGCCCAGCGCTGAAATGGATGTAAGCTGTTTTATCTGCGGTGGCAGCGGGTGTAATATTTGCAAAAAAACGGGTTGGGTTGAAATATTGGGTTGCGGTATGGTGCATCCCAATGTATTAAGCAACTGCGGCATTGATCCCAATAAATATACAGGCTTTGCATTTGGGATGGGTATTGAGCGTCCGGCCATTTTAAAATATGGCATCACTGATATCCGTTTATTCAGTGAAAATGACGTAAGGTTTCTGAAGCAATTTACCTCATCGATATAGTATTCAATCCCGGCTTTATAAATGTCATTCATACCTGTCCTGTAATGTACCATGGCCAGTCAATATGTTTTTTAGTAAATAATTCAATTGAATAAATCAGGGGCTGAAGTAAAACGAGTAACGGCTTTATAATTTTTACATAAACCTCCGGACAATGTCTCAAACAATTTGCATTTGTGGGGCGGGAACCATGGGTAGTGGCATAGCCCAGGTATCAGCACATGCTGGTTTTCCCACCATCCTGCACGATTTAAACCTTGATGTATTGGAAACGGCGAGATTACATATTGAGCATGGACTTCAATATTTAACTGGTAAAGGAAAAATTACAATTGAAGAAAAAGAAAAAATACAACATAGTATTCAATACAGCACTGATCTTAAAAAATGTAAAGCTGATATTTTTATTGAAGCCATTATTGAAAAACCAGAAATAAAGATCAGCCTGATTAACCAGTTGGCGGAATTGAATGAACCTGATTGCATTTTTGCCAGCAATACTTCTTCCCTTTCTTTAAACGCCATTGCCGGGCAAATAAAAAATCCCGGGCGTTTCATTGGCATGCACTTTTTTAACCCCGCACCGGTAATGAAACTGGTTGAAGTTGTCAACACAAATCATACTAATGAAGAAACAACCCGGCGCATAATTAAATTAGCCGGGCAAATGGGAAAAACGCCTGTTGTATGTAAGGATTCCCCCGGTTTTATAGTCAACCGGGTAGCAAGACCTTTTTATATTGAATCCTTGCGACTGGCAGAAGAAGGTATTAGTGATTTTGATGGTATTGACACTTTACTTGAAGCTACCGGTTTTAAAATGGGTCCTTTTAAATTAATGGATCTTATTGGCAACGATATTAACTATACCGTTAGTTGTTCATTATATGACCAATTGAATAAACCAGTCCGGTTAAAACCTTCCGGCTTGCAAAAAGAAAAAGTAGAAAAGGGAGAATTAGGACGAAAGACCGGGAAAGGCTACTATAATTACAATTCATAGCATCCTTTAAAAAATGAACAAGAACTATCTTCGCAGCCAATTAATTTTTTATTTTGTCAACTAAAGTACTTGTCACCGGCGGCACTGGTTTTCTGGGTTCCTATATTATAAAGGAACTGATTAAAAAAGATTATAGTGTCCGTGCTATACAACGAAGTCCTAAGCTTCCTGCTTATATTTCCAGTGAAATTTTGAATAAGGCAGAATGGGTAGAAGGTGATATTCTCGATGTCATTTCCCTGGAAGAAGCAATGGAGGGCATTCAGACCGTTATTCATGCGGCGGGTATAGTTTCATTTGTTAAAAAAGACAGGAAAGAAATGTATCATGTTAATGTAGAAGGAACGGCCAATGTGGTTAACCTGGCATTAGAAAAAAATATAAGTCGTTTTGTCCATATCAGTTCTGTAGCTGCATTGGGACGCACGGCAAACGGAGGACTTGTAACGGAAGAAAAAAAGTGGGAGGAAACTAAGGTAAATACCCACTATGCCAGGAGCAAATACCAGGGAGAGCTGGAAGTATGGCGCGGTATTAGTGAAGGGCTTAATGGAGTTATATTAAATCCAAGTACCCTTCTTGGCTATGGCGATTGGAATAGCAGTAGCTGTGCAATCTATAAAAAAGTGCACGAAGAATTTTCATGGTATACACCTGGTATAAATGGTTTTGTTGATGTGCAGGATACGGCGCGGGCCACAGTGGCTTTAATGGAAAGTAATATAAGTGAGCAGCGTTTCATTGTTAATGGCGACAACTGGCATTTTAAAAAACTTCAGGATGCCATAGCGGATAGCCTGGGCAAAAAAAAACCATCACACAAAACAACCCCTTTTCTTATGAGCATAGCCTGGCGATTGGAAAAAATAAAATCTCTTTTTACGGGCAATCCGCCTTTATTGACCCGTGATAGTGCCAGGGTTGCCCAAAGCAGCACTTATTTTGAGAATAAAAAATTGCTGGCAGCCATCCCTGATTTTTCATTCACTCCCCTTGAGCAATCGATAAATAGTGCAGCTATAAAATATCTGGAGGGGCTGGTGCGATCTCCACACTAATTGGTAAAGAACCAGCGTTAAATCAGGCTGGCAGTTGTTAATATTTTGGTTGCTGGTAATTTTCACTGCATAATTACTATCCCATTGACAAAAGGCCGATAGTATCTTTAGTTCTTAATTCAGTTTCTATGTATACAACCAGGTTAAGTTTTATTTTTCTTTTGTTCTTAGGCTCCTTTTTTGCAAATGCCCAATACTCAGTTTCCGGTAAAATTGTTGATGCGGAAAGTAAGGAACCATTGAACAGTGCATCCGTATATTGCCAGAACACAACCATTGGTACTACCACTAATCGGGAAGGTGAATTTTCACTGCAGTTAAAGTCGGGGGGGTATGAACTCATCATCAGCTATACCGGCTACCAGACCAGGCAGGTTCAGATAACGCACAGTGATAACCGGCTTCCGGATATTGAATTAGCAAAGGAAGAAAAAAGTTTAGGAGAAGTGATCATAAAAACCAGTAATGAGGTAAAAGATGGCTGGGAGAAATATGGCCGTTTTTTTGTAGAACATTTCATTGGGAATACACCCAACGCAGCAAAGACAACTTTACTGAATCCGGAAGTATTGAAATTCTATCTTCTGAAAAAAAGTAATAAACTCCGGGTGCTGGCCACTGACCCCTTACAGTTAGAAAATAAAGCACTGGGTTATAATCTTCGTTACCAACTGGACTCCTTTATATATAATTATAATACGGATATCAATTCCTACAGGGGTTTTTGTCTTTATTCTGAAATAGAGACGGATAACGACAGTCTGAAAAGAGTATGGTTGACTAACAGGGAGAAAGCTTACTATGGTTCCAAGTTGCATTTTATGAGGAGCTACTATGACAGTATATTAACTGAGGAAGGATTTGTTATTGATCTGCTGGACGAGAGGAACAATAAAAAATTCAATAAGATAAGCGATGTATATGATACCTTATATTATGGCGCATTGGATAGCACGATGCAAATAGAATTATGGTACCCCCGCAAATTTAGTGTTACCTATGAAAAAAAGAAGCCGGAGCCCGAGTATCTGAAGCAATTCAAGTTGCCCAAAAACGTCCCTATCCAAATATCTTATATTGACATGACGGATGCAATTGCCATTAAGGAAAATGGTTATTATTATGATCAGAAAGACTGGATCAACCAGGGATACTGGAGCTGGAAGAATCTGGCCGACCAGTTGCCATATGATTATGAACTGCAATAGTAGCTTTGAAAAAATGAGACATATAATTGCTAATAAACAGGATGAGGATAAAAAACCTCTGTAGTTATTCCTAATGTTTTTTCCCCATCACTTTTTCCCATAGCAATGGAATTCGTTTTATCCAGATCAGCTCTTTCATCTTTTCTCTTGCATCTTCTACAGGCGATCCAAAATATACTTTGCCTCCGGCTATAGAATCCTTTACACCGCTTTGAGCATAGATAACAGCGCCTGCTCCAATCGTAAGAGTCTTACTTACACCTACCTGTCCCCAAAGAATCACATTATCTTCAATTGTTGTAGCACCAGCTATACCTACCTGGGCGGCAAACAAACAATTTTTTCCAATCACCGTATCATGACCTATCTGTACCAGGTTATCAATTTTAGTACCTGCGCCAATGAATGTATCGGATGTTACACCGCGGTCAATGGTACAGCCTGCCCCGATCTCCACCCCGTTTTCTATCACCACACGACCGCAGCTTGTCATTTTTTTATAATGAATTTCCCGGTTGGTCTTTTTATTATAATAGAAAGCGTCACTCCCTATTATGACACCGGCTTGTATGATCACATCATCACCGATCACACAATGATCCATTATGGTTACGTTTGGATAGATAATACAATTTTTTCCAATTGATACATGATTGCCAATATATACATTTGGCATGATGACAGTGCCGGGCCCTGCCGATGATGAATCACTGATCATATTCATAGAAGGAGTAAAGGGCCGAAAATGGCTTACAATGGTTTGATATGCTTCAAACGGATCCGGTGTAATGAGCAAAGCCTTTCCGGAAGGAAAGTCTGTTTTTTTATTGATAATTATAAAACTTGCGTCAGAATGAACACAGGTATCATAATACTTGGGATGATCAACAAAAACAAGATCACCTTTTTCTACTTTATGTATTTCATTTATACCCGATGCCGAAGCTGTTGTATTTCCAATAAGTTCTGCCCGGATCAGTTGGGCAATTTGTTTAAGCGGAACAGGTTTATCAAAACGCATGACAAAAAAATTTGGTCAAAGGTAACAGACATAAAGAGCCGGAAAAGAAATCAGGCATCCTTTTTACCTTTTTAAGCATTCAGCGTTGGCTTTTTTTAAAACTATTTTTTTCCATCCCGGGGCAGACTTCGGGTATACAATGCATCCATTTTATTTTGTTTTATAATTTTTAAATGATGATGAAGTTATTGGTCGGAAAAAAAATCACTCGTATAGAAGTGTTGACACATAAGCTTTACAGCATGCTGATGATTCAGGAGTGATATTCATGAATGAAAGGAATAACCTTTTTCTTGCGGTAGAAGAGTTATTTTATTCTATAAAAAACAGCGATCCTTATCCACAAGGCATTTTAAAATGTGAATAAAATTTTTAATAAATTTCATTTGTAAAGCAAAAATTATATTTAATATTGTGTCGGGAATTTTATTTCCCTGTACTTACTAACCCATCCATTATAATGATCCCTCCGAATAATCGGAGGGATTTTTATTTACAGTAGATTCAAAATAGAAAATAAATTAGTTCACGGCATGCCGGTTCCATTTCCCGGAGCATTCATAAAACCGACATTATTAGCAATGCGATTTTGGAAATCCTGAATTGCCCAAATCAATTGGGTACCGGCAATACAGAGTAAGCAACGAATCTTATATACCCTTCCGGAATCAACATTGTTCTATTGAATTCAAAGAAAAGTGATCCGATATAATAGAAAGGCTGGTAAGCAATAATTAAAATATCTTTATAGCGAATCAAAAAAATCTATCCATGTTAAAGTCTATGACTGGTTTTGGAAGAGCCGAAAATAATGCAGGAGATAAAACCTTTCTCGTTGATATGAAATCGCTCAATGGGAAACAGTTTGAACTCCAACTCCGGCTTCCTTCTATTCTCAAGCCATTTGAATTTGATATCCGGCGCTTACTTTCTGAAAAATTGGGTAGAGGAAGCGTAGACTGTATGATCAGCCTGAAAGAAACCGGCAATGCCAAACCTGTAACTATTAACACAGACCTGGCGAAAGCATATTACAAATCACTGTCCCAATTATCAGAGGAACTCAACCTGGATCCTTCTCATATATTAAGTACACTTGTAAAACTGCCCGAAGTGATAACACCAAGCAGTGAAACTCTTAATGACCAGGAATGGTCCGATTTCAGGGAAATATTATTATTGGCTATAGCAAATCTGAATCAGCATCGGTTGGATGAAGGAAAATTCCTCGAAGAAGAATTGATTGTTCGTATCCATAATATCCTGAACCGGCAGGAAGAGGTCATCCGCCTTGAGCCACTCAGGCAGAAGAAAATCAGGGAGGGCATCACCAAATTGCTGGAGGAAAATGTAGGCAAGGAAAATTTTGACGGTAACCGCCTGGAACAGGAGCTTATTTATTACATAGAAAAAATTGATATCACAGAGGAGCAGGTAAGATTAAAGAATCATTGTGATTATTTTCTTTCCTTATTGAATGAGCCCGAAGAATCAAAAGGAAAAAAGTTGTCTTTTATTCTGCAGGAAATCGGGCGGGAAATAAATACAACGGGCTCTAAAGCTTATGATGCCACTATTCAGAAGAATGTAGTGATGATGAAAGATGAGTTGGAGAAAGCAAAGGAGCAGGTATTAAACGTTTTGTAGTATGCGGGCTTCAGGATCGCTCCCGTTTGGCTGTCACGGGAATTAATAAGTTTAAAAGTTGATGACTACTTTTGTAAAAATTATTCTCTTTTGAAAAAGTTTCTTTACCCATTGGATAGCGAACCAGGTACTGATCATCCGGTATATCATGCATTAAACCTTTTACATGGTATTTCTTTTCTCATCCTTTTTACTTTCTTCTTTCTTTCTTCCTGCACTACCATCGACCTCTACGAAAAAAATGTAACGATTCCCGGGCATGAATGGAAAAGCAGCTTTAAGCCTTCTTTTGACTTTACCATTAAGGATACCACTGCTCCCTATCGCATTTTTTTTGTTTTACGTCATAGTGAAAAGTATAGCTTTAATAATATTTATATCAATGTATATGTAAAGGGACCCGGGGATAATTCGGCGATTAAGATCCAGCAGGACCTTATACTGGCTACTAATGAAAAAGGATGGCTGGGTAGCGGAATGGATGATATATATGAACACCGCATTCAAATGGGACCGGAACAAAGTCTGAAGGCCGGCACTTATACTTTTACCATTGAACAGATCATGCGGGAAGATCCCCTGAAAAATGTATTGAACGCTGGCTTGCGTATTGAAAAGAAATAAACCTCACATGCCCGATATCAACCGAAAAAAAATCAGAAGGGCCACCCTTATATATTGGTTAATGCTTATTTATATTGTAGTGGCTTTGGCCTGGTGGCTTATTTCTTTGCAAAAACAAAGTAATTCCCTTGCTGATTTCAAACTTAGACAATTACAGGCTACCATTGATAGCAGCATTTCTCCTCTCCTTTACCAGGCCGAATACAATAACATTGCTGATGTCAGCAAAAGAGACAGTATTAAACATTATAGCGAAGGTCTTTTTTTTCTCGCTCTTATCATTATTGCAGCTGTATTTGTTTTTCGTACTGTAAAAAGGCAATTTAAGCTTCAGCAGCAGCAGCAAGACTTTATGATGGCCATCACTCATGAGTTAAAAACACCCATCTCAGTAACCAGGCTTAACCTGGAAACAATGCAGAAATATTCACTTGACCCAGAGAAACAAAAACGGCTTATTCAAACTACACTTGAAGAAACGTCAAGACTGAATTTCCTGACAAATAATATAATAACCGCATCGCAACTTGATGGAGGAGGGTTTCAATTTTCTAAAGAGGAGCTAGATCTTTCTGACCTGTTGAAAGATTGCTTGCAGGATTTCCATACGAGGTTCCCTGAAAGAATTTTCTCAGAACAAATTGAACCGGGTGCTGATGTAAAAGGTGACCCGATGTTGTTACAGATATTAATCAATAACCTTCTTGAAAATGCAATCAAGTATTCACCAAAGGAAGGGAGAATAATGGCTTCATTGAAAAAACAAGAGTCTGTTCTGTTATTAGAAATTGCTGATGAGGGTGCCGGTATTCCTGAAGAAGAAAAGAAAAAGATCTTTTTTAAATTTTATCGCATAGGCAATGAAGCTACCCGCAAAGCAAAGGGTACAGGATTAGGCTTGTACCTTTGTAGTAAGATTGCCAGTGATCACAATGCGGACATTTTTGTGACAAACCAAACTCCACATGGAAGTAAATTTGTGGTTCGGTTTTATATTTAAATGGCAGGATGAAAATGGAACCGGGCGATATAGATCCGGGCGAGTCCTGGTTTAATCATTCCCGGAATATTAAAAATAGAATGAGCATGAGCCCGGAGAAAAAAACATCCATACTTTTAGTAGAAGACGAAGAAAACCTGCATGAAGCGCTGAAATTAAACCTGGAGCTGGAGGGTTTTGATGTTACGTCCGCTTTCGACGGCGCTGCCGCTTTGAATACAATTAGCGGAGAATATTTTGACCTGATCATATTAGATGTAATGTTGCCGGAAATGGATGGCATTCATGTTGCTGAAACGATACGCATCAGTAACAATGAAGTGCCTATACTTATACTCAGTGCAAAAAACAGTAGTTCCGACAGGGTGCTGGGCTTAAAAAAAGGTGCTGATGATTACCTGACCAAACCTTTTAATCTTGAGGAATTACTGCTTCGGGTAAACAAGCTTATCAATAAAAATAAAAAACTGCAGGATAAAACGACACTTGGCAACAGTTATACATTTGGAAATAACATCATTGACTTTAAAGCACAGGAAGCTTTAACAAGATCCGGGCAGAAGATCCAACTAAGCAAAAAGGAAACGATGTTACTGAAGTTGCTGATCGAGAATAAAAACGAAGTGGTACCCAGGGAAAAAATATTACAATCTGTTTGGGGCTATAATGTTTATCCTACAACAAGAACCATTGATAATTTTATTCTCAATTTCAGAAAATACTTTGAAGAGGATAGCCGCAATCCGAAATATTTTCATTCGGTAAGAGGGGTTGGTTATAAATATTCAGAATAAATAAGTCAACTTTTCGCAGAACTGATATTGCGGATCAGTGTTTATAAAATACCAGATCACTTTTGAATGGTTTCCAGCAAATCTTTTATTTTTTCCAGCAATACCATTTTATCTACAGCATCTTCTGAGTGGGAAAAAAGACCATTTTCGCAATGTTCCAATATTTTCATAATTCCGGCTTTAGTTTTTTCATCAAGCTTTTGCTGCTCCATGGCATTTAACAAGGAGGATTTATTCATATCACTGCCTGACAATCCAAAATGCAGGGTAAAGAAGTTCCATATGCAATTTCGAAGGATATCATAAAACGTTTTATTGTCAGCACCAGAAAAGGTATAGGCTGGTTGAAGGATATCCGAAATAGTTGGCCCTTCCGGTATAGTAGGAACAGGTTTAGTTTTAGCTGGTTTATGAAATAGCCTTCTGTACGATACTAATACAAAAGCGGCCAGGGAAACAAATAGAGCCAGCCAGCCCAAGCTGTAACTATTCTTCCCGGGGTTGTTTTTATTTTTCTCTTTTACTTTCCCAATTGATTTTGTAGCGTTGCTAATTTTAATTTGAACGGGTTGGGTATAAATCGTTTTATAAATAGTACTGTCAGTATTAAAAAAGCAAAAAGCTACCTCTGGCAAATCATATGTTCCGGGTATGGAAGAAATAAATTGATAATGAAATTCCCTTTTTCCTTTCATTGGGGAATGATTGTAATCCAACGAGTCAATTATTTTCGACTCAAATACCTCAAAGCCATCCGGCCAGTCAATTAATGGGGCTGATAGTTGCGTAAAGTTTCCTTTTCCGCTAAGGGTTACAATAAGTTCCGTGTCCTCATTTTTTGATAATTCATTTTTTCGTAACGAGGAATGTATCTTAAAATTTCCTGTTGCTCCGTTGTATTCTGAAGGCTTATTCTTTTTCGGCCCCGGTTTTACAATAATATTTACTGCTTCAGTAGCCATTTTGCTCTCAACAATTGTTGAATTTTTGTCGGCGACCATATCATTATCGCCAGGAACCACTCCTTCTATAATCACTTGTTCTGCTTTTTTATTCACCATGCTTTTTGAGAACTTAACTTTATTTTCCACTTCCATCGCATCAATTGTATAGTTCCCGGCCCGCAAAGGGTATAGTTGTACTTTACGAATGGTGTGAACATCAAATTCTTTTCCGTTGATTATAATATTGTCTGATTGTTTATTACTGGTATTTATTACATCCTGTACAGTAAATCCGTAAAACCCCGGATTCTTTACTATGTCAGATTTTGAATTGAGCCTGGAGAATAATTTGAATACCGCTGTAACAGGCTCACCCACGAAACAAGTTCTTTTGTCCACGAAAACTTTGATAAAAAGATTCCGATGGATTTTTGCATATACATCTTCAGCCGCATCTAAAAAGGTATCATCGTTCATATCCCCGGCTTTCAGCTTCCTGATTTTTGAAAAGGCATCAATGTGGCTG
The DNA here is from genome assembly GCA_051306075.1 of Chitinophagaceae bacterium. Taxonomy (GTDB): domain Bacteria; phylum Bacteroidota; class Bacteroidia; order Chitinophagales; family Chitinophagaceae; genus Terrimonas_B. Next base: position 17,024 of record JBPPMM010000301.1, read on the forward strand.
ATCACATTCAGATAGCTTTGCCCTCCCCGGATTAACTTATTTTCAATTCTTGCTGAAGCAGCGGGTATTAAGAATTTTCCAGGCTTTAGGGCCGCCAGGGTGTAAACAATATTTTTTATTTTTTTATTCCGGCTGGTTCCAAACTCAGATCCGTTATAGATATTGGGCCCGCTTACAAAACGAAATTCTTTAAAATCAGGAGCGAAAAATTCACTGTCGGTGCCAAAGTCTTCGAGTACATATTGTACCTGGAAAGATTCACCAACGGTGATAGGTCCTTTTGTTACAATCGTTTTAAATCCATTCTGTGCATCAATCTCAGTATGGGAAAGTGTAATTAAAAGAAGGGAATACATTATATGGAGAACAACCTTTTTCATCCACAACTCATTAGTAAAGATAAAAAGCTATCGTACATGAGGATGTTTTTTAGGATGAATGGGGTTTTGGATTGTTAATCGTTTTTGGCCCTGGCCCACAGGTGAATTATTATAAGTCCCCTAATTGCGGCCTGATAATAATTTCCTCTACGCAAGCCTGGCGGGAAAGCTGGGATGTGGCATAGATCATTTTGGCAATATCATCTGCTTCCATAATGCGGTTAGGATCTATTTCTGTATTACTCCACGAATCTGTGTATACAGCGCCGGGATATACAGAAGTGACTTTAATGCCATGTGGTTTCATTTCATACCTGAGGTTTTTTGAAAAACCGTCTAAAGCAAACTTACTGATGCTATAAGAACCTCCGTTGGGATAAGCTCCTAAAGATGCAATAGAACAAATATTGAAAATATGTCGACCCGTGCCGGAAGACTGAGGCTTCATCATTACTGGTAATAATGCCCGGGTTAGGTGATAAGCGCCGTATAAATGAACCTGCATCATTTCTTCAATCACACCTTCCTCTTCATCGTAAATATTTCCAGGGGTAAAAGGCCCGGCATTATTCACTAAAATATCTACCGTATCGGCCATTTGCAATATCCATTCACCAAATTTTTTCACTTCTTCCCTGATGCCCATATCACAGGCCCTGGTATAGATATTAGTTCTGGGAAAACGGCCCTGCAATTCCTTACCTGTTAGTTGTAGTAATTCAATATTACGGGAGCAAAGGAAGAAACTATGGCCCTGCTTGTCTTCCGCAAATTTTTGAGCTATAGCTTTTCCAATTCCTTTGGATGCACCTGTAATTACAATATTCATAAAACGAAGGATTTGAAATGCGAAGTACGAACTTTTTCACCGTCCATCCTCACTTCACTACTGACCGATTATTTATTGTCCGTACTTTGCATGCACATCCGCATTTCAACACATGAATATAAACAGGACGATGGCCGGCCAGCCGGCCGAAAAACCCAGGAAGAAATATACTCATCTTTTTTTTGACCTGGACCATACCCTTTGGGATTTTGAATCCAATGCCAGGGCCACACTAGAAACACTTTATGAAGATCTCAGTTTAAGAACAAGAGGAGTTGATGATTTTGAACTGTTTTATAAAAACTACCTGGTTCATAATGACCTGTTATGGGAGCGATACCGGAATGGTTTATTGAAACAGGATGAGTTAAGGATAAAAAGAATGAGACTTGCTTTGCTTGATTTTAAGATATCTGACGATGTGCTGTGTGAAAAAATGAATGTTCAGTTTTTAGATTTATTACCAACAAGAAATACTTTATTCCCTTATACCAAAGAAATATTGCAATGGTTGAAAGATAAGAATTACGAGTTGCACCTAATTACGAATGGCTTTGAAAAAGTGCAGCATAATAAACTGAAATATTCGGGGCTCGATATTTTTTTCGGGGATGTTATTACCTCTGAAGTATCAAACAGTCTAAAGCCAAATAAAGAAATTTTTGAATATGCTTTTCAAAAAACGAATGCCAACCCGGCATCCAGTATTATGATTGGCGATACAATAGAAGTGGATATACAAGGGGCCATCAATGCAGGCATCGACCAGGTTTTTGTTAACCATACTGGTATCAGTGCTGCTGTTAATGCAACTTTTACCGTGAACTCCTTAAAAGAATTGGAAGATATTTTTTGAAGCAGGTGAAGTTTTTCTGGTCTGTTAGTTGGTCTTACCATTCTGCAATCACCGTCACCCCACCCAAAGGCTTATCGCCGATCTTTACATTTATTTTTGCATCCAGGGGTAATAATAAATCGACTCTTGATCCAAATTTTATAAAGCCCATTTCTTCGGCCTGGCTGGCTTTCTGACCTGTTTGCAAATAGTTGACAATTCGTTTTGCCAGTGCGCCTGCAATTTGTTTCACTAATATTTCTTTTCCATCTTTCCGGTACACTACACTATGCCGTTCATTTTCTGTGGATGATTTGGGATGCCAGGCTACTAAATATTTTCCTTTGTGGTATTGACTATATGCTATATCTCCACTTATTGGGTTTCTGTTTACATGTACATTCAAAGGGCTCATAAAAATGGAGACCTGTATCCTGCGGTCTGTAAAATATTCATCTGCCTGTACTTCCTCTATAGCTACTACTTTCCCGTCGGCCGGGGCCACAATGGCATGAGGATTTAGAGTTGGATTTCTTTTTGGCACCCGGAAAAAAGACACCAGGAAAAGAAGCAGGCCAAAAGTAACAATGGCAATAATAGCGGTAATGGCCGGGTAATCAAAACTTAAAAGATAGAATGAAAGAAGGTTAATCACAACAAAGATGATAACACTCCAGGCAATCGTTTGATATCCTTCTTTATGGATAGTCATTTAAGAAAAAATTTGAGTTGCAAATATAATGAAATCAGGACAGGCAGTAGCAGTAAGCTTGTATAGTGATGGGAATTAGTTGATAACAAAATTGAAGAAAAGCCATACAAATGGAATTGCCAGCAGCAAGGAATCAAACCGATCCAAAAAACCTCCGTGGCCCGGCATGATTTGGCCGCTGTCTTTTATTCCTGCCATGCGTTTTATTTTGGATTCAAGAAGATCACCCAGTGTTCCCGTAATTGCTGCAATACCAGTAATCAATGCAAGGAAAATGGAAAAGGAAAAATCGGGAGAATGGAAAAGGAATAACGGGAAAATGAAGCTCACTACTCCAATGCTCAGGATTATTCCACCAATAGTACCTTCCCAGGTTTTTTTTGGTGAAATTTTAGAAAGAGGTGTTTTACCGACCAAGGAACCGACGATGTATGCCATTGTATCGTTGATCCAAATACTTAAAATAATTATGATGGGGACGGAACCTGCTTCAAGTACAAACAAGCTTTCTTTAAAGTATACATTAGCTATACCATATAAACTCAGCATCAATCCCCAACTTAATGAAATATATAGTAGCCCCGAAGCAGCGGCGCCGAAAGATTTTAGCTCAATTTTATTTTTTTGAAATATTCCGATTAGCAGTAAAGCAAAACCTGCTCCCGATAAAGGAAGTGAAAAATTTTCCTTCAAACCATAGCCAGTAATTTGAAAGGCCGGGCTGCAAAACCAGACCATCAATCCATATCCTGCCAGCATTAAACCCAATTTTACATAAATATGAAAAGCTATAGCATGAATTTTTTCTATTATCTGGAAATACTCCCACCAGCACCCAAAATGTATAATGGAAAACAATACAAGAAAGCTCCATTGATTCCATAATAAACCCGTTAACATGACTGCGGCGAAAATGATGGCCGTTAATGTTCGGGTTTTGAATGTTTGCCAGTTGAATGCCATACTGATCCCAAATGTTTAATTGTAGTTTATGAAGAAAAGATAAGGTCTTATTTTAAACAAACTGGTTGTTGTTCATTTTCGTGAGTTGACTCTAAATCATTCGCCTTCGGACAGAGCTATGTTTAAATAAAATAAACAATATGATCACAACCGGTACTGCCAGTATGCCCCAGAAGCTGGTGGCATCCTGCTTCATGGCTTCCTGTATTGATTTGCCTTGTTGAATTGAAATGTATAATAAGGTAATGGCCAGTGCATTATTAATGAAGTGTGCCAGGATGCTTAACCATAGCTTTCCGGAATAATAGAATAATGCACCCAAAACTATTCCCAGGAAAAAACGGGACAAAAATCCGTAAAATGAAAAATGAGCAAGGCTAAATAAAATACTAACAACAACAATGGATAGCCATGGCCGGGATGTACCGCGGGCCAAAAAATTTTGTAAGCCACCCCGAAACAATGTTTCCTCGCACAAGGCAGGTAAAAAGGCCATAACAACCAGCGCAATGATATAATCTTTGGCGTTTTTTAAATTTATGATCGCAGATACCTGGCGATTATATTCTTCTTCCAGGTTGTCAAAACGAATCCTCCAGCTTTCAGGTATAGGAGTAATATCGGTAAGGTATGAAAGAGAAGTTGCCACAAGTAAAGAGGAACCAATCAACAGGATCACCAGGACCACCTGGCCCGATCTTATATTGGCAGCGTTGAATCCCAACAAGTGAAAGGGTTTCCTATTTAATATTGCGGCTGTTACCAATGTTGGAATAAAAAATCCTATAATAGCGGTAATACTTTGGATAAATTTCATCACATTACTGTAAGCCGGATTTGTCAGGGCATTTGGTATTTCCGAAAACCTAATTCCCGTCATTTGGTGCCATATTTGGGTACCTAGTAGGGAGGCCATAGCTAAACCGGCTATGGTAAAGGCGAGGAGCATAAAAAATCCGGCGGTATATGAAATCCCCCTTGATTCGTTGTCGTACATAATTTCGGCAATAAGTGGTTAAATTTGCAGGCTTCCGCCGGAAGCGGACCAGGCAAAAATAGTTGACAGGTAACAGATGGCAGGCGCAACATCGGTATTTTTCTTTCAACTGCCAATTTCAACATTTGATATGATAAAAATAGGCGACATACTACTTCCCGATTTTCCTTTACTACTGGCTCCAATGGAGGATGTCAGTGATCCACCCTTTCGTGCTGTATGTAAAGACAAAGGCGCTGACCTTATGTACACCGAATTTATTTCTTCGGAAGGGCTGATAAGGGATGCAATAAAAAGCCGGAAGAAACTGGACATATTTGATTATGAAAAGCCAGTAGGCATTCAAATATTTGGTGGCGATGAAGAAAGTTTATCCCTGGCAGCAAAAATTGTAGATGTTACCAACCCTGATCTGTTGGATATTAACTTTGGATGCCCGGTGAAAAAAGTGGCCTTGAGAGGTGCCGGGGCTGGTGTGTTGAAGGATATTGATTTGATGGTAAGGCTGACATCAGCAGTTGTGAGATCCACCTCCCTGCCGGTCACTGTAAAGACTCGGTTAGGCTGGGATGATAATACCCGAAATATTGAAGAAGTAGCCGAGCGATTGCAGGATGTTGGTATAAAAGCCCTGGCTATTCATGGCCGTACCCGTACACAGATGTACAAAGGCAATGCAGATTGGGAATTAATAGGAAAAGTAAAAAACAACCCCCGAATTCAGATGCCTATTTTCGGAAATGGAGATATTGATTCCCCGGAAAAAGCAGTAGAATACAAGAACAGGTATGGTGTGGATGGAATAATGATCGGTCGTGCCGCAATTGGTTATCCATGGATATTTAATGAAATAAAACATTTCATAGAAACCGGGGAGCACCTGCCCCCGCCAACTATAGAAGACAGAGTAGGCGTGTGCCGCAAACATCTTCAGAGATCAGTTGAGTGGAAAAATCCTGTTGTGGGCATAAATGAAATGCGTCGTCATTATGCTAATTATCTTAAAGGGCTTCCTAATATTAAAGAATTTCGCAACCGCCTGGTAACCTTAAAAACTGAAGAAGAAATTAATGAAGTGCTGGACGAAATTATTACTACTTATGCCGGTTATGAATTTGAGCATTCGCCGATTGAACTGGTGAATTACCATGAAAAATGTCCGGTATAGATGTAATTTTGAAACTTACAATGTTTTTACGTTCGCATGCCCTGTAAACAAATGAAATTAAAATCAGAAGGAGAACAAGAATCCTCTATTCCGGAAAAGAGTTTACCTGACTATCCGCCCATATCTACCTACCAGTCGCTCCTTTCAAAATACAAAAGCAAAGCAAGATCATTAAACCAGCGTTTACGCTGGTATAGCGTTTTTCGTTTAATATTATTTGCAGCCTTTATTTTTTCGGGATATAAATTTATAATAACAGGTGATCGTGTTATTATTATTTTTACCATTCTCCTGTTGGCGGCTTTTCTATTTTTTATCAGGGTATATGATAAGTTAAAGGCGGAAGCTGAATTTTATAATGAGCTGGCGAAATTGAATAATAATGAAATAAATTTCCTGGAGGGCCAGCCTTCTGTGTATGCAGATGGCAAAGAATATACGGATCCGCATCACCCCTACTCTTATGACCTGGACATTTTTGGCGAAGGAGGCTTGTATCAATATCTCAACAGGACAAGTTCCGGATTTGGCAAAGAAGCACTGGCCCATTCCTTACTACAGCCGGATACAAAAAGTATTGGGGAAAGGCAGGAAGCTATTCAGGAGCTTGTTCCCATGTTAGAATTTCGTCAGCATCTGCAAGCCCACGGATCCCTGTTAGACACAAAGGATAAAGAAATGCAGCAACTAATGGCCTGGTTGAATGCAAAACCCGGATTTACAAATAAGATGCTGTACTGGCTGCTCATGTTATTTCCGGGTGCCACTATTACCAGTCTTCTTTACTATTTTATATCGGAAAAGGAAGCAGGGCTCAACTTTTTTTATTTTTTATTCGTTATCAATCTTATCATCGCCGGCTTTTTTGCAAAAAAAATATCGGCTCATCTTTCGGTTTCTACTTCAGTTACAAAAATATTACAACAGTTTGCGGGGCAATTGAAGCAGATACAGAGCCAGTCTTTTCAATCACCCTTATTAAAAGAATTGCAGCTGGGGCTGAAATCAGGTAACCTAACTGCTTCACATAGTATCGCAAGGCTTGCATCCTTATTCAATTATTTAGAAACCATCATTAACCTGGTAGTAAGCATCCTGCTCAACGGGCTCTTTCTTTTTCATGTACATATTTTATATAATCTGGAAAAATGGAAACAAAAAAACGGGCAGCATATCCTGCCATGGCTTAAACTATCGGGAGAAATGGAAGCTTTGAATAGTTATGCCAATCTGAGTTTTAATAACAAAACCTTTTGCCGGCCCCAGGTAAGTTTATCCGAAACGATAGTAGCTGAAGATATGGGACATCCGCTTATCCGAAGAGAAAAGCGGATCAACAATAGTATTTCATTTGCAGAAAGCAGGTTTGTTGTACTCACCGGTTCTAATATGTCGGGGAAAAGCACTTTTCTTCGAACTCTGGGGATCAATTTGGTTCTTGCACGTGCAGGTAGTAATGTTTGTGCCGGCGAGTTTATTTTTTATCCGTTTTCTGTACATGTCAGTATGCGTATTACTGATTCACTGCAGGACAGTGAATCTTTTTTTTATGCAGAACTAAAAAGATTGCAAGGCATCATTCATGAATTGCAGGCCGGGGAAAAAACATTTGTGATCCTGGATGAAATACTGCGTGGTACCAACAGTAACGATAAACATAACGGAACTATCGGCCTCATTCGAAAATTAATTGCTTCCCGGGCTTGCGGCATTATTGCTACTCATGACCTCACGGTTTCCAAACTAAAAGAGGAGAACGATGGCTATATCAGTAACCAATGTTTTGAATCGGAGATCATTAATGATGAGCTCACATTTGATTATAAATTGAAGGAAGGCGTATGCACCAAACTCAGCGCTTCTTTTTTAATGAAGAAAATGGGGGTGATAAGCTAAAGTTTCAACTAACAGCTTTCAATCCAATGATTGACCCTATTAGCGTAATAATAAAAAGCATCCTCCAGAAATCAACCGATTCTTTAAAAAACAATATTCCTGTTAAAGCAGTACCTACCGCGCCAATGCCAGTCCACACTGCATAAGCAGTACCAATGGGTAAAGTTTGCGTGGCTTTGTATAATAAGAACATACTAATAGCGAGGCATAACAGGAAGCCGGTCATCCACAAAGCGGTATTGGAATTACTTTCCCGTGCTTTGCCCAGGCAGGTGGCAAATCCTACTTCAAATAAACCTGCTATTATTAATAAAACCCAGTTCATAGTTCAAAAGCATTTTTTATTTCCTCGCTTTGTGGCGAAACGGCCGTGTCGAAGTATTTTATCAGCTTTCCATTTTCGTCAGCAAGGTATTTGCAAAAGTTCCAGGTGGGTTCCTGGTCATTCCAACCATTTAGCGTTTCATCGGTTAGCCACCTGAAAATTTCATTTTGCTTTATGCCTTTTTTTACGCTGCTTTTTGAGACCAGCGGAAATGTAATACCATAATTTACTTTACAAAACTTCTCAATTTCTTCGTCGGTCCCTTTTTCCTGTTCTTTAAAATCATTTGAAGGAAATCCGATTACAACTAATTGTTCATTATACGTTTCATACAATTTTTGGAGGTCAGCATATTGATGCGTATAACCACAATTGCTTGCCGTATTTACAAGCAATATTTTTTTTCCCTTAAAGGATTCCAATTTTAATTCATTTCCGTTATTCAGGTGCACAGTAAGATCATGCAAAGACCTTAATGTAATTGTACTTTCGCTATTTTCCATCATCTTCAATTTTTTACCGGTTATTTTATTAAACCACATCAAAGCCGGGTAAACTGCCTTCAATACTTTCTGCCGTTTGGTCATTATTAACAAATTTCAATAAGTATTTTATCCAGTAAACAGATACAGCTCAGACTTTTCAAAACAACAAAAAACAGTTTTAGTTTAGGATTGATTCACTGGGGATCCAATTTTTCTGGCAGATCACCAAACTATAAAAAATATTAGTTCTTCTCCTTCTTTGGATATGGCAAATTTGATACCTGTTACCTGATCACCCATTTGAATAATTTCAGCTTTCCTTTAAAAGGCGGATATTTTATGTCCGGATCAAACCAGGTTGGAGTTTTCATTATGGCTTTTTTGTGACTGAATGTTTCAAAGGAATAATGTCCATGGTATTGACCTGTTCCACTAAATCCTCTTCCGCCAAATGGCAAATGGTGATTCGTTAAATGCCAGCTTGCATTATTAACACATCCTCCTCCAAAGGAAAAGCCATTCAACCATTCCTTTTCTCTTTTTTTTGAGGAAGTAAATACATAAAAGGCAAGCGGATTGGGGTTAAGGGAAATGATCTTTTTTGCATCGTCCATATTATTAAATGTAAGCACAGGCAAAACAGGGCCGAATATTTCATCTTTCATTACTGTTGCGTTCAGGGATACGTCCGTTAATATTGTAGGTTCAATAAATAAATTTTCCCTGTCCGTTCGGCCCCCCTGCACTATCAGACCCTGGGATAGGTAGGGAAAAATCCTGTCAAATTGTTTTGCATTTATGATTTTGCCATAATTATAACTTAGCTCAGGCTTTTCTCCAAAGAAATCATTTATTGAAGATATTAACCCGGCTAGTAGTTCATCTTTCTTTGATTCGTGTACCAATACATAGTCTGGCGCCACGCACATTTGCCCTGCATTGGAAAACTTGGTCATGGCTATCCGTCGGGCGGCTATTTTAATATCCGCATCGCTCTCCACCACACAGGGACTTTTACCGCCTAACTCCAACGTTACCGGAACCAAATGTTCGGCTGCCATTCTATAAATTATTTTTCCAACGGCCGTACTTCCAGTATAGAAAATATGATCAAAAACAAACCCTTTAATCATCTGTGGCACTACCTCTGCTCCATCCCCTTCAACAAAAAAAACATAATCAGGAGAAAAATTTTCTTCAATTATTTTTTTCATAACGGCAGAAGTTGCCGGTGCAAACTCACTGGGTTTTAATACCACACAATTTCCTGCAGCCATAGCTCCAACAAGCGGCGTAAATAATAATTGTAACGGATAATTCCAGGGGCCTATGATCAACACGGCGCCCAAGGGCTCTCTTATCACATAGCTCGATGATGGAAGGTTCAGTAGGTTTGTGGCAGTTTTCTCCGGCTGCATCCAACGGCGCAGGTTTTTTATTGTATGGTTAATCTCGCTAAGCAAAAATCCGGTTTCGGTAACCCAGGTTTCTTCCGGGCTTTTTTTCAAATCGGCGTAGAGTGCATCATACAATGGCTGCTCATGATTAAGAATGGCCCGTTTTAATTTTTGCAGTTGCTCCATACGAAAGGAACAGGGTCTTGTAAAGCCGCTATCAAAATATTTGCGTATAGCAGTTAGCTTGTCTGTGGTGTTTGATATGCTCATTGCTCTTTATTAAAGTTTGATCTATTCATGATAGGGAGAAAATAAGT
>JBPPMM010000399.1:0-4235 GCA_051306075.1 Chitinophagaceae bacterium
CCCGCAATAAGGGGATAAAGCAGGCCTAAAAATGCTCCTATGGCCGTAATTATTGAGGCCATTCTGAGATTTCTTATATTATCTTCCCTATACTTCATCCCTTATAGTTCACGGATACCGGATTTTCGGAAATTTTAAATAGCTCCATGCCATCACGTTTTCCTTTGAGGTTTATGTTTCCACAAGATTCAATATGAAAAATATCAGGAATATCCAGACGGTACCTTAAATGTGCCGAAAGTTCGAGATCGTTTCCCAAACCCAGGCTGTGATCTTTAATCCTGGAAGTTGTATTCATTACATCCCCGAAATAGACCAATGGACTTTTTATTACTCCAAGCTCGCCCCGAACCACATTTCCAACATGATATCCCGCAACAAATTCAGGGACGAAGCTATACGCTGTATAGTAGTACTCCCGCTTTTCCCTGATGCTATTTTTACATTGGAAATAAGCCCTGATACAGTTGGAATTCTTACATCCATTTTTGGGCTTCCATGAAACAACGATGTTATCTTCTACATATTCATAAATTGCTCCATTGTATGCCAATATGGGCTGGGTAATATCATGAAAGAAATCTGCCAGGAACAGATGATATTTCAGTCGGCCTATTTTGCGTATGATCCGATCTGAATGACGAATACTGAGGAACATGAAGATTGTCTCCACCGAGGTGGGTTTATAATGTTTTCCAGAAATAATATCCCACATGGTAGCCCTGCCAATTTTTCGGCTCATCAACAGGCTGAAGTTAATGATAAACGCAAAGGCCACCGTATACACTACCGCCACTTTAAAATCCTCATGAATGAGATAGAATTGAAAATCATCACTCGCCAATACTTCGCGGAAGCCCATATTTAATCTGATCATCCGTGAAACCATCAAAACAGAAAATACAATTAAGATGATGAGCAGAATATAGATGCCCGAGCGAAGCAATACAAGGCTGATAAACTTAAAATTCCGGCTTCTTTCCGGGAAAAAATAGAATTCCAGATAGGAAAGTAATCCACCGACTAATATTCCTATAATTATCGTGTTAATATGTGGATATAGTACCCCAAAACCATCGGAAAATGATGAATAAATAAGCCCCAACAAGGCCCCTATGAGCACTATTGTGATAATGTCATTGCGCCTGTTAATATGATAGTTGGTGCGCTCCATATACTCAATACGAATGATAAGTTACATTTTCCTTTTTATATCTCTACCAAAATTATATGAAGTTTCCGCAATTAGACTATACCGTATTACTGAGGTAGCCTCTATTTTACTAAGGCGATCTGTCCCATATGATTGGCCTGATGTTCTAAAATATGAAACCATGCCCAATGGTTGTTCATGCTCTCATCTATTCTGGCCGCAAACCAGGCATCATCGATGGCTTTAAGCCCGGCGAGTGTTTTTCCCGGACCTGATCCAATTGATCCAAATAATATTATATGGGTTACACTTTTAGCTAATCTCTTGATACTGAGCTCAAACCAGTCGCAACAGCTCAAAATTCTCCTTCTTCACCAGACCACTGGTGTTCTTCTAAAGTTTCAACATGGCAATATGCTTCGTCGCCACCAAATGCATGATCATGGACCCAACACTGTTCACATTGTCATCAAATAAATAATCCGTTTCTAACTGGTTCAAATCACGGATATCTTCGGGGATCCGATCCATGATTTCTCCTCTTCCAGGTTGGTGAGCCTGCACAATTCCGAGACCCCGGGACCACCATATTTCTATTCCAATTGTAGTTCATCGCCTCGATGATACCCATTTTGTGACAAACCTCGGCAACCTGCATTCGGGTTTCCGCTTGGTTAATCGCAAATACAATCTGGGATTCTGTAATTTTTGAGGGTTTCATAGGCCATTTATCGACTTAAAGTTAACCAATTATTTGCCCGAAATTCTCTGGTTTTAAATGGTGCTATTTAATGGGGGGAGGTTAATTTCAAGGAACAGATTGCCTTTGTTAATTAATTAAAAAAAGCATGCTTTAGCTATAGCTCTTTGAATAACTTGTTTAACAACTTGAGTAATGTACGATAATAAATAAAGACATAACTATGAAGGAAATCACACTGGGGCCATTTAAAATTAGGTTGGTTACATTCATAATTCTGACTGTGCTTTTTATGATTTCTTTGTTTCTCTAAAAATTAAAGTTATGATACTATATAACAAATCAGAGAAGAAACTCACAGGTATGGACTAGCCTTGGTCCTCTTATCCGTTCAGCTCATCACCGGTCTTGAACTGCTTTAAAAATTCTTCATTGAACAATTCTGCCTTTTTCATCATTGTGTAAAATTTAAAACTTATCAAAAAAATAGCGGGGGCCGGCCCCAGTCATGGTCGGAAGAAATTCCGACCATTTTTTTAAGTTTCAAAATGGTCCAAATTTCCTTCACATACTACAACGATCATCGCAATGGCCAAATTTCTGACTTCCATTTTAAATCTTCTTTTGGCGGTTTTATACCCTATATTGTTTGCTTTTTTATAGATCAAGACCAACATCGCAACGATCAAGGTCATATATAGCATGACCTCAATTCCATTTTTATTCAACGATACCAAGTGACTTACGTTGAGCTCTTGCTTGATAAAGCGAAAGAACACCTCGATATCCCAACGTCTTCGATAGGCATGTGCAATTTCTTTGGCGGAGAGATCAAAGTCATTGGTAATGAACCAAAAGTCTTTCGGATCTTCTGTCTTGGTTTTTGCAACGATCAAACGAAAGGGGGTCTCCACCAATTCTTCCCTGTGATGAATATTGCCCTTCTTGTTCTTTATGGCCTTTCCTGTATAAAGGTTCACCTTGCTGTCCTTAACAAGGGTCAGGTCTCCCAGGTCCAGGTCTTGGTCTTTATGGAGCAATGATCGTAGCTCTACATATTTTCGATTTTCTTTTGCCCTGACGATGAAAGAAACAGAATCATCATTGAGCGATTTCATCGTTCCCGTGGATTGAAGTCCCCTATCTATCACATAGATATTTTTGTGGTGGGTATCTTGCTTTATATGGTCCATTATAACATTGGGCAAGGCCATGTCCTCACTGGAATACTTTGCGGTATTGTACACCTTGGAATGGCAAGGCAATAGACCATCGAATGCAACGCTGTACTTGACCGACTTCTTGCCACTTTTATTATCAAGGCCTTCCAGTAATCTTCCGGAAGCCTCGCTTACCATGGAACTGTCAACATGTATCAAGTGATACTTTTCACTGGCCTTGTTAGGGTATGCACCGTGAAACTGCCGGTAAACACATTGGTATATTTCATGGAAATAATCGGAATCGATCTTGGACAACCTTTCAGAAATGGAACTTCGTCTTATGGTTTCCGATTTATCCAAATCGAAAAGGGTCTTGAACAAATAATCGTTGAAAGTATCCTCTAAAGTACGTTGGCTCAGTTTTTCATTCTCTAAAATACCATAGAGTAGCAAATAGAACATTTTTTTGCCATGAAGCACCTTTGTATAGTAATCTACTTTAGTGGTCGATGATAGCTTGGCCAAAAGGGCCTCGGGAACAACTCCCAATAATTGTCCAACTGAAATTTTGTGGTCCTTAAATACTGACATAACAAGTTAATTATCAGACGTTAAGATACGAAAATAATCTCATAAAAACAAACTAAAGCACTGATAATCAGATGATTGGTTCTTTCTGGGTGCATGCTATAAAACAAAAAAGTCGGAAGAAAAAATCTTCCGACCATGACTGGGGCCGGCCCCCGCTATTTTTTTGATTAATTTTAAATTTTACACAGTGATGAAAAAAGAAGAATTGTTCAACGATGAATTTTTGAAGCAGTTCAAAACCGGTGACGAGCTCAACGGGTTTTTAAAGGAATTGCAGAAACGTGGCATTGAAAAAATGCTCGAAGGGGAGCTTGATGGTCACCTTGATTATGAGAAACATAAGCGGTCCTCTAATCCTAATACCCGCAATGGTTATTCGGAAAAGAAGGTGCGGACTTCCTTCTGGGAATCCCAGATCCAGGTCCCTCGGGACCGGGAGGCCACCTTTAACCCCATGATCGTGCCCAAGCGGGGCAACATGGTCGATGGGATTGAAAACGTAATCGTATCGCTCTATGCCAAGGGAATGAGCAATAGCGATATTGAAGAGCAGATACGCGAGGTTTATAACTTTGAGGTATCCACTTCTACTATCTCGCGGATCACCGAAAAGATAGCCGGGGATATT
>JBPPMM010000413.1:0-29965 GCA_051306075.1 Chitinophagaceae bacterium
GGACGATGATAAATATATAATTTCTCAAAACCCCTTCGCCCCGCAAACAACAAGGGAGCTTTTAAAAAAAGAGGTATTACGAACCAGGGTTTCGGAAGTATCACCTATGCTTCCAGGTATGATCAACCGGCTGAATGATGAAGAGCTAAAAGATTTGCTGGCTTATCTTAAATCCGGCGGAAATAAACAGGACACCATTTTTTCGAAATAGAAAATATTCAACAGCAATAAAGACACTATATCAAAAAGACATTAATGAACACGGAAAATTGAATTTGCATAAAAAGTTGAATGGAGCATTAGTATAGAAGTATTGTAACCTTGTTTGCCATTGCGTATGAATAATAAAGAAGAAATAAATCTACAGCCAGGCTGGAAAGATAAAATATCCAACCCGGCACAACTGGGCGGAATAGAAACCTCGGTTATTGATAATGGCCCGGGCAGGGGAACCCGGATTGCGTGGTTCAATACGGGTACAGGTTTACGGTATAAAATTGTTTTGGACCGGGCAATGGATATCGCAGATGCATTTTATAACCAGCATAGCCTTACATGGCTTAGTCATGCAGGTATCACCACCCCCCAACCTTTTTCAGATAAGGGATTAGACTGGCTGCGCACTTTTGGTGGAGGACTATTAGTTACCTGCGGACTCGATCATATGGGAGGACCTGAAAAAGATGAATATGGAGAACGTGGGCTCCATGGATTAATTAGCAATACCTCTGCAGAGATAGAGTCCATTATTCAACCCGATCCAGTTGCCGGAAAAATGGAAATGAGCATTACCGGAACAATGAAACAGACAAAAATATTTGGTCCCTGCTTTGAATTAAAGCGAACCATCTCGGGAACGATCGGAATGCCTTCTATTCGCATTCATGATGAAATTATTAATCGCGGAAATACACTAGCTCCGCACATGATCTTATATCATTTCAATTTTGGCTGGCCCCTGGTTGATGAAGGAACGGATATCATCTGGAAGGGAAAATGGCAATCACGTGAAGGTGGAATTAATAATCAGATTTTCAGCAAAGGAAATAATTTTCGAAAATGCCCCTCTCCGTTAAAGGAGCACAGCGGTAGCGGCGAGGCTGTTGCATTTATCGATGCTGAGGCAGATAGTTCAGGTCAATGTAGCTGCGGACTTTACAACTCCCGTATAAGTATGGCCATGGTTTTACGGTTTCAGAAAAAGCAATTGCCCTGGTTAACGAACTGGCAGCATTGGGGCAAAGGAGAATATGTTACCGGCCTGGAACCGGGAACCCATAGAGTGATCGGGCAGGCTATGGCAAGAGAAACAAATGAATTGATTTTTTTGCAACCCGGAGAAAAAAAAGTTTATGATTTGGAAATGGAAGTAGTAAATGATGAATTAAGAATAAAAGAATTTCTAAAAAATAATAATCAGATCAACAATTAAAATCATTTTAAAATGGAAACAGCGCAAAAAATAAGTTTGGCCCAAAAAGCATTGGACCAGGGAAAAGGTATTTTACGTTTGGCTCCAAACTGGGTACCCCGGTCCTTTTGTGTTCCCGGTCGAAGAATAAAATTACATCCGGATGATTATTATGTATTGGGCGGGCAGCGAGGGGGAATTGATGAACGCTGGTTCTCTTCAACCACTCCTGCAAAAAATGGTCCGCTTACAGGAAAAAATGAAGGGCTAAGCGCCGTGGTTTTTAACAATGGTAAAAAGGAGGAACAATTTTTATTAAAGGATGCTGTTGATGAATTGAAAGGGGAACTGATTGGCGAAAGATTATGGAACGAGCACAATAGCTGGCCCATGTACTCAAAGTTTTTTGATAATATGGGGCCGCTTCCGCATCATATTCATCACAATGATGAAAAGGCGGCATTGATTGGGCAGAAAGGCAAACCCGAAGCTTATTATTTTCCCCCGCAACTGAATAATCATGGAGGCGATTTTCCCTATACCTTTTTTGGAATTGCCCCGGGTACTACAAAAGAGCAGATCAGGGAATGCCTTGTCAATTTCACAAAAGGAGATAATAAAATAACCACCTATTCACAGGCATTTAAATTAGAACCCGGCACAGGTTGGGATGTTCCACCCGGTATGCTGCATGCCCCCGGAAGTATGTGTACTTATGAACCACAAAAAGCATCTGATGTTTTTGCGATGTATCAATCCCTGGTTAATGAAGCGATCATTCCTGAAGAACTATTATGGAATGGGACGCCGGAAGATAAAAAAGGCGACTACGATCAATTGATGGAAGTGATTGATTGGGATCTGAATATTGATCACAATATTTTAGAAACCCGTTTTATGCGCCCTCTGCCAGTAAAAGCGATTAAAGAAATGGAAGCGGAAGGATTTATTGAAAATTGGGTCTGTTATAAATCAGATGCCTTCAGTGCAAAAGAATTAACTGTTTTCCCCGGGCAATCCGTAAATATAAAAGATAGCGCTTGCTATGGAATAATTGTAATGCAGGGGCACGGCAAATTTGGCGTTTGGGATATTGAAACACCGGCACTGATACGTTATGGCCAGCTAACCAATGATGAATTTTTTGTTAGCGAAAAAGCAGCAATGGAGGGTGTTCAGATAAGTAATCCTTCTACAACTGATCCCATTGTAATACTGAAACATTTTGGTCCTGGAAATCCTGATCTTGTTTTGTAAATAAATAATTCTGATTAATTTTTTATTTTATGGCTAAGAATAATTATCCCAAACTTCATAATGCTACATGGCCCGGCATAGTAGGGAAGGGTCCGGATTCAGAACCTCCCATTTCATTGGATAAAATGCTGGAGATGACGGCTACTGCTGAGGTAAACGGAGTAAAATTTGATGGTGTTGACATTGGTCTTTTTGATCCATCGATTAATCTGGATGATGCAGATGGCATCCAGATTTTAGCAGATAAAGTGAGTGCCCACAACCTGGTCATTGGTAGTCTGGTGGCGCCCATCTGGGGCGGGCCGGCTATGGGTAGTAAAGAAGAACGTGCAAATTTTGTTGAGCAGGTTCGTAAATCCTGTATTTATGGAAAGCAGTTAAAGGACCTGGGAATTCGTCCCTATGGTGTTATCCGAATTGATTCTGCAAGCAGTACGGCAAAATGGGCTGCCGATCCTGTTAACAATAGTAAACTAATTGTGCAAACATTTCGTGAAGCCTGTGATGTGGCTGAAGAGTATGGTGAAAAACTGGCGGCCGAAGGAGAAATATGCTGGGGTGCTATGCATAGTTGGAAAAATATGCTGGAAACTCTTGAAGCGGTTGACCGCCCGAATATTGGTTTCCAGGCAGACATGTCTCATACACTTTTATACCTGTTGGGATATAATGCACCGGAGTCGCGGATTCTCCCTGATGATTTTGACTGGAATGATCAGGAAGCTTTATCACAAGGACTTAAAAAATTAACGGCCGCACTTCGTCCCTGGACGATCGATTTTCATGTGGCTCAAAATGATGGAACTGCACATGGCACCGGCTCGCATGAAAAAACAGGGAGACATTGCCAGGCAAATGATCCAAACGGAAAACTGGATATAGCCAGGGATGCTGGTTATTGGCTCCGCGATGAAAAAGGCGAACTGACAAAAGCCTTTAAACATATTTGTTGGGATGGTTGTATGTTTCCCAATGAAGTGATGATGCAACAGCAGACATGGAACGATATCCTGGCTACTATGATTAAAGTTCGTGAGCTGCATGGATGGAATGATGAGAAATGATTGAATAGATTTATTGAATTTTCAAATGAATAAAATGAACAATAAAGCAGAATTAAAAATAGGGTTGATTGGTTGTGGATTTATGGGCCGTACGCATACTAATGGTTATAAAAGAGTGGGCGATTTTTTTCCAGAATTAAAACACAGGCCTGTATTAAAAGTGGTTTGTGCACGCAATGCTGATAAAGTAAAAGCATTTGCGGATCAATGGGGATATGAGTCGGTAGAAACGGATTGGAAAGCTGTGATAGCCCGAAAGGATATTGATGCGGTAGATATTTGCGTACCAAACAATATGCATGCAGAAATTGCCATTGCGGCAGCTGAGGCAGGCAAGATGATCCTTTGTGAAAAACCATTGTCCCGCACATTAGCTGAAGGTCAGAAGATGGTGGATGCTGTTAAGAAGAGCAATGTTAAAAACACGGTGTGGTACAACTACCGCAGAATACCTGCTATTACCCTGGCAAAACAAATTATAGATTCTGGCAAGTTGGGCAGGGTATTTCATTTTCGTGCAAACTTTTTACAGGACTGGACCATCAATCCTGAATTGCCTCAGGGTGGGGAGGGATTATGGCGACTGGATTCCGACGCTGCCGGTTCAGGCGTTACCGGTGATTTGCTTGCGCATTGTATCGATACAGCCATGTGGCTGAATGGTGGAATTAAAGATGTATCCGCGGTAACAGAAACCTTTATTAAAGAACGAGTGCACCAGGCAACTGGTAAAGTGCAGAAAGTTGGAATAGATGATGCCTGTATTTTTCATTGCCATTTTGAAAATGGATCCCTTGGGCTTTTTGAATCCACAAGGTATGCCAGGGGACATAAAGCCCTTTATACATTTGAAATAAATGGCGAACATGCTTCTATACAATGGAACCTGCACGATCTGAATCATCTTGAATATTTTGATCATAGAGACGAAGGGAATATTCGTGGGTGGCATACTATTCATGTTACGGATGGAGATCATCCCTACATGAACAAATGGTGGGTACCCGGACTGTCCATTGGATACGAGCATACATTTGTACACCAGGTGGCTGATTTTCTGAAAAGCCTGGAAACAGGAGAAGCATGCGCCCCCACTTTCGAAGATGCATTGCAAACACAAAAGGTTTGTGAAGCCGTCCTTGATTCTGCTGCCTCAAAAAGTTGGAAAGAAACAAGTGTAACAGAGTTTGCAAAGTAGGCGGCATCATTTTTTTCAATAGTGCATAGTTTTAAAATATGCAGGACTAATTCTAAATTAAAATGCAAACACAAAATTGTTTTAAATGGATACAGGCGGCATTAATGCTGGGCTTGTTTTTGGTAAGCAGTTGCAAAACACCGGGACAAAGCCCGGATAAAGATGAATTTATAACCATATTTGATGGCAAAACACTTAAGGGCTGGGAAGGAGACCCAAATTATTGGAAAGTAGAAAACGGCAACATGGTGGGAGAGATTACACCTGCCACAATTTTAAAAACCAATTCATTTATTATATGGCGAGGGGGAACGCCTGCTGATTTTGAATTAAAACTGGAATTCCGGATTACAAAAGATGGGAATAGTGGTATTAATTACCGGAGCGAGGAATTAAAAGATGTGCCACATGCTTTAAAAGGTTACCAGGCGGATATAGATGGTGCCAACAGGTATACAGGGCAAAACTATGAAGAACGGGGCAGAACAACACTGGCTTACCGCGGAGAAAAAGTGAGTATCAAAACACCTGCAAATTCAACTGCGCCTCTGCAGAGCCTGGTAAAAAATAATGCATGGACGGAAAGAACAGTGACGGGTTCCTTAGGAAGTTCTGATTCCCTGCAGGCTCAGATAAAGCCGGGGGATTGGAATGGCTGCCATTTAATAATAAAAGGAAATCTTTTACAACATTTTATTAATGGCATTTTGATGAGCGAGGTAACAGATGATGACAGGGTTAACGGAAAATCAACCGGATTGCTGGGTGTTCAGGTACATGTAGGACCGCCTATGAAGGTGGAATACCGGAACATTCAGCTAAAGAAATTATAACAGGTAATGAAATTTTACAATGATCCTCAGTAATGGTTATGCCTCTCTGATTTATGGTATAATGCTTTTATATTCTATGTATGATAAAAATCAATCTTCGTAATTAATGAGCGTTAACCATTTACTTATTCATACAAACGTTCAAAGGGGCTTTTAGATTATAAGTAAAGAGTCCCCATTCAAATAGAAAAGTTTCCATTCATTGCATAAATAAAGATCATATATGGATGTTTGAAATTAACTTGCCAGCTAATATAACCGGCTCATTGGTCGTACTGACAAAACCTGCCTTCTTAAGGCAGGAGGCGTATTTAAGAATTTGATTGAGCTAATGGTAAATACATAGTAAACTATAAATTAAAATAAAAACATGATTCGTTCTTTTGCCATTTTGAGAACTATTTGTTTTCTCTCCATTGTGCTGATTGCTTTTTCCTGTTCCAAAAAGCGTTCGGGTAATCCCAAAGTTTTGGTGTTTAGCAAAACCATGGGCTTCCATCATGAATCCATAGCTGAAGGTAATACTGCTATCCAGAAAATGGGCAGCCAAAACCAATTTGATGTAGATACTACCACGGATGCTTCCATGTTTAACGAAGACAGTTTGAAACAATATGCAGCGGTAATTTTTTTAAATACCACGGGCAACGTACTGGATCATTACCAGGAAGCGGCATTTGAAAGATATATACAGGCCGGCGGAGGTTATGTGGGTATTCATGCTGCAGCCGATACCGAATATGACTGGGGTTGGTACGGCCGATTAGCCGGGGCCTATTTTTTAGATCATCCGGGTATAAATGATACTTTTCCCAATGTACAGGAAGGCGTACTCAATATTGTTGATAAAAATAATGCAGCCACCAAAGACCTGCCGGATCCCTGGAAAAAGAAAGACGAGTTTTATAGTTTTAAGAAAATCAGCAATGATATTCATGTATTGCTGAAGGTGGATGAAAAGACATATGGCGGTGGCAAGAACGGTGATAATCATCCTATGTCCTGGTACCACGACTTTGATGGCGGTCGTGCCTTTTATACCAACCTGGGTCATACCAAAGAAACTTTTTCAGAGGAGCCTTACCTGAAACACTTGCTGGGTGGCATTCAATATGCCATTGGAGAAAATAAAGAACTTAATTATTCAAATGCTAAAACCCAATTAGTGCCGGAAGAAAACCGGTTTACAAAA
This sequence comes from Chitinophagaceae bacterium, assembly GCA_051306075.1. Classification (GTDB taxonomy): domain Bacteria; phylum Bacteroidota; class Bacteroidia; order Chitinophagales; family Chitinophagaceae; genus Terrimonas_B. The sequence continues at coordinate 6,956 of JBPPMM010000413.1, forward strand.
ACACTATTGGCACAAGGCGATTTTTATGAGCCCACAGAAATGACTATTCTTCCTAACATGGATATACTGGTGGTTCAGCGAAGAGGCGAGATAATGTTATATAAGAACGAAACAAAGAAAGTAAAACAGGTTGGTTTTCTGGATGTATATTTTAAAACCAATACACCAGGCGTAAATGCTGAGGAAGGTATCCTGGGCCTGGCAAAAGACCCCGATTACAAGAAGAATAATTATGTTTTCATTTATTATAGCCCGATCGATACATCTGTCAATCGCTTATCCAGGTTTACTTTTAAAAACGATACACTGGACAGGTCCTCTGAAAAAATCATCCTGGATGTCTGGTCACAAAGAGAGATCTGCTGCCATACAGGTGGTTCAATTGCTTTCGGACCTGATGATCTTTTGTATTTATCCACCGGCGATAACTCAACACCCTTTAATGAAAAAGGAGTGAAGTATGTTAATAGTGGCTATGCACCATTAAATGATATTCCGGGTCATCAGCAATACGATGCAAGGCGATCTTCAGGTAATACCAATGACCTGCGCGGTAAAATTATCCGCATCAGGGTAAAAGAAGATGGCAGTTATGAAATTCCTGATGGGAACTTATTTCCCAAAGGAACCGATAAAGCAAGACCTGAAATTTATACCATGGGTCATCGCAATCCCTATCGTATTTCAGTAGATCAAAAAAACAGCTTTTTGTATTGGGGTGAAGTAGGACCCGATGCCAGGGCGGATAGTTTTGATACCAGGGGCCCAAAAGGTTATGATGAAGTAAACCAGGCAAGGAAAGCCGGATTTTTTGGATGGCCATTATTTATCGGTAATAATTATGCTTATCGGAGTTATAATTACGAAACGGGTAGCAATGGTCCGGCTTTCGATCCGCAAAAGCCAATCAATGATTCCAGGAATAATACCGGCCTGCAGGAATTGCCACCTACGCAGCCTGCGTTTATCTGGTATCCTTATGATGCTTCCCCGGATTTTCCACAGGTGGGAACGGGTGGACGAAATGCGATGGCCGGTCCCGTTTATTACACGGATATGTTTCCTGAAGAAAGCCGTTTACCAAAATATTATAACGGTAAATTTTTTATTTATGAATGGATACGGGGTTGGATAAAAGCAGTAAGCTTGACACCCAATGGTGATTTTGATAAGATGGAACCCTTTTTCCCTTCTATAAAATTGAATTCACTGATGGATATGGAAGTGGGTCCTGATGGTAAGTTATACTTGCTGGAATATGGCAGCGGCTGGTTTTCAAAAAACCCCGATGCAGGTTTATCCCGTATTGATTTTAACAGTGGTAACAGGCCGCCATCCATTGCCAGCATAACGGTTGACAAGAAATCAGGAATTCTGCCTCTTACTGTAAAAGCAACCGTTAGTGCTGCCGATCCTGAAAAAGACAAAATGGTTTATGTGTGGGACATGGGTAATGGTACAAAAAAAGAAACAGTAGAGCCTAATATTGAGTTTACCTACACTACAGCGGGTGATTATAAAATTACCGTCGATGTAACCGATAGTCATGGTGCCGCTGCTACCAGTCCTGCTGTAAATGTTTATGCCGGAAATGAAGCTCCTGTGGTTTCCATTGACATACAGGGTGGAAATAAATCATTTTATTTGCCAGGTACCCCGGTTAAATATGCAGTAACGATTAGCGATAAAAGTGATACGGCAAGTATTGATCCTGCCAATTTATATATTTCAGTTGACTATGTGGAAGGTTACGATAAAGCAGGTGCATCTATGGGTCACCAGTTGGGACAAGCAAATATTGAAGGTAAGAATCTGACGCAAACACTGGATTGTAAAAGCTGCCATAAAGAAAATGAAAAATCAATCGGACCAGCGTACATGATGGTGTCGCAGAAATATGGTAAAGACCGTAATGCGATGAGCTACCTTACCCAAAAAATAATCAAAGGCGGCGGAGGTGTTTGGGGCGAAACAGCCATGGCAGCTCATCCTTCTTTATCGCAGTCTGATGCACAACAAATGGTTTCATGGATATTATCACTTGATCGAAAAGAGCCATTAAAAAAATCGCTGGCAACATCCGGAACAATTATACCTCCATCAGGACAAAAGCCAAACACGGTGATGGTGCTATCGGCAAGCTATACAGATAAAGGCGGCAATAATATAAAAGCTTTAACCGGGAGCAACGTGGTTTCATTGCGAAGTAATACCGTGCAGTTTACCGGAAATGAAAAAGTAAATGGATTTTCTCTCGTCAAATTTTCGGGGATGAATATCCTCGTACTGCCTGCGGGTGAAGGTTGGTTTGCTCTTGACAGCATTGACCTTACCGGTGTGGGATCCATAAGTATTACTAATGGCTGGCAAACAGCTCCTTCAAAAAGTTTAAGCTTTGAGGTAAGACTGGATGGACCCGATGGAAAATTGTTAGGTAAAGGAACGATGCCTGTTCCTCAAAAAAATGCGACATCCGGTATAGCGGCCATTCCTGTTGAAAGGACTACGGATGGTAAGTTTCATAGTCTTTATATTGTTTATAAAGGTCAGGAGCAAGTAGGTGGCGGGGTAATATCGGTACAATTTAATGCTAAGTAAAAAAATAGTATTCTCTAATGAAACAATGGAGTGTTAGCCGGGTGTTTTTTTAAGTACGGAAACACTCCATTTTTTTATTCGAACGCAGAATAAAGTTCAAGCTATATTCAAATGAAAAGAAAAATGTTTTTAAAATCCTCCTCCGTTATTATTGCCGGCGGTTTATTGTCTCCTCTTGCTTCCTGCACGGACGAACAAGAACCCATAAGGAAAAATTGGGCTGGCAATTATACGTATAAAGCAGAAAAGCTGCATCAGCCAAAAACTCTTGAAGAAGTACAGGCTCTTGTAAAAAAATTGGATAAACAAAAAGCATTGGGTTCCCGGCATTGCTTTAATAATATTGCCGATAGCCAGGGTAACCAGGTTTCTACGCAGCATCTTAATAAAATAATTTCTATTGATGATCAAGCCGGCACGGTAACCTGTGAAGCCGGTGTACGATATGGAGACTTTGCCCCTAAACTTGATCAAAAGGGATTTGCATTACACAATCTTGCTTCCCTGCCGCATATATCTGTAGCTGGTGCCTGTGCCACAGCTACACATGGATCAGGTGTTAAAAATAAAAACCTCGCTGGCATTGTTGCCGGACTTGAATTGGTAAATGGAAACGGAGAGATCATCAATTTGAGCCGTGATAAAGACGGAGAAAAATTCTTTGGGTGGGTAGTTGGATTAGGCGCTCTGGGTATTGTTACCAAAATTACTTTGGATATTCAAAAGACTTTCCAGGTTCGGCAGGATATTTTCCAGGATCTGCCGTTGTCATCTTTAAAAGAAAATTTTGATGCGATATTATCTGGCGGTTACAGCGTTAGTCTTTTTACGGACTGGCAAAATCAATTGATCAGCCAGGTATGGATAAAAAGAATAGCAGATTCTGATATCAAAAACATGGAAGCTGAATTTTATGGAGCTAAAGCAGCTACAAAAAATCTTCACCCTATTACCAAACTATCGGCGGAGAATTGTACAGAGCAGATGGGTGTACCCGGTCCATGGTATGAACGATTGCCGCATTTCAAAATGGGTTTTACCCCAAGCAGTGGCGAGGAATTACAATCTGAATATTTTGTACCCAGGCAACATGCCCTTGATGCTATATTAGCCCTGGAAAAAAAGGGCGACCTGATATTTCCACAATTAATGATTTCTGAAATAAGAACCATTGATGCCGACAATCTGTGGATGAGCCCATGCTATAAACAAGCCTGTGTTGCCATTCACTTTACCTGGAAACAAAATTGGGCCGAAGTGAGTAAGTTGTTACCCATGATTGAGGCAGAACTGGCTCCTTTTAATGCCCGTCCGCATTGGGGTAAATTATTTACCATAGCTCCGTCTGTTATACAGTCTCGTTATGAAAGATACCCGGACTTTTTGCAATTGGTGAAAGAGAATGATCCGCAGGGTAAATTCAGGAATGCATACCTGGACTTGAATATTTACAATTCCTGAAACAGGTAGCCTGTAAATAGAATGTGCTTGCAGACAGTTCAGGATGGTGCTTAGCATGGCGATTCATACTTTTAAGTTCTAATTGTTTGCTATTAAATCATAAACCGATGCAGGTCATACTTGGTGTTATTTTTCATTTTATTGGTGGCTTTGCATCAGGAAGTTTTTACATTCCTTTTAAAAAAGTAAAAGGCTGGCACTGGGAAAGTTATTGGATTGTAGGAGGAATATTCTCCTGGCTTATTGTTCCGCCACTTGCTGCCTTTCTTACTATACCCGGTTTTGCAGAAATCATAGAACAAACCAGCCCATCTACCTTAGGCATCACATATTTGTTTGGATTGCTTTGGGGAATTGGTGGACTTACCTATGGACTGGGAGTCAGGTATCTTGGTGTTGCACTAGGCAGTAGTATCATCCTCGGTTTATGCATGGTCTTTGGTGCATTGATTCCATCCATTTATTATGATTTTTTTCCGGCAGCAGGGAAAGATACCTTTAGTATGCTCATTGGATCGGGTTGGGGTCTTACAGTTATGGCAGGGCTGCTCCTCTGTATTTTCGGGATTATTGTATGCGGAAAGGCGGGTATGATGAAAGAAAAACAACTCTCTTCTGCAAAATCGACAGACCCGAACGGAATGGAAATTAAAAATGAATATAAGTTTGCCCTGGGCATGTTTGTGTCCATTGTATCAGGCGTTTTAAGTGCCTGCTTCAATTTTGGATTGGAAGCCGGTAAGCCGATGGCAGAAACCGCAAATCATATCTGGCAGGTTGCTAACCCGGGAGAAGGAAATTTTTTATTTCAAAACAATGTAACTTATGTGGTGGTATTATGGGGAGGGCTCACCACTAATTTTATTTGGTGCATGGTGCTTAATGCAAAGAATAAATCCTTCGGTGATTATGCCAATAAAAAAACACCGCTGTTAAGAAACTATATTTTTTCAGCCCTTGCCGGAACCACTTGGTTTCTTCAGTTCTTTTTTTATGGTATGGGTGAAAGCAAGCTGGGCAACGGCCCCAGTTCCTGGATACTTCATATGGCCTTTATTATTTTGGTTGCGAATATGTGGGGTTTGATTTTGAAGGAGTGGAAAGGTGTAAGTAAAAAAACAGTAACAACAATCATTGTGGGAATAATCATCATTATCCTTTCTGTACTCGTAGTTGGTTTTGGAAATTCATTGAAGTGAGTTGGTGAATAATATAATGACGTTTAAATAATTCTTAGAACCTTATTGAGCTTAAAAAATTAATATTATGAGCATTGCAACATCTGAATTTAAACATGTAAGTTATTTATGGGATGATGACAAAGCCGCCTCATTGGCTGGTGATGAGGTAGCCTTGTTAGTTTATCGTTCCAACTTATTAGGTGCGGATTTACGCCTGACTAATTACGGAGGAGGGAACACCTCCTGCAAGGCGATGGCGAAAGATCCGCTTACCGGAAAGGAAACGGAAGTCATGTGGGTGAAAGGCAGCGGTGGCGATTTAGGTACCATGAAACGAAATGGTTTGGCCGCTTTATATATGGATCGTTTACACAATTTACAAAATGTGTACCGGGGCCTTGAATTCGAAGATGGAATGGTGCAGCTTTTTAATCATTGTATTTACGAACTGGATTCCAAAGCACCTTCTATTGATACGCCGCTTCACGGCTTTCTCCCTTTTAAACATATCGATCATTTGCATCCCGATGCAGCCATCGCTATTGCGGCAGCAAAAGACGGAGAACGCATTACCAAAGAATTATTTAATGGCACGATAGGTTGGGTGAAATGGCAACGACCCGGTTTTGAACTGGGCCTTATGTTAAAACAATGCCTCGATGAAAACCCGGGAATTCGTGGCATCATGCTGGGATCGCATGGTTTATTTACCTGGGGTGATACGGCTTATGAAAGTTATATGAATACCCTGGAAGTGATTGAACGTTGTGCCCAATACCTGGAAGATAGCTATGGCAAAAAAAGACCTGTGTTTGGCGGACAAAAAATAGAATCCCTTCAGAAAGAACAACGTTTAGAAAAAGCGGCAGCACTTGCGCCGGTATTAAGAGGTTTTTGTTCATCACAAACAAAGATGATCGGGCAATTCACAGATGATGAAAAAGTGTTGCAATTTATTAATTCTAATGATCTTGAAAAACTGGCTCCCTTAGGTACCAGTTGCCCGGATCATTTTTTGCGTACAAAAATTTCTCCATTGGTTCTGAACCTGGGTGCCAATGAAGATTTGAATGATGTTGTTAAAGTAAAAGAAAAAATTACACCCCTATTTGATGCATACCGAAAAATGTATGCAGATTATTATGATACCTGCAAGCATGATAATAGCCCGGCTATTCGTGATCCCAATCCTGTCGTGATTTTATATCCCGGCATCGGTATGTTTACTTTCGCAAAAGATAAACAAACTGCCCGGGTAGCCGCCGAGTTTTATATCAATGCGATTAATGTGATGAAAGGTGCGGAGGCCATCTCTGAATACACTTCTTTACCACACCAGGAAGCATTTAATATTGAATATTGGTTATTGGAAGAAGCCAAACTGCAACGGATGCCAAAACCCAGACCACTGAGTGGGAGAATCGCACTGATAACGGGTAGTGCGGGCGGCATTGGCAAAGCAATAGCAAAAAAATTTGCAGCGGAAGGAGCCTGCATTATTTTAAATGATAATAATGCGGAACGGTTGGAGACGGCTAAGACAGAATTTAAAACATGGTTTGGTAATGACGTGTTTGTTGCTGAAATGCTGGATGTAACCAGTGTTGATACAATTGAGAAAACAATTAAAACAGCAGCGCTTGCTTTTGGGGGTGTAGACATTATCGTTAACAATGCAGGCTTATCCATATCGAAACCGATTGAGGAACACGAAGAGAAGGATTGGGACCTTTTGTATGATGTGCTGGTAAAAGGACAGTTCATTGTTACTCAAAAGGGCGTTGATATTATGCGCAAACAAAACATGGGTGGTGATGTACTGAATATAGTAAGTAAAAATGCACTGGTAAGCGGTCCCAATAATGCAGGCTATGGATCGGCCAAAGCAGCTCAACTACATTTATCAAGATTAAACGCAGCCGAATTAGGTAAGGATAAAATTCGGGTGAATGTGGTTAACCCGGATGCGGTTATCTCAGGCAGTAATATCTGGAGCAGTGGTTGGGCGGAAGGAAGGGCCAAAGCTTATGGAATTAAGATTGATGAGTTGCCCCAATATTATGCTGGTCGTACTTTACTTAATGAAATAATTTTACCGGAAGATATTGCAAATGCTTGTTTTGTATATGTAGGTGGATTATTAAATAAGTCTACGGGCAATGTGTTGAATGTGGATGGTGGGGTGGCTATGGCATTTGTGAGATAGGAAGGCCGGCCTCATCCCGACGTTCTACGAAGGAGAAGGCCTTCAATACACTGCCCTCGCTTATCGGAGATTCCGAAAATTATCAGAGTTTTCGAAAAGGTTGAATAGAGGGCCACACCTAATCTCTCCAAAGTAGAGGAAGAAAACACAGCCCCCGTTTGTCGGAGTGTATGATAAAACAAAGCCATTCCGAATAGGCAGAATAGAGATATAAAGTTGATGTGGTAGTTATGAAGTTGAGTAAAGATATATAGCACCGCTCCCTCTCCGTCGTTGCGACTGCGACCCATGTGAAGCAGGAAGCAAGCAGAAGGAGAAGGAGGGAGAGGCCAAAAAAATTTATTTATGCAACGCATCGCATTTAAAATGAAATTATTCAAAGGCTTTGAAGACGAATATAAACGCAGACATGATTCCATCTGGCCGGAGTTGCAACAATTACTTAAAGATTCCGGGGTTGAAGACTATTCTATTTTTCTTGACGATGAAACCAATCTTTTATTTGGCGTATTAAAAATGGAAGACCAATTAAAACTTAGTGAACTCCCTCAACATCCGGTTATGAAAAAGTGGTGGGCCCATATGAAAGACATCATGGAAACCAATGAAGACCATTCACCAGTTAGTGTTCCCTTAAAGGAAGTTTTTTATTTACCATAAAGCTATTGAGATGCAAATTGAGAAATATAAAATTCAGGACCATAACGAAATTTCATTGGCGGATCACCAACGAAAATTTGATTTTCTTGCGGAAGAGATAAATGATACAGAAGATATCCTGCAGAAGTTAATAGATTTTCAGGTAGCCATTCCCAGTTGGGCTCTGGGTACCGGCGGAACCCGCTTTGGCAGATTTTCAGGAGCAGGAGAACCTGGTTCCATCGAAGAAAAAATGGAGGATGTAGGATTGATCCATGCATTAAACCAATCAAGCGGTGCCATTTCCCTTCATATTCCATGGGACATTCCGGAAAATTATCCGGCTATTAAATCCCTGGCTTCCCAACTGGGTTTAAAGTTTGATGCTGTTAACTCTAATACATTCCAGGATCAAAAAGATCAGGAGCACAGTTATAAATACGGCTCCATGCAGCATGTAAGTAAAGCGGTACGTAAACAAGCTATCGAACATAACATAGAAGTAATAAAACAAGGAGTTGAATTAGGCTCAGAAGCATTAACAGTTTGGTTAAGTGATGGCAGTTGTTTTCCGGGGCAATTGAATTTTCGAAAAGCTTTTCAGAATACATTAGAAAGTTTACAGGAAATTTATCAGGCTTTGCCGGATAACTGGAAAATATTTGTAGAGTATAAAGCTTTTGAACCCAATTTTTATTCTATGACGGTAGGAGATTGGGGGCAATCACTTTTATATGCCGGCAAGTTGGGTCCAAAAGCGTATACACTGGTGGATCTTGGTCATCATTTACCCGGTGCTAATATTGAACAAATTGTTTCTCTTTTATTAATGGAGGGCAAACTAGGCGGCTTTCATTTTAATGATAGTAAATATGGTGATGATGATCTCACGGTAGGTAGTATAAAGCCCTATCAATTGTTTTTGATTTTTAATGAACTGGTTGATGGTTTGGATGCAAAAGGGATGAATCATGCCAGTGACCTGGGCTGGATGATCGATGCAAGCCATAATGTAAAAGATCCGCTGGAAGATCTGCTGCAGTCTGTAGAAGCCATCATGATCTCCTATGCGCAGGCTTTAACAGTAAATAGAAAAAAATTAAATGAAGCCCGGGAAAGTAATGATGTGGTGGCTGCCCAGGAAATTCTGCAAAACGCATTCCGCACGGATGTACGACCCCTTGTTGCTGAAGCAAGAAGAAGGAATGGAGGGGCTTTATATCCTTTACAATTATTCAGAGAACTTGAAGTAAGAAATAAGTTAATAAATGAAAGAGGAAATAAAACGGTGGCAACCGGATTATGATGAATAAAATTCCCGTCATAGCCATTTTTGATGTTGGTAAAACAAACAAGAAATTGTTGCTGTTTAATGAGCAATACCAGGTTGTATATGAAAATAGCACTCAGTTGGATGAAACGCTTGATGAAGATGGATTTGCCTGTGAAGATGTTCAGGCATTAACACAATGGACGAAAGATTCATTTGAAAAAATAGGGAAAGAAAAAAAATTTAAAATTAAAGCGGTTAATTTTTCTGCATACGGCGCCAGTTTCGTTTACCTTGATGAGAAACTTAATGTGATCCCTCCTTTATACAACTACCTGAAGCCTTACTCCCTGGAGTTACAGAATAAGTTTTATAAAGATTATGGTGGCGGGACGGTGGTAGCCACAGAAACCGCTTCTCCCGTTTTGGGAAATTTAAATTCAGGCATGCAATTATACCGTATCCGGTATGAGCAAAATGAGAAATTTAAAAAAATAAAATGGGCCCTGCATTTACCGGAATATCTGAGTTATGTTTTTTCTTCATCCCTTCATTCGCAAATTACCAGTATCGGTTGCCATACTAACTTATGGAATTTTCAAAAGCATAATTATCACCAATGGGTAATGCAGGAAGAAATTCAAAGCAAATTACCCCGGATAATTGGATGCAACGAAGTGGCTGGTCAATACATAAATTCACTTCCGGTGGGCGTTGGATTGCACGATAGTTCCTCGGCACTAATACCTTACCAGGCTTCCTTTCAGGAACCTTTTATACTTTTATCAACCGGCACCTGGTGTGTTAGTCTCAACCCATTTAATCAATCACAATTGACTGAGGAAGAATTGAACCATGATTGTCTTTTTTATCTTTCTTTTGATGGAAAGCCGGTTAAAGCTTCAAGATTGTTTGCAGGCCATGAACATGATCAACAGGTAAAAAAATTGTCAGAATATTTCAACAAGCCCCACGATTATTTTACAAGCATAGCTTTTAATCCGGAGACTATAAATAAATTGAACCGCGGAGAAAATGGATTGAGAGAATTAGATATGAATGAACTGGATGGAATCACCTTGTTCAGCAAAAGAATGATGGATTATTTCCCGGATTATGAAACCGCCTATCACCAGTTAATGGCCGATATTGTCAGGGAACAGATCAGGAGCACCCGTTTGGTATTAAACGGTACGGATGTAAAACGAATTTTTGTTGACGGCGGATTTAGCAAAAACGCTATCTATATGCACTTGCTGGCGGAAGCGTTTTCCGGTATTGAAGTGTATGCTGCTTCAGTAGCCCAGGCAAGTGCTTTAGGAGCAGCATTATTGATGCACGACCATTGGAATACAAAAGAAAAACCTGCAAATATTATTGAACTAAAAATGTTTTCTGATACCAGGGATTTAATAAAATGATATTCCGGTTCAGTTATTGGTTTTGTATGGAATATTTTAGAAGAATAGAATAAATAAAATAAGACTGATGAAATGGGATTTTAATACAAGCTATCCATCCATTGATGATCTTAGGGAAAAAGCACAAAAGAAGATTCCCCGTTTTGCTTTTGAATATCTTGATGGTGGATGCAATGAAGACGTTAACCTCTATAAAAATACCGCTGAAATCAGGGAAGTGGAATTAAAGCCTCTCTATCTTACAAAACACAGGGGTTCGGATATGAAGACCGAATTATTCGGTCATGTTTATGATGCACCGTTTGGAATTGCACCCATCGGCCTCCAGGGATTAGTATGGCCCAATGCACCAGAGATATTGGCTAAAGCGGCTTTTGAACATAATATTCCATATATATTAAGTACGGTATCTACCTCGGCCATAGAGAGGATTAGTGAACTCACTGAGGGTAAAGCCTGGTTTCAATTATATCATCCTGCAGAAGATAAATTAAGGGATGATATAATTAACAGAGCGAAATCAGCAGGCTGCCAGGTTCTCGTTATTCTTTGTGATGTACCGGCATTTGGTTTCCGCCCACGTGATATAAGAAACGGACTGGCTATGCCACCACGCATGACATTCAAAAATATTCTCCAGATAATGGGAAGACCCGACTGGGCTTTGAAAACGTTGGTGCATGGTCAACCTTCCTTTGCAACTATGAAGCGATACATGCCAAAAGGATTGAACATGGCTAAACTGGGACAGTATATGAATCAAACTTTTTCAGGTAGACTGAATGAGGAAAAAATAAAACCCATTCGTGAAATGTGGCCGGGAAAACTTGTTTTGAAAGGAGTAGCCAGCGAAGAGGACACGGAGATGGCTATCCGGTTGGGAGTGGATGGAATTATCGTATCCAACCACGGAGGCCGTCAGCTAGATGCAGGGCAGTCCGCTATTAAGCCTCTTATTTCTATTGCCAGGAAATATAAAAGCCAGATAAAAATAATGATGGATAGTGGTATTCGTTCAGGGCCCGATATTTCCAGGGTGCTGGCAAGCGGTGCTGAGTTTACATTTTTGGGAAGAACTTTTATGTATGGCGTATCTGCATTAGGCAACAAGGGAGGCCACCACACTATTTCCATTTTAAAAACTCAGCTACAACAAGTGATGGAACAGATTTGCTGTGAACGTACATCTGATTTTCCGGCACATCTCATATAATGATCGGAAAGGATCCGGGATTTTTATATAACTCAAAAGCATTCAATTTATGAGAATTGCTTACGTCATTTTTGATGGCATAACCTGGCTTGATTTTATTGGAATATATGATCCATTGAGCAGGCTTAAATCGATGAATTACCTGCCCGATTTTAGCTGGGAAGTTTGTGCATTGCAGGGGCCGGCAAAAGATAATTTTGACCTGGAAATTAAGCCCAGCAAAATCGGCGAATCTTTGGTGGATTATGATGCTGTTTTTCTTCCCGGTGGTCATGGAACACGCCATCTTCAATTTGACTCAGAATTCATTTCCTGGATAAGGACAGCAGAGAACGTGCCATGGAAATTGTCCGTGTGCACAGGAAGTTTGATTTTGGGAGCTGCCGGATTTCTGAAAGAAAAGTCCGCCACTACGCATTTTTCTGAGTACGATACATTGAAGCCCTATTGTAAAAAAGTATTACAACAAAAAATTGTTGAGGATGGTAAAATTATCACAGCAGGAGCAGTTTCTTCTTCAATTGACCTGGGCCTTTATTTATGTGAAAAATGGGCAGGGCCTGAGGCCGCATTAGAAATAAAAAAGCGGATGGATTATAATGGATAAAACCGCTATCCAAAATAATTGGCCTTAAAAAAAATTGTCCCTGCGATAACGTAGAAATTTTTTCTATTTGTCTGAACAAGAACCCCGTTTGCTTAATCCAGCGGCTTCCCGCTTTCATAGGTAACAGGAAACTTTTTTATAAGTCGGAAATTAGAAAAATTCCTCTCTTATAAAACCTTAGCTTTACATGTTTTTATTCCATAACAAACCATTAAACAATGACCTTTTCAAAAAATATTGCTTTTACTGCCCATATAAAAATAAACGGAAGGATTCGTGAGTATAATTTTCGAAAAAGATCACCTGTTCTATATGATACGGACACAAGTGATGAACGCGGTAACCGGTTCACCTTTTCGATGATTAAGGAAGAGGACTTATGGAAGATAAAAGATTCCAAACTTCCTGACTGGCTTATAAAAAGTGAAAGCCTGATACATGCCGCAATTGTAAAAGAGGAAGGTGAATAGAAGGGTAATTTCAATTGAACAGTAATACGACTAAGTAGCATTGCACTTTGTGTAGCAGTAATTCCATTACTTCGTATATGTAGGGGAGAAGCTATTCCTGCTTTTAGGAAACATTTTTTCCTTTTTGTTTCTAAATAATTTAACTGACGAAAAATAATAGTACAGCTTAAATAACCAGCAATTTTTGCCGGCTAGTAGTATAATTATTCCAGCCCGGTTTGTATATAAAAAAAGAGTCCATCCTTCACCAATATAAAACTGTAAAATAGTTGCCCATCGCCGGCAAAGTATGTTGAGATATAGGAGATACCGGGCACAATTTTTCAAACCATTTAATAAATTTCTAATTTCTCTCTATAAAATCGTGATTGCCCCATCCGGAAAATCGGACTTATACGATGTTTTTCAATAGTAGTTTTGGTCTGGAAATTCAGCAGTTCCACTCTATGCAACCAGTTTCTCAGCATATACATTTGCAACAGAAGTTGATTGATATTAAGTTATCAATCTATCCAATACCAACTGAAAAAGCTACAATCCAAATCCTTTAGAAATCCAAAAAATCCAGTATCAGTCAACTTCTTTTCTCTTTTCTTCCAGGTCATAATAAGTTAAAGTATACTACGGTTCAGGCGTTATCTCTGACGAATCATATACGGATAAATAGAGTGCCCTCCTTGTTTTCAAAACCTCTTTTACCAATTAAGGATGTTCCTTTCTTTTATTGAAATGGACTTACTTCTAACAAAAAAATATGCAACTACTGGAAAAAGAAAAAGCACCTACCCGTCGGAGAAATCGCGGTGCATATGTATTAAGAATTTCTTCATCGGGTCTGGTTAGTACTTTAGGCAAACCAGGAATTTTGAAGACGATGCCTGCACGAATTGAAAAAAGACCAGAGCAAAGGACCAAAGATTTTTCTACCTGGTGCATGCCTGAGCAACCAGTAGGGTATATCAAGTGCAAAAAATATGATTTTTTTTAGCACCCCATCTGATAATTTAATCAGAACAAACCGTCATTTTATTTCTATAATTAAAAACGAATATCAAAGTAAGTTACCTCCTCATCTGCTATTAAAAACCTTTTGAAAAATCGATAATCCATTAATTGCCACAAAAAGTGGCAATTATTTTTTATTCTCAAAAGCGTTCCTATTTCATTTCTCATTTCCTTCCATTAGCTATAGCCAGCCTGGATACATATGACCTCGCCATGTTATTTTGACCATTTACAGCGGCGACTGATATTTAATTCCCCCGTATCACCTTGTTAATTTATATTGACCGATTTTCATTTACTTTAGCCGGGTTAAAAATGTGGTTGATTAAATAAGGAAGAAGGAATAAACTTCCCAAAAATAATATCAATGAGCAAAATAGTTAAGTCAGTTTTGATCAGGGTCCTGATACTTGTTTTAATCCCGGGGTTTTTATTCTCGCAAGGCCAACCTATGTCATTAAATGCGGATAATCCTCATTATTTCGACTATAAGGGTAAACCTGTTATCCTCGTTACTTCAGGGGAGCATTACGGAGCAGTATTAAACCTTGATTTTGATTACATCAAGTACCTGGATGAACTTAAATTGAATGGATTAAATCTTACCCGCACTTTTACCGGTGCCTACCTGGAACCTGTAGGAGCGTTTAACATTTCTAAAAATACGTTAGCACCTTCTCCTGATAAGTTTATTTGTCCATGGCTCAGTATACCGGCAACCGGGGATACAATTGAAAAGAAAAAGTTTGACCTGACGAAATGGGATACAGCTTATTTCAATCGTCTTAAACATTTTCTTTCGGCTGCTAATGAACGAGGCGTTATCATTGAACTCGCTTTATTCTGCCCTTTTTATGATGATACCCAATGGATATTAAGCCCGATGAATTCCATTAATAATGTAAACGGATTGGGTTCTGTTTTAAGAACTGATGTATACACCCTTGATAAAAATGGGGGCTTGCTAAAAATTCAGGAAACATTAGTTCGTAAAATTGTAAATGAATTAAAAGACTTTGATAATTTGATTTTCGAAATCTGTAATGAACCTTATTTTGGTGGCGTTACCATGGAATGGCAGCATCATATTGCTGATATTATCACTGAAGCAGAAAAGCCTTTTCATTTCAAACACCTGATTTCTCAAAATATTGCAAATGTGTCAAAAAAGATAGAAGATCCACATCCGTCTGTTTCCATTTTCAATTTTCATTATGCGGCTCCACCCCATGCGGTAGCTCAGAATTATCATTTGAATAAAGTAATCGGTGATAATGAAACGGGATTCGATGGTAATACCGATAGTGCCTATCGAAGAGAAGCCTGGGAATTTTTACTGGCTGGTGGCGGACTATATAATAACCTGGATTATTCCTTCACGGCCGGGAATGAAAATGGAACTTTTCATTATCCATCAACACAACCCGGAGGAGGCAGCACGGAACTCCGCAGGCAGTTGGGTTTTCTTAAAAAATTTCTGTACCGGTTTGATTTTCTTCATATGCATCCGGACAGTACCCTGATAAGTAAAGGCCTGCCGGAAAAAATGATTCCATACGCATTAACTGAAGCAGGAAAGCAATATGCCTTTTATTTTTATTCATCCGTGGGCAAGCAGGTCGAAATTACACTGCCCTCCGGAACCTACGAGTTTGAATGGATGGATCCACTTACGGGAAAATATAGTAAAAAGAAACGGCTGAACCATTCCGGAGGAATTGCAGTAATCGCAGTTCCCAATTATAGTGAGGATATGGCATTAAGAATTGTAAGAGCAGGGTATCTTAAAATAAAATAATAACCTGGCTTTCGCTATCTGGTTTGTTTATTGAAAAAGAAAACTGATCGGTTAGACATCAAATGAAGATTATTCAAAGCTCAGTAAACACCTTGTGTTCCGGTAAAGGCAGCCAGACAGCCAAAAAATAAAATTCAATATTATTATTGTTTAGCAAATATCTCTGAACGGAATATTGTTAATACACAGATTTTTCTTAATTTTTATATCTCATTTCAATTCTTACTCTGAGAAAGCCTTATGCTTTTAAATATTGGCTCCCTTTTGTAGCGGATTAATTGGGTGAAAAGTACAAAATCTGTTTAAACAGGTTTTTCTAATTGTTATACGCGGCAGATCCTCTTCTTGTCATCAAGGCTCATGTTCAAAAATGCAGGTTTTTAATCATCAATCTAGCATATGAAAATTAATAAAATAACTATCCGGGGTGAAAAACAATCCAGCCAATTAAATAATGAAGATTCGGGTGATTTAAAGTTGGAAGAAGTTTTTCTTGTTGGTAGTAGTACCCGCGGAGTGGCAGAACGCCATACTATTTCCTTAAGAAAAGACCAGGTTGTTGAATTTGTTTTTGAAGATAATACCGTCTGGTTAAGTTCAGAAGAAACGATACAAGATGTTTTTCCTGAAGCCGCTGCAATAAAAAAACGATCGGTAAACAGTGATTTTGAAATTCCTGTATTTCTTCAAACTTCTGCTGAAGACAGGGGAATAGGTAGCGTAGCGTTAAAGTTGTTAAAAGTATTTTCAAAGAAGGGAATACAAAGAGGTGTAAAGGAACTGGCAGCGGACCTTGAAAGAAAACAATTGGAAAATAAGCCGGGATTATTCCGCCTCGATGCAAACTTCCAGTTTCAAAAAAATATTCCCGGAAACACAGGCAACCCCATACTTCTTTTTCTGCATGGTACCAGTTCTTCAACAAGTGGTTCATTTGGAGAAATTTCAGGAACGGATCTGTGGAAATATATAATATCCTCTTACGGTGAGAACATACTTGCATTTCAACACGAAACGCTAACTAAAAGTCCGCTGAAAAATGTTTTGGAACTTGTAAGACAGTTACCCGACAATGCAACACTTCACCTCATTAGTCATTCCCGGGGTGGCCTGGTAGGTGATATCCTTTGCAGGTTTTGTATCGACGATGAAAACAATGCGGGATTTTCTGATGATGAAATAAATTTTTTGAAAAAGGAAAACCGGGATGAGGATATAAAAAATATAAAAGCGATCAGTGAAGAGTTTAAGAAGAAAAATATCAAAGTACAGAAATTTATTAGAGTAGCCTGCCCGGCCAGTGGCACTACACTGGCTTCCAACCGGCTCGACTTTTTTTTCAACATAACTTTTAATCTCATTGGGCTGGCTGTGGGTGGGGCTGCTAACCCGGTATATGGTGCGTTTAAAAATTTACTTTCATCGGTTGTGGATTGCAAAGAAGATGTAAATGTGCTTCCGGGACTGGAGGCAATGAACCCTGATTCTCCCTTTATTAAAGTATTGAATTACCCAAGGCCTTCAGCCGTTATTGATAACCCGTTAATCGTGATTTCGGGCAACAGTAAAGTGAACATTAGTTTTAAAGCTTTGGTTGTATTAGCCGGTAAATTTTTCTTTAATGCAAGTAATGATTTGGTGGTTAATACAGCTTCCATGTACAATGGAACAAAACGTTTAAAACTTGTTCAATATTTTTTTGATGAAGGTACCACGGTTGATCATTTTCATTATTTCAAGAATGCCCGTACAAACAATGCATTGATCGATGCTTTAAAATCGACAGGTGATTCTTTAATACCGGGTTTTGTAAGGCTGGAGCAGGGAGCATCGGCCATAGCGGATCGCAATGCTATTTTAAATTTAGACGGGGGACAGGTATTTAAGAATACGGTTACCGGCAAAAGACCCATTGTGGTTTTACTTCCAGGTATTATGGGTTCTAATCTTTCCCGGAATGGAAAATTGGTATGGATCAATTATTTCCGGTTTCTCGCCGGCGACCTGGGAGGATTACAAATTTCTGAAAAAGGAATAGAAGCCCCCTCCTTAATAAAAACTTCCTATAAAAAATTAGCTGATTTTTTAAGCGGCTCTTATGATGTAGTAACATTTGCTTTTGACTGGCGCCAGCAATTGAATGATTGCGCCAGGTTGTTTGATGAAAAAATCGTCAGCCTTTTAAAACACGGGCAGCCGATAAAAATTATCGGGCATTCCATGGGCGGTGTATTGGTGCGTGATTTTATTCTTCATCACAAAGAAAGCTGGCAGCGGCTTAATCAATCCGCTGGTTTCCGGTTAATTTTTTTAGGTTCTCCATTGGGAGGTTCGTTCCGTATTCCTTATGTATTATTTGGCAAAGATCCCATTATTGACAAGATCAGTAAAATAGACATCTTTCATACTAAAAAACAATTGCTCCAAATATTTTCCAATTTCCCAGGTTTGTTAAGCCTTCTGCCTCTTACTGAAGATGGTGATAATGATTTTGCGAGGGAGGAAACATGGAAGAAAATGAGCAAGGCCAATGGTGATCCGGCCTGGCCAATGCCTTCTAAAAAGAATTTAGATACATTTAAAGCCTATCGTGATTTTATAATTACCAACTCAAAAAATATTGATTATTCAAATGCGGTATATATTGCAGGCAAGGATAAATCAACCCCCAGTGGTTATGAGTTGGACGAAAATAATAATCTGTTTTTTTTAAGCACCGCTGCCGGCGATCAAAGTGTAACATGGGATTCGGGCATTCCTAAGAAAATGATAGAAAATGATGCGGTGTATTATACAGAGGCCACGCATGGCGCTCTGTCAACGGATGCCACTTTGTTTAATGGAATCTCCGAAATATTAAACAATGGATCCACAACACTATTAAAAAAAGTAAGACCCTCCATTCGGGGTGCGGATCTTGAGTTCAGGACACCATCTATTAATGACTTTGATTTGTCGCCTGAAGGTATTGAAAAGGCAATACTGGGGTTGGGTGAAGAAAGAGAAAGTGAAGTGGGAGAGACCCCGATTCGTGTTTCTATTAGTAACGGCGATTTGAGGTATTCATCTTATCCATTACTGGCAGGTCATTTTTTAAACGATGGTATTTTATACGCGGAAAAGGCGATTGATTATAATTTAAAGGGCGTGCTTACGGAAAGATACCTGCTAGGCTTATATCCCGGTGAAATCGGAAGCAGTGAAGTAATCATTACTCATCAAAGAGATTTTAACGGAACCATAATTATTGGCTTGGGTGATCCGGGTTCCCTGACCTCATACCAGCTGACAAAAAGTGTGGAACAGGGGGTTATCAAATATTTGATCAACCTTACAAATAAGGCTCCGTATAGCAAAAATATTGTTGATACTGCCCATATAGGTGTTTCGTCTCTTGCTATTGCCTGTGCTTATGGAGGATTATCTATTGAAAAATCAATCAGGGGAATTATAATGGGAGTGCAGAACGCTAACAATAAACTACGGCAAATATTAAAGGAGGGGGCAAAGACCGTAACCCATATAGAATTTGTAGAACAGTACCAGGACAGAGCATTGAACTGTCTTTATGTTTTGAATGAAATTGAAAAGGAAGAAGATCAAACTCTGAATATTGCCTTTGAAAATAAAAGGATCAGGAAACTGTTAGGCTCCCGCGACAGGCTACCACTCGATGTGACCGATGATTGGTGGACCCGCATCCATGTAAAATTGAGAGAATATGATTTAAAAGAAATTACGAACGATAAATCAAGAGATGGAAAGATCAGGGGAATGCAGTTTAATATATCCACCGGCGGAGCAAGGGAAGAACAAAGAGATTTATTTACCAGCAGGGAATTAGTACAGGAACTGATCGACGATCTGTCTGGTAATAATCAATGGACACCACAACTGGCAAAAACCATCTTTGAATTATTAGTGCCCAACGATTTTAAGGATCAATTGAAGAAACAGGCTAATATTAATTGGATCGTAGATAAAGATACCGCTTCTTATCCCTGGGAACTATTACAGGACAGTACTCATAATGCAAAGCCATTGTGTATAAACGCAGGTATGGTGAGGCAGCTGGCAACCCAGGATTACCGGTTAAAAATAAATTCAGTTTCAAAGGAATCAGCCTTGATAATCGCTGATCCGGATCTTAAAGGATTTGTAAACCAATTGGAGGGAGCGCTGGAAGAAGGAGAGCGGGTAGCTGAAATTTTAAATGAAACGGATTTTACAACTACAAAAATTTCAAGAGGGAGTGCGGCTGATATTATACAGGCTATATTCAGCGAAGATTATAAGATAATTCACCTGGCTGGTCATGGTATGTTCAATGAAGATCCTTCAAAAGGGTCAGGTATGGTCATTGGTAATAATGTATTTCTTAGTACCCGTGAAATATGCCAGATGAGTTCTGTGCCGGAACTGGTGTTTGTGAACTGTTGCCACCTGGGTAAAACTGACGGAGTCATTGAAGAATTGTATAGAAACCGGTTTAAACTGGCAGCCAATATCGGAACACAACTAATAGAGAATGGAGTAAAGGCGGTAATAGCAGCTGGTTGGGCGGTTGATGATGCAGCGGCACTGGAGTTTACCGAAGTTTTTTATAAATGTATGTTTGAAGGTGTTGAATTTGGAAGGGCCGTTCAGGAAGCAAGAAGAGTTATCTATGAAAAATATAAATATACAAATACCTGGGGCGCCTATCAATGCTATGGCGACCAGTATTACACTTTGAGATCCGGATTTAAAAAGCACCCGCCAAAGGAATACGTGATAGCAAGAGAAGCGGAAATTGAGTTATCAAACTTGCTTAATAAGTTAGAGATATCCGGGTATACAACTGAAGGTCTGCTGGCAGAATTAAATGCTATTTCAAACGCGGTCGATAAAGCTAATATACGGAACGGAGCAACTACTGAAATGGAAGCATTAATATACGCAGGCTTGTGTATGTATAGTGAGGCAATATCAAAATATGAAAGTTTACTCAAAATGGAAAATGCCAGTTTTTCATTTTCCGCTATGGAAAAGTATTGCAACATCAGGCCAAAATATTTTATTAGTGAATTTAAAAAAATGAAGAAGAATCAAAAGGAATACATGTCGGGCATTGAGAAAGTGATTAAGGACCTTGAACTTTTAATTGATTATAGCCCTACGGCCGAGAGATTAAACCTGATGGGAAGTGCTTTCAAAAATAAAGCCATGATCAGCTCAACGAAACCTCAAAAGATTAATGCTTGCAAGCAGGCCGCCTTTTATTATTATAAAGCCTATTCAAAACAAAAAAAAGCTTATTCACTTGTGAATTGGTTGGAGTTAGAAAGCATTCTTGTATTATTAGAAAACAGAAATTGGGGTCAGGTAATAAAAGCAGATCAATCTGAATACAAATTGCCTCACTTAAAAGATGCTGTAAAAGACCTGGTGAGCATGCTGGATTTTTTAACTGGCAATTCCCCGGATGAATTGAATTATTGGGATTGGGTTTCGGTTGCCAATATTAAACTATGCATGATGATGATGGGTTACAAAGCCCGTAATTACAGCCTTCCCGGTTTTAATGAAATTCTTGATTTATATAAAGAAACCTGGGATAAGGCAGGTTCCAAAGGGAAAAAGCTAGGTGAGATCGAACATTTCGATTTTTTGGCAGAGTCACTGGCTTTAAGTAAAAAAAAGAACGTGGTTACCATCAGGAAAAAGATAGATGATCTGAAGGCCCAATTGGAAAAAATGATCTGAGTAACAATAATGCGAGGGCTTAAATTGGATATAGTGATACAAGCAATAATTTTTAGAAGAGAATAAAGCTGAACCCATTTAATCATTTAATAGCTACTATAAATTCTATAAACCACTTTTATGACATTCGTAAAAAAGGGCTCCAGTGGAGCGGCAGTAAAAGAACTGCAGAATATTTTGAGAGAACTGGATTATAACATTCCTGTAACAGGAGTCTTTGATACTGCAACTTATAATGCAGTTCGAAATTTTCAAAGCAGGCACTTGGATAAACATAACCGTCCGCTTGAAGTAGATGGAAAAGTAGGAGACATCACATGGTGGGCCCTTCAAAATCCCCGCAGCAGGGTGCAGGGCGGGGTGATTAATTACGGAATTGTTCCACCAACGGAAATGGGTGAATCATCACTTGGCAAGTCTGCCTTACAGTTTGCAATTGGTGAATTAAATGCCGGAGCAGGGGAACAAGGTGGTAATAACATGGGACCCTGGGTACGGAAATATTTGCAGCCGGTTGGGTTACCGGAGGGCAACAGTTGGTGTGCTGCATTTATCAGTTGGTGTTTTCTGCAGGCGGTAGGCGGCAATAAAAAAAATATGCCGTTTAAATATTCAGCCGGAGCAAGAAATATTTATAACCAGCTAAAGCAAAAAGGTTTTATTTATGATGCCCATACCAGGGTTCCTCTTCCAGGAGACATTGTAACCTGGTGGCGGGTAAGTATATCTTCAGGTTTCGGTCATATAGCGATCGTTCACCATTATAAGGATGGATTTTTATATACACTGGAAGGCAACAAGGCAGCTAATGTAGCGGGCTTTTCCTATGTAAAAACACGGATGGATCGTTTGCTTGGGTATGGAAGAGTATAAAATGTGCCTGAATTTTATGTGGATTTAATTCCAAAGCAGATTTAAGATTATCTGAAATTTTGAAATGGTATTGATTTTATTAAAGCCTGAACGGCTTGTAGTATTTCATCTACAAAAAACCAAGAGGAATTATGACCTTAAATTGAGGAGTTGTTCTATTTTTTGAGGGAGCTTGCTTTCGTTACTTTGTGTCATTAATACAAGTAATACAGATAACTGTTATAATAAAATTACTCCCTTGAAAATCGGATTCTGAAAGAATCTCCTTTAAATCTTTTTTATTTTTAATTATTTGAACCGTCCAGCCGTTTGTCTGCATTTGCAGACAAGCGGTTTTTTTATTCTTTCCGTGGATCTGACTATGATCTGAAAATTTCCGCAAATTGTTCCGACATGAAAATATTCCCGCTTAAAGAATAGTTATTTGCAACACTTTTTTCTAAAATCAGAATTTGATGGGGAATGGAGGCAAATCATAAAGGCAAAAAAAAGTAATCAAAAGAGCATCCCTGTCTCTTTTTAC
>JBPPMM010000419.1:0-3870 GCA_051306075.1 Chitinophagaceae bacterium
AAGCCGACCTTTCACGGTTTGTGGAATATAATAAATGGTTGCAGTCTTTTGACCTGGTTGTCTCTGCCGTTCCTGGATTTATGGGTTATAATACCCTGGAAGCAATTATCAATGCAGGAAAAAATGTGGTAGACATTTCTTTTTTTCCTGAGGATGCTTTGCAACTGGATCAACTGGCCAAACAAGAAAATGTAACGGCAATCACCGATTGCGGTGTGGCACCGGGAGCCAGCAATTTTATTATAGGTCGGTATAATGAAGAAATGATTGTGACTTCATTTGAATGTTATGTGGGGGGATTACCTGTAGAAAAAAAACCGCCTTTTCAATACAAGGCACCTTTTTCACCGGTAGATGTGATACAGGAATATATACGCCCTGCAAGAATGGTTGAAAATGGAAAAATTGTAACGAAACCTGCTTTGAGCGACAGGGAGATGATGCTATTTGATGAGATCGGGAGCCTGGAGGCATTTAATACAGATGGTCTTCGTTCGCTAATATATACAATGAAAAATATCCCGGATATGAAGGAAAAAACCTTACGCTATCCCGGGCATATCGACCTGATAATCTCATTACTGCAAGCCGGATTTTTTGATACCCGGCCGGTTCAGGTTAAACATGCATCTATTTCTCCTTTGGAATTTACTTCTCAATTATTGATCAACGAGTGGAAGCTGGAACCTGGTGATGAAGAATTTACGGTTATGAGAGTAATTGTAAAAGGAACAAAAGATAACAAGGACGAAACGATTGAATATAATCTGTTGGACCGGTATGATAAAAAAAGCAAAATTTCATCTATGTCACGAACTACTGGTTATACCTGTACTGCTGCTGTCAATCTTATAGTTAAAAATCTATTTACAGCCAAAGGGGTATTTCCTCCTGAATTGATTGGTAAAAACAAGGAATGTTTTGATTTTGTATTTAGCTATTTAAAAGAAAGGGGAGTGAATTGGAAAGTTACCCATCAGTAATCAGGAAATAATAAAGATTCAGGTGATGATCCTTTATCATCCCGGGCATAAAAAAAGCGTCTCTTACGAGACGCAATTAATTCTTAAATAATTATCATATTAATTTTATTCCGCTTCAGCTACCACTTCCTTTACTTCAGGTATCATTCTTTTCATCATACCCTCAATACCGGCTTTCAAAGTGATCATAGAAGATGGACATCCGCTACAGCTTCCATGCATAGCCAGGTTTACAGTACCTGCTTCATAGCTCTTAAATTGTATAGCGCCGCCGTCCATTTCCACAGCAGGGCGAACATAATTATCTAATAATTCTTTAATACGCTTCACTACATCGTCGTCATCTGCTGCAACTTCATTGCTGCTGGTTGGTTTTAAAGAAGCCACTTCCTCCTCATTTACTACAATTTTTCCTTCTTCCAGGTATTCTTTAAGGAACTGGCGGATGGAGGGAATCACATCAGCCCAATCTTCGGTATCAGAAGTTTTCGTCAGTGTAACGAAATTGCTGGCAATAAAAATGGCTTTAACAAATGGAAAGCCAAACAGCTCGGTTGCAAGCGGTGATGGCTTGGCGCTTTCAGCATCAGGAAAATCAATGCTTTTACCCGGATAGAGAAGTTTGTTGGCAACAAATTTCATAGTCTCCGGGTTGGGGGTCATTTCCGTATAAATGCTGATAATAGGGCTACCTGTCTTGATCATATTCTAAAACTTTAATGAACAAAAATAACAATAATTTTTCGCTGTTGTTTAAAAAAGGATGAAACACGGTTTACGATTGCGGTTTATTCTAATTCACATGCTCAGATTTTTTTAAGGCAAACAGATGTTTGTCCTTGTTTCTCCTTTAAAACCATCATTTTTGCGCTCTTTATATCCAAAAGCCCGCTGGAATAGTATTAATGAATCGTTACACTTTTTATTTAAGAGAATGAATAAAATATATTTTCTTGGCACTTGCAGCACCTGCGCAACAATAATAAAAGAAACCGGAATCCGCGATCTGATTCGGGACAAAAAGAGGTTTAAAATCCAGGATATTAAAACGGAGAGGATAACGGAGACTCAAATCGATGAATTGAAAAAATTAGCTGGCTCTTACGAATCACTTTTTAGCCGCCGGGCCATAAAGTATAAGGAACTCAGATTAAAAGATAAATTGCTTACTGAAAAAGATTACCGTCGCCTGATCCTGGAGGAGTATACATTCCTGAAGCGTCCCGTTGTATTGGTTGAAAATAAAATTTTTATAGGGAGTGAGAAAAAAACCGTCCTGGCCTTAAAAGAAGCAATTAAGAATTTAATTTCTAAACAGGGTTTATCGTAGCCATTTTTTTCTCCTTTTGCAAAAAATGAAAAGCGATTAATACACTGGCAAGCATTAATAAGGCTGCCAGCAGAAAAAACACACCTGGAAAATGTACCGGTGCATTTTCTTTTGTAAAAAAATAAAAGAGATTATTCATCAAAGGAGGACCGATAATGGTTGTCAGGCTCATTAAACTCGTTAACGCTCCCTGCAGTTCCCCTTGTTCATTCGACGGAACATGCCCCGCAAGTATAGCCTGTAAAGCCGGGCCGGCTATTCCGCCCAGGCAATAGGGTATAAGAAAAACAAACATCATCCAGCCCTGGGAAGCAAAAGCAAATAATACAAGTCCTGCTGAATATAAAAGCAGGCCTGTATAAATGCTTTTTTCATTTCCTAATAGGGGATTGACTATTCGGATAAGCCCTCCCTGCACTGCACCCACCAACAAGCCAACAACGGCTAAGGAAATGCCTACCATTTTTTCACTCCAGCCAAACCGGTAGATAGTATAAAAACTCCAATTTCCCTGTACGGCTTGTGCAGCCAGGTATATCAGGAAAAATGATATGGCCAATCCCCCGATTGAAGGATATTTTTTCAAAAATTGCAAAGCTCCCAGTGGGTTGGCCCTTTTCCAATGAAAGGCTCTGCGATTTTCTTTACTTAACGATTCAGGTAATACAAAATAACCATACAAAGAATTCAGTAAACAAAGAATAGCGGCTGCATAAAAAGGAACCCGCGTTCCTAAGCCTGCCAAAAGGCCGCCCAGGGCCGGTCCTAATACAAAGCCCAACCCGAATGCAGCCCCCACCATTCCAAAATTTTTCGCCCTGGTTTCCGGAGTACTTATATCTGCTATATAGGCCGTAGCCGTTGTAAAGCTGGCCCCGGTAATACCAGCAACGATCCGTCCTGCAAATAACCACCCATATGTAGGAGCCAGAGCCAGGAAAAGATAATCGATCCCAAATCCCAAAAGGGAACCCAATAAAACAGGTCTGCGACCGAACTTATCACTCAGGTTACCAATAACAGGCGCAAATAAGAATTGAGTAATGGCATATACAGATAAAAGCCAGGCCCCATAAGGACTTGCTTCATTTATAGAAATATGTTTTAGCTGGGCTATGAGTTCAGGCATTACGGGAATAATCAATCCCCAGCCCATTACATCGATTAATAGAGTAATGAATATAAATCCTACTGCTGCTTTTCGGCCGGTAGCCATGGTTTTCTCAATTTTGCTGCGCAAAGTTGATTTTTTTCTGTCAGTAGAAGATAAATTTTCGCCTGATGGTTGTTCTCAGGGTGGTTAATCTATCCTTTGTGACGGTGGACACCGCTTGCACTTCCTTTTTCCCTGGCAATTTTTTATAAAAAAAGAGTGGAACCTTTTGCTGCTTATGGGGTGATCTCTGCGGAAGCGCAGGTGAAAGCAGATTGGAGAAATAAGTTTGGTACTCCGGGATGGCTGTTTTTTAGAAAACAGGCATGTTTTTGGGATTCAGTATTAACAAAGTTTCAGGAGTTGATTTTTGCTGTTCTATTATCTTTGCCATTCTTAGAAAA
>JBPPMM010000432.1:0-5373 GCA_051306075.1 Chitinophagaceae bacterium
GTATTGTCCAGATCTGTTTGCTGGTATGTAATAAGAGTAGAAGACAAACGGGAAAAGTTTAATATATCGTCCATCAGTCGCTGCATCCTTGAAGCTGCATCCGCCACCTTAGTAAGATAGATTTTGCTTTTTTCATTGGTAACCATCAATTCGTCTTCACTAACAAGCCGCCCGACAAATGTTTTTATTTTTCGCAATGGTTCCTGCAAATCGTGAGATGCGATATAAGCAAACTTCTGTAGTTCCGCATTTATTTTTTGCAATTCGGTTGTTTTTATCAATAACTCCTGCTCTACCTTTTTTTGTTCAGTAATATCCTGCCCGGTTCCGATCATTTTAACTATCTCGCCGTTCTCATCAAGAATGACCTCCCCTTTTGCCTGCAATATTTTTATGTCGCCTGAGGGAGTTACAATCCGGTGATAATAATCATAAAATTTTTTATCGGCAAATGATTGCTTTAAAGTCTTTTCTACAATGCCCCTGTCTTCAGGATGCACCTTATCCAGAAATTTTTCATAGGTTAGCCCTTCCTCCTCCTGGGGGAGTTTATATACATTAAACAGCCCGGCTGTCCAGGAAACTTTATTAGTGCTAACGTCCCATTCCCAGGAGCCCATTTTGGCAATTTCCTGGGCTTCGTTAAGCTGATTGTTTTTTAATTTGAACTCTTTGATTCCCTCCTGGATTTTTTTTTCTAATTCTTCAGATTGAGATTGTATCACCTGGTTTTTTATCTCCAGTTCTTTCAATAATGCTGACTTCCTTTGTTCTTCTTCCTTTAGAGCTGTTATATCCCGGGTAAAACATCGGGTATGAATAAACTTACCATCTTTCATCAACACATTTGAGTTGATCAAAACATGCTTAATTGACCCATCTTTGCACTTTAGCCGGGCCGGGTAATTTTGAAGAGTTTCGTTATTAGTAAGGCGGGTCAAAATATCATTAATAACGGGCTCATCTGCATGAAAGTCACCAATAGGCTGCCCTACATATTCTTCCTTTGTATATCCCAGGGATTCAAGTTCGGCCGTGTTGGCCCATATAATAATTCCATTTCCGTCTACCCAGTGCAGGGGCAATGAAGCGTTCTCCACGAAATCTGTAAGCTCTTCAAGCTTTAATTTTAATTCATTTTCTCTTTTTTCACTTTCAGCAATGCGGGATTGCATATTCCCAATGTCGTTCATCCTGTTTTATATTAAAAAGTAAATGATAAAGGAATCGCAATTTTATAATCTCCAAAAAAACCGGCCAAACTAGATTTATTCAACTCCTAAACACCTGATTAGAATATACGATAGCAATATAAACAAAATGCAAAGATTGATTGAAGTATATTTAGGAAATGCGTGAACAAGATCCTGAAGATTATACTTGCAATCAATCTGAAAGAATGCGGGAACTTCTTTTATAATGGAGAGTTTTACCGGGTTGCTTTTCCCACTAACTTATCCTTGTTTTCATCCGCGCCATCTTTTTTTACTTTTTTAATAATAGCATCGGCTACTTTGGCTCCCATTTCCAGTGCTATATCATTGTCAGTTCGAAAATGAATACCACCCTGGAAACGGGATTCTGCACCTTCTTTGGCCTTCTTTTGGAAATAGGTTTTTTCGGCAGGGAAAAAATATGAGTACAATCCGGCCATCACACTTCCTATCATGGCATGACCTGAGGGATAGCCGGGAAAAGGCGGAGAATAAAATAAAATGGGATGATAGGTTGTATCGTACTGATCAGGGCGGGTTCCCCAATAAGCATATTTGGCATCCCAGCAGGATACAAAGCCATCATAATATCCAATAGCGGTAATAGCATACAAACGGGCAGCACGAGGTGGATCCAGGTGGATATTATATTCAAAAATCTTTTTATTTAATGCCTCAGACCAAAAGTCCTGGCTGGCCCAATAAAATGCATTAGCTGTAGAACGGAAGGTGGGTTTAAAATTTTTAAGTTCTGCCATATCCTTTGCAAAATCCGGTGGAGGTCCGGGACGAAACTGACTGCTGCTGTCGAGTACCACTGTTTTACTAAAGCCCGCAAGAGGCAGCATGGGTTTGCCTTTCCACAGGCCGGGTTGTTGAGGCATCTTCCCATCCCATGACTTTTGAGGCACGAAATCTTTTGTGTATTTTATTTCATAGCTGGCTATTCTTTTGCCTAATTCAAATCCATCTTTTGTGTCATCAGGAAAAGCATAACCGGCTGCAATACGGGAATCCATAAGCAGCGCCGCCAGCTTATTTACCGAATCAGCCATAGAAGGGAAAAAATGAGAAATAATAGTAGCAGCAACTCCGGCCGTTACTGAATATTCACAGGGATAAGATGGACTCCCGGGTTTCAAAAAGAAAGACTTTATTCTTTTATCTGCAATAAAAGGCCGGGCACGGTTATGGGCATATTTTGTTTCCCAGGCCGCAAGAGTTGCATCATAAATACAAACACTGAGTAACATGTTAGCCAGGGCACCTCTTCCTGTGGTATCCGTCATCCATAAACCTGACATCATATCCACCCATCGGTACCCTGGTGCACCAGCATTCCAATAAAGGATCTGCTGAATATCTGCAGAATCCAAATGTTGTTGGCGCAAAACCACGGCATTTAATCCTTTTTTATATGAGGAAGGCGCAGGCAGCCGGTATTCTTTAGCCGACTTAATAAACCAGGTTTTCCAATGGCCGGATGAATTTTCATTTTGCGCTTGCAATTGAAGAGCAATAAACATTATGACAGCTGCAGTTTGTATTCCTTTTTTCATAATCTGAATGTTTTCAGCAAGAATATCTTATTAATAAAAACATTGAAAGCGACCGTCAATAAACAACAGGTTTTAGTAAACCAACAACAGGAGGAACACAATCATCCCGATATCGTTCATAAATAAAATAGTAGTTGACAAATTGACGAAGATTGACGCATCGGTTTTTTGGTTGACACTATTTTGCAGTATATATACCATAACCTATGTTATGAATACAAGGAAATGAGAACGGAAAGATTTGCCGACATTTATCTTTAAATGGAAGAATGAAACTATCAATCAATAAGAAGCAGTTTAGATTTTATGCCTGGGTGGGACTTGCGTATTTATTGATGCATGTGTTCAGAGTTTTGATAAATTATCCTGAACAATTTATAATAAGGACGGTTAATTATATCTGGCTTGTTCTTTACGTAATTGTTCTCAACTACATTCTGTTTGAGTATACGCTACGGCAGGCATCCCTGAAAAAAATATTTTATTTCCTTTTACTTTTATTCGCTCATTTGATGCTGTATTCTTTCGGCCTCTATGCCTGGAGAGCCATCGGAATAGGCCTGCATATCTATACACCTTTAAAAATCTTTGAATCGGTCGAAAAAGCAGTTGAGTTTCATTTTCCGTTAAGCGTGGGATCGATATTCTTTTTTGGAATTATCCGGCATATTTATAATTATACAAAATTGAAACAAGCAGCACAACTCCTGCGTATAGAAAAGCAACAGGCTGAACTGAACTACCTGAAGTCTCAGACCAACCCGCATTTTTTATTTAACACATTAAACAATATTTATTCCCTGAGCAGGGATAAGAGCGACCTGGCACCGGAATCTATTTTACGCCTGTCTAAAATATTGCGTTATATGCTGTATGAAACCGGGGGTGAATATATAGCCATAGAACAGGAACTGAAGATCATGGGTGATTATATTGCTCTTGAAACATTGCGATACGACGATACTTTACAAGTTATTTTTAAAAACGATATTGAAAATATGAAACAGGCCATTCCTCCCCTACTACTGATTCCGCTGGTGGAAAATGCATTCAAACACGGCGTTTCAGAAACAAGGAACCGGCCTTTTGTCGATATATTCCTTTCGGTAAATCAGCGGCAACTAAAACTGGTTGTAAAGAACTCAACGGATCTATCCATGGAAGACAGGAATATTAAGGAAAACATTGGTCTTTCTAACCTCCGGCGTCAATTAGAATTGTTATTTACAGATTACCAGTTAACTGTTAAGCAAGCAGATTCTTTATTCACAGCTACCTTACAAATTAATCTTGCCAGCCATGTCACAAATTAATTGCATCATAATCGAAGACGAGCCATTAGCAGTAAAAGTTTTGACGGACTATATTTCACAGGTACCCTTCCTGGAATTAAAAGGAGCATTTAAAGATGCCATCCTGGCCACAGATTACCTTCGGCAAAATACGCCACACCTTATTTTTTTAGATATTCATTTGCCCAAATTAAAAGGAATGGCGTTTTTAAAAACACTTACTCGTCCACCTGCCATCATCATAACAACGGCTTATCATCAATATGCCGTGGAAGGTTTTAACCTGAATGTTACGGATTACCTTTTGAAGCCTTTTGAATTTGAACGCTTTTTGATAGCTGTTACTAAAGTAAAATCGGAGCAGGATGATAAACAGCGACCTGATGAAGGCCTTGCAGTAAAAGATTACTTGTTTCTGAATGTGCAAAAGAAAAAAGTAAAAATATTGTTTTCAGAAATCCTGTATATCGAAAGCCAGCGGGAGTATATCAAAATCACTACTACTAAAAAAGAATTTCTTTCTAAGATGAGCACCCATGAAATAGAGGCTCTTTTACCTGCTCATCTCTTCAGGCGGATTCACCGCTCTTTTATTGTTTCAATCAGCAAGATAGAATCCTACACAGCTGATATGGTTGAAGTGAATGGCATATCAATCCCCATTGGCAGAGGCTACCGGGATATGATGGATAACTGGTGACCAGTTAGGTTTCACCATTATTTTGTTGTTTCCCCACCCATAATTGTAAATACGCTGTCCACCGGTTCCCAGAGTTCTATTTTGTTTCCTTCCGGGTCCATAATGTGTACGAACTTTCCATATTCAAAGGATTCAATTTCATCCACTACAGTAACGCCATTTTCTTTCAGGTTTTTTACCAGGCCTTCTATATTTTGAACCCGGTAATTTATCATAAACTCCTTTTTGGAAGGAGCGAAATAGGAAGTTCCGCTTTCAAACGGACTCCATTGCAGATAATTGATCTCATCCGGCCGGTTCGCATTTCTGAATTCAAAGGACGAACCGTAATCATTTATAGCCAGGCCCAGGTTCTTCGCATACCATTCTCTCGACTCCTTCGGATTTGCTGAAGTAAAAAAGATTCCTCCAATGCCAGTTACTTTTGGTGTACTGTTATTGACCAAATCCTCGTCCAGGTTTGGTTTTTGTTTTTCTTCTTGCATCGTTTAATTTTTAAGGTAAATGTCATTAAACTTTTCTGTCAGGGTAATAAAGATTTCGGCAAAGCCTGTTGTAATTGCAAATAAATATACTTGCTTCACATTATAAAATGAGAACCTAATAAG
>JBPPMM010000468.1:0-4611 GCA_051306075.1 Chitinophagaceae bacterium
AATATCATAATCGGTAATGTGGCATTATATGGTGCCACTTCCGGAGAAGCGTTTATCCGTAGAAAAGCAGGCGAACGTTTTGGGGTCCGCAATTCCGGAAGCAATGTAGTTGTAGAAGGTGTGGGCGACCATGGTTGCGAATATATGACAGGTGGTATGGTAGTTATATTGGGCGATGCAGGCAGAAATTTTGCAGCCGGCATGAGTGGTGGCATTGCCTACCTGTATGATGTCAATAATAAATTCAGGGAAAACTGCAATATGGAAATGGTAGACCTTGATGAATGTGACCTGAATGATAAAAATGAACTCTTTACTTTGATTCAAAAACATTTAGAGTATACGGGCAGCACAGTGGCCAGGTTCATTCTCAATGATCTTGATAACCAATTGAAAAATTTTGTAAAAGTTTTCCCTAAAGATTACAAAAGAGTGCTTCTTGAAAAAAGAATGATCAGCGTTGAAACCAATAAGTAGTTTACCAACTATTTTTTGGGCCAGCCAGGAAAAAATCAACTAATTAAAAAATTATACTTGTCAAAATGGGCAAACCCACAGGCTTTAAAGAATTTACGAGAGAATTGCCGGCAAAGAAGCCGGTGGAGGAACGATTGAATCATTATAATGAATTTGTTGAAAAATTTAATGATGAAAAACTCAATCAACAGGCAGCACGTTGCATGAATTGTGGTGTACCGTTTTGTCATAGCGGATGTCCTCTGGGAAATGTGATTCCTGAATTCAATGATGCGGTTTACCTGAAAGACTGGAAGGAAGCTTATGATATACTTTCATCAACAAATAATTTTCCCGAGTTCACCGGTCGCATTTGTCCTGCTCCCTGCGAATCTTCTTGTGTACTTGGCATTAATCAACCTCCCGTAGCTATTGAAGAAATAGAAAAACATATTATTGAAATTGCATTTGAAAAAGGATTTGTAAAAGCAAGAACGCCTAATAACCGTAGTGGTAAAAAAGTAGCTGTGATAGGTTCGGGTCCAGCAGGATTAGCTGCCGCCGCGCAATTAAATTATGCCGGGCACGCAGTCACCGTGTTTGAAAGGGATGATGTTCCGGGTGGTTTATTGCAATATGGCATCCCGGATTTCAAACTGGAAAAATGGGTAGTGCAAAGAAGAATAAAATTAATGCAGGAAGAGGGGATCGTTTTTCAATGTAATTCCTATGTGGGTGTAAATGTCAATATTAATGACCTGCTCCGTGAATATAATGCGATTGTGCTGGCAGGCGGCTCCACAATACCGAGAGACCTCGATATACCCGGCCGTGATTTAAAAGGGATTCATTTTGCCATGCAATTTTTAAAACAACAAAATAAAAGAATTGCCGGATTGGATCCATTTGCTAATCCTTCAATTGAAAGCAATATTTTCCCGGAAGATATTTTCGCATCCGGAAAAAATGTGGTGGTGATCGGTGGTGGTGATACCGGCTCCGACTGTGTAGGCACATCCAACCGGCATGTGGCAAAGTCGGTTACACAATTTGAATTATTGCCCAAGCCTCCGGAAGACAGAACACCATTAATGCCTTGGCCCACCTACCCCATGGTTTTAAAAACTACATCTTCTCATGAAGAAGGGGTGGAGCGTAAATGGTCAATAGCCACTAAAGAATTTATTGGTGACGGAAAAGGAAACCTGAAAGCATTACGAATTGTTGACCTGGAATGGAAAGCTTCTGATGAAGGCCGCCCGGCCCGTTTTGAAGAAAGGGCAGGCAGCGAAAGAGATATCCCATGTGAACTGGCCTTACTGGCCATGGGCTTTATACATCCCCAACATGAGGGTCTTTTAGATCTATTAGAGATTGAAAAAGATGAAAGAGGCAATGTAAAAGCCTCTGAAAAAAATTATCAAACCAATTTGTCTAAAATATTTGCTGCAGGTGATGTGCGCCGCGGTCAGTCGCTAGTAGTTTGGGCTATCAGCGAAGGAAGAGAATGCGCAAGAAAGGTTGATGAATTCCTGAGCAATGGAACTTCCTTATTAGAGAGCAGGGATTCGGTGTTGCAGGTTTATTCTTTGTAGTAACCCGATTTTAGACTGTTCAGGAGTTCCGGGTTTGTGGGGTATTGAATTACTCCTAACAAACTAATAGAGCTGTCTTCTATAGTGACTATTAATCTACAGACAAATGGATTAACTTTAATTCATGAAAGAGTTTTCTTCATACATATCAATTGATTCTGAAATACGTTTTGGCAAACCCTGTATCAAGGGAACCAGAATTACTGTTGCAGATATTTTACAATGGCTTGCTTCCGGAATGACGAATATTCAGATTTTAGAAGACTATCCTTTATTGAAAGAAGAGCATATTCGTGCTGCTTTATCATTTGCCGCCAATAGGGAATCTATCATTAAGATTATTGCTGCCTAAAAATGAAGTTATTACTAGATGCCAATATTTCCTGGCGATTAATTTCAAAATTAAAATCTCATTTTGAAGAATGCCACCATGCAGATCATATCGGGATTACGGTTCCGGCAAAGGATACTGCTATATGGAAACATGCATTACAAAATGAAATGATTATTGTGACTAATGACGATGATTTTCTTAATCTTGCAAGCGCTAAAGGTTTTCCACCAAAAGTTGTATTATTAAGAACAGGTAATCAAAGCAATTCATTTATTGAAGAATTATTAATAAAGCATAAAAGCGATATCGAAGCATTGAATCATTCCCCGGATTATGGCTTCCTGGAAATCTTCTGACATTCCTTCCCTATTCAACCACTGAACCCATCAATTTCCTACCAAATAGTTTCCATTCATAAGATTAATTTTAAAGCAACTGAGTCATTCTTACCTTAAGTACTATCCAGGCAAAAAAATACGTTTAAGCTTTCCCGGATTGTCACAGCAAATCATCCCTCACTGCGAAAGTTATTGAGGACCGGTTTGGGGATTTATTCTTCCACTGGCAGCATTTATATTTCTCCCAAAAAAAATGGCGTTCATAAACAACCGTGTCCCGCCAAGCCAGAAAGCACGGAAGTTTGGATTATCTGCAATATTGATCACTCTTCCGCTTCCCACTGTATTAACAATTACGGCAGCAGAATTTTTTATTGCCTCCCCGTTGGCCTTGCTTACCCATCCGCTTTGCAATGGGGTGCTGCCATAATAAAAAGGAGTGGCATATGGATTTTTGCTTTTTTCCATATAAACTTTGTTCGCTTTAAAAAGACTAACTGTGTTTTTGTTGTAGCCAAAAGCCAAAGGATGGGTGAGGTCTGTTTCTGCACTGAAAATGGCGCCATTCATTTTTTGAGCTCCGTCTACCTGGTCTATGTCTTCATAATTTAATTGCTGTAAGCTATCGGATATGGATCTTGTTTTTTTAAGAATTACGGAATTGATTCCGTTTTGCGAAGCCCAGCTTACTGCTTCCTCCGTCAATACCAATACACCACCACTCTGTACCCAGGCTTTTAATTTGTCTTTATTGATCTCGGGATAAGAACCTCCTACCATGATAATGATATTGTACCTGTTCAGATCCATTCGGTTAAATACCGACGGCTCCAGATGCGTTGCCGGAATATTCATACGCTGATCCAGCAGGTGCCAGACCTCACCGGCATCCAGTGCATTAACACCTGCCCCGGTAATCATAGCGATCCTTGGCATAGATACTACCGGAAACTTATTGCTGCCCAGGTCTGTGCCACTAATAACGTTGCCGCTTTGCAACGCATAAATGCTGATACCATATTTTGCAGCAACCTGGCTAAGCATTTTCCGTAATTGATCGGATGGTATGGTTTGCAATTGAACCGGGATCATCATAGTCCCCGCATTGAAATTCCTTGAAGAACCTTCAACACTAATTTCAAATTTGTTCATAGCCCCTTTTACCAACAGGCCTGCATTTTGCAATTCATATAAAACAGCAGGTGCATACAATTGATCCCATTCAAACAGGTAAGCGTAATCTGCATTTCCTATGGCCCCATGGAGTTCCCCGTGCCCTTCAGGTGCTGTAGTCAACCTGTTGCCCAACCCGGCTGATTTTAACTGGGATGCATTGATCTCAGCATAGGGAAGGCCAAAGGCGAGTGGCATAGTCCAGGCTGTAATATCATAAAACAAACTGTCTTTATAATCGAGTGTTTTTTCAAAAATAGTTTTTATCAGGCGCCATTGTGGTTGGGCAGACGGCACGACAAATGAATTTTCCTTTTTAAAAGTAGTTGCCCCGGTAGTCAACTCGTTTTTCAATTCATATACTTCTACCTGGTGTCGCAATAACATTTCTATGAATTCATATGTTTTTGCATGATCTTTTTCATCACCAAAAACATATGCTTTTACAGGCGAAGCATTTGATTCAGTTATAGCAGATTTATAAAAATCTCTTTGCCATTGCAAAAATTCTTTTCGCAATGCAACAGCCCCATCCAGGGTTGATAGTGTAGTAGTAAATTGATTTTTGATGGTGAACGGAAAACTCAATAATCCGTTTTGTGTTTCCTGCAAATGCCCGCGGGAGGAAGCCTGTTCAAATAATATTCCGATGGCTCCGTTAATGTCGGGGTAAGTAGATCCTTTCCCATAATAAAAATCATCATAATTTTCTTTT
>JBPPMM010000495.1:0-3012 GCA_051306075.1 Chitinophagaceae bacterium
TTTATTAAAAATGAAGCCGATGCAAATAAAGCGCTAACAAATTCTATTGAAAGTTTATTTGTAGGGGCCGAAGATGGCAGTGATTCTGATATAGAAAGTATTGCTAAATTAGATAGTGATGAACTTGATAGAATAATTAGCAGCAGTAATATAAGCACTTTACTTGATGAATTAAAACTTATTAATAATATCTATAAAATTCAGACTTCTGAAGAATACAATAGATTGTATTCAGTTTTTTTTGATAATGATTTTAATAATTTATTTAAAAATATTGTAACTTATTTAAGCTCTGTAAACTATTATTTGCACGTATTTTTATTTCATAAACTAGGAAATAATATTAGAGAATGTGGAGATTACTTGAGAAGTGATGCTGCTTCATCTATGTCAAATGTATATAATGTTGTCCGGTATATTCATAAAATAATTAAATCTCACAAATACCACAATGGCAATGATGATAAATGCCAATTAGTAATTGATTCTTTGCGTAATTCATTAGAGATTATGTTCTTTAAAGAGAGATATTCAGCATTCTATATGATTTCAATACATAATGATAGTGGACACATAAATAGAATTAAGCATAAAATAAAGCATGATGACCAAGATGATTTAACTTTAAATAGGGTTATTGAAATGGATAAAGTTGAATATGACTCTTCTTCTTTTAGTCGAGGAGAGTTCTATGCACCTGATGTTCAAAACTGTATTCAAAAAAGCGAAATTCATTTACTATATAAAAATGAATTGCCCAAGCCTGACACCAATGAGTATTTTACCTTTTATACTACGACTGAACAATTAATCAAACTTCAAGCACTAATACAACAGCCTGGCATTATAACTCCAACTGGCATAGAAAGATGTATGCAAATAGCGTATAATTTAAAATTTAATTCTGGATGTATATCTCGTCAAGTCGGTGCAATTGTTACAGATTCTGGTTTTTCAGTGAAAGCTGTAGGCTGGAATGATGTGCCCCAAAATACTATTGCATGTTTGTATAGAAGTGCTGATGATATCTTTTTAGGTATAAAAGATATCGCTTACAGTGATTTTGAGCATATATCTTACGATTATAAATACCAAGAAAATAAGGTTAAAGGCGTCATTAAGGGATCTACTAGTAAACAGGAAATAATTACAAATTCCGACTATGTCAACAATAATTTTGCAAAAAATTTGAAAAGTTTAATTCAATCAAGGGCCAAGCCGGTTGAATCTGATGGCAAGAATTGTTCATTTTGTTTTAAGTCCGCTCATAATACATTTGAAGGAGAAAAAAATCAAGTTCACACCAGATCTCTTCATGCCGAAGAGAATGCAATGCTGCAGATATCAAAACATGGTGGTCAGGAACTGAAGAATGGTCTATTATATACAACGGCTAGTCCTTGTGAGTTGTGTGCAAAAAAAGCTTTTCAACTTGGTATAACAAAAATTTACTTTATTGATGAATATCCAGGTATTTCTAAATCTCATGTTTTAAGTGGGGGCAGTAGTGTCCAAAATAAATTTGTAGAAAAAATAGGCATGGGGTCATTTTCCCTAACTTAGGGTTGCGACAAACTTCCAGCCATGCCTGATGTAAATATAAGCCTGTTCAGTCAGTGCCTCCAAATTTTTGACCGTGCCGATTTCGATCGGCTCGTTAAAAAACATAAAGCCAATAAATTCTCCAAAGGAATTAGTTCTTGGTGCCATCTGGTATCTATGGTCTTTTGTCATCTGGCAAAATCGAGTTCCATTCGCGAGATAAGTGACGGGCTTAGAAGTGCTGCCGGGAATCTTAATCATCTTGGTATGGATAGGTCGCCATGTAAATCCTCCATATCATATATCAATGCCCATCGCAACTGGGAATTGTTTCGGGATTTCTATTTCGCACTATTGGAGCGCACCGAGCCATCCCTCGCCCGGAGGCGCCAGTATGCTGCCAGGCTAAAGCGCAAAATCTTCCTCATGGATGCTACCACGATTTCTTTATGCCTCAGTCTCTTTGATTGGGCTAAGTACAGAACCCGCAAAGGAGCCATTAAGCTTCATACAATCCTGGACTATGATACAGCCTTGCCTGTGTTTCTTCACATGACTGAAGGTCGAAAGCACGAGACTAAAGTTACACCTGTAACGGTCTTTCCAGCTGGATCAGTAGTCGTGATGGATCGGGCATACGTGAAGTATGACTATCTGTTTAATTTGGACAGCAACGACATTTACTTTGTTACCCGCCTCAAACGAAATGCAGATATAGAGCTTGTAGAGTCTTTTTTGACACCTGCCAAAAAGGAACACATCCTTTCGGATGAAGATGTCAGATTATCAGGTTTTTATACCTCGCAAAAGTATCCGAAGACCCTGCGGGTAGTCGAAGTTTATGATGAAGCATCTGGCCAACACCTCTTCCTGTTGACCAATAACTTATTTTGGACAGCAGACACCATATCCCAGCTTTATAAAGCCCGTTGGGATATTGAGGTTTTCTTCAAACAGATCAAACAGGTATTAAAAATCAAAACCTTTATAGGTACGACACCTAATGCTGTATTGATTCAAGTCTGGACAGCTATGATCTCGATCTTATTGTTGAAGTATCTCCAGAAAAGAGCCAAACACAAGTGGCATCTATCCAATCTTGCGGCAATGTTGCGGACGCACTTATTCTCAAAAATAAATGTGAGGGAATGGCTTGATTACCCATTTATAAAATCAAATCCACCACCAAATAATTTACCACTCTTGGATTTACTTTGAATTTGGGGGGATACATTTGATTTTTTGCTACTTTCAGGACACAATCGATTGATTGTGAACAATAGTCCTTTGCGTTTTCAAACGTTTTGGACAGCTGTGAGGACTAATACTATTTAAA
The DNA here is from genome assembly GCA_051306075.1 of Chitinophagaceae bacterium. Taxonomy (GTDB): domain Bacteria; phylum Bacteroidota; class Bacteroidia; order Chitinophagales; family Chitinophagaceae; genus Terrimonas_B. The sequence continues at coordinate 2,879 of JBPPMM010000495.1, forward strand.
CAAATCCTTCTCATCTAGCTTCATAAGGTCCAAAGCGCTGAAGGATTTCCCTTTGTTCAGAAAGATCATTTAAAACGAATATTTCATACCTGCTTCCTCCTGGGATTACACGAATTACTATATGCCCTTTGCGG
>JBPPMM010000649.1:0-15449 GCA_051306075.1 Chitinophagaceae bacterium
GCAAACAGGCGAAGAAAAAATATTTAAAAATGTAACCGAATACCTGTTTAGTAAAAATGGCAGGAAATTATTGATTGAGCAAGCTGTGGATTCCAAAGATTCAAACGGCATGCCAACGGTTCTTTTGTTTGATCTTCAAAATCAATTTGCTGATACACTGAGCCGTGGGGGAAATGAATTTAAAAATTTTGCAATGTCCGACGACGGTTCACAGGTTGCCTATGTTGCGGAAAGAGATGCAAAACCAAAGGACTTGCAGAAATATTTTAAGGTACTTTATTTTAAAGAAGGAATGGATAGTGCTTTTGTACTGGCAGACAGGCATTCGGTAGGTATGAAATTGGGAATGACGATCAGTGAATATAATAGCCTTGAATTTAGTAAAAGCGGTAGCAGGTTATTTTTTGGCACAGCGATGATAAAAGCACCAAAAGATACCTCGTTGGTTGATATTGACCTCGTAAAACTGGACATATGGCATTATAACGATGACTACCTGCAAACAGTTCAACTTAGCCGCTTAAAAAAAGATTTACAGCAAAGCTTTTTAACAGTGTATGATCTTAATAATGATAAATTGGAACAACTGGCATCGGAGGAAATTCCAAATGTCATTAAAACCAAAGATGGTGACGGAGATATCTTTGCAGGCATTACGGATTATGGCCAGCGAATAGAAAGTCAGTGGGTGGGCAGCACAAAAAAAGATATTTATGCTATCCGGGTAAATGATGGACTTAAAAAACTTATTAAGAAAGGTTTGCAGGACGTAATTAATCCTTCTTATATTTCTCCCACTGGTAAATACATAATGTGGTATGAAAGTAAGGAAAAGGATTATTTTGTTTATGATGGCAAATCAACCCGGAATTTAACAGCCAGATTAAAAGTAAAATTGTTTGATGAAGATTATGATTCACCCGGGGAGCCATCTCCATATGGTGTAATGGGTTGGAGTGATGGAGATTCTTCCGTCTATATTTATGACAGATATGATATATGGGAAATTGATCCGGGAAATTCATCAGAGCCAAGGTTAATGTTATCCTGGAAAAATAACAGGAAAAATAAAATGGCATTCAGGTATATACGGCAAAATAAGGATGAGAATTTCCTGGTTAACAATCAAAAATTACTTTTCAGGACTTTTAATGAGAAATCAAAAACAACCAATTACAGCATAGCTTCATTTAGTGATCATATAAATGGTAGAGAAACTATTTCTCCTTTTCCTGACGAACCCTATAATCATAGCAGAATTATAAAAGCAAAGGATAGAAATATTTTTATTTATACAAAAGAATCTTTTAAAGAATCACCTGACTTATTTGTAAACCGGGGTTTACAGGAAAAAACAAAAACAAAAGATGGATTTATATACACCTATGATATAAATCGTGTTTCAAATATAAATCAACAGCAAAAAGATTTCAACTGGGGTACAGCTGAGCTTTTCAAATGGGAAACTTTCAAAGGCAAAAATGCGGAAGGTATATTATATAAGCCGCAAGATTTTGATCCAGGTAAAGAATACCCTCTTATACTTTATTTTTATGAAAAACTTTCAGACAGTTTACATAAATATATTCCTCCTGCGCCTACACCCAGCCGGTTGAACATTCCTTTTTTTGTCAGCAGGGGTTATCTTGTTTTTGCTCCTGATATTGCTTACACCATTGGACATCCCGCACAAAGTGCTTATGATTATGTAGTAAGTGCGGCAAGAGCTTTGGGAAAATTTAAATGGGTTGACGAAAAAAATATCGGCATCCAGGGCCAGAGCTGGGGAGGCATACAGGTAGCGCAATTAATAACCATGACGGATATGTTTAAAGCAGCCTGGGCGGGAGCACCTGTTGCCAATATGACCAGCGCTTATGGCGGCATCCGGTGGGAGAGTGGCGCCAACCGCCAGTTTCAATATGAGAAAACGCAAAGTCGCATTGGGGCCACCTTATGGGAAAAGCCTGAATTGTATATTGAAAATTCTCCCTTGTTTCATTTGCCCAAAGTAAAAACGCCGTTCGTTATAATGGCCAATGATGCCGATGGTGCAGTTCCATGGTACCAGGGAATTGAATTATTTACAGGACTCAGGCGGTTGGGAAAAAAAGTGTGGATGTTGAATTATAATGGCGAAGCGCATAACCTGGTACAACGCAAAAACAGGAAGGATATCCAGGTAAGGCAGCAGCAATATTTTGACTGGCTGCTGAAAGGGGAGAAACCGGCCACCTGGATTATTGATGGCGTACCAGCTGTTAAAAAAGGTAAGGATTGGGGATTGGAATTAGTTGATTAATAAAAATCAGATAGGTGAATAAATGCAGGACCGCAATAAACATCGAGGTCAAATCCCTTTATAAGTACTGGATTAAAAGCAATAATACCATTTGAATGTTACAAACGAAATGGTTCTAAAATTATTAAAAGTAAGATGGTGTAAAGTCACAAATTTTAAGCAGCCTGCGAGGTAATAAATTTTACTAAACTTCTTTTAGCAATAGGTAATAATGTTTCGTCAACGGGAAAGCTCAATCCCGTTTCTATGGAATAAACAGCGGGATTAGGCAGCTCACTATTATTTCTTATTAATTCAGCTTTTACATGTTCATATGTGCTGGCAATGCTACGCTGCCAGTTATCTACCAGAACAGTTTTGATACTCCTGTATTTTTCATCATGTTTTTCAAAAAAGGAAAGCCGGTAATGATAGGTTCTTGATGATTTCGTATTCCCGCTGGTTAAAAAAAAATATCCCTCCTTCAGGTCGAGGGGTACAATGCCCACCGGCACTATATTAATTTTTTCTTCTACGAATTCGTAAATGCCGGCACCTGTTTGCAAAGTGCTTTTCAATGTGTCGGCTGCAAATAAAATAATTTCCTCAAGTTCCTGCATCAGTTCATCATCCTCAATCATCTGCTCATACAGCACCTGCAATTTTTCCAATTGGAGGCCGGTCATTTTTTTGGGAAAGTGTTCCTGGAGAAACTTTTTATTTTCTTTAAAAGCAATAAGGTTATTGTAATGAAACACAATATCGCCCAATTGAGGATAAAGCTTGTTCTCATCAAAATATTTGTTCACCTCCTGCAGGTAGGCAAGGAGGGTATACTTCTTTAACTCAAAATCAATATAACCTTCTGCAAACCATGTTTCAGATAATTTTTTCATTGTACCTGGCGGATTTAGTATTCCTAATTTACAACAAAGAAGGGATACTGCATAATATGGTAAGATGTAATAACATTTTTACTTGTTAAAACAACATCAGTACTCAATCAATAAATACAACGGAAATATTTTCAGACTTCCCGATCTGCATTAAAATTTTCTAATTCCTTTGCTACTGCAGAAAGAAAAGTAGCACCCAGGCTACCGTCTACAATACGATGGTCATAACTCATAGACAAGTACATCATATGACGAATAGCAATACTGTCTCCTTGTGCGGTTTCAATTACGACAGGGCGTTTTTTTATGGCGCCTACCGCCAGTATAGCTACCTGGGGTTGATTAATTATAGGAGTACCCATCAGGCTGCCGAAGGTACCTACATTGGTTAATGTAAATGTTCCGCTTTGCGTATCATCCGCTTTCAATTTGCCATTACGGGCATTATCGGCCAGGGTGTTCACTTGTTTGGAAAGACCCACCAGGTTTAGTTGATCAGCATTCTTTATTACAGGTACTATCAGGTTGCCGGATTGCAATGCAGTTGCCATACCTATGTTGATATCCTTCTTAACAATGATCTTATCGCCATCCAATGAACTATTGATAAGAGGAAATTTCTTTATACATTTTACAATTGCTTCAATAAACAATGGAGTAAATGTGATTTTTGTGTTTTCTCTTTTTTCAAAATCCTTTTTCACTCTTTCCCGCCATTGCACGAGGTTCGTAACATCCGCTTCTGTAAAACTAGTTACATGCGGACTGGTTTGTTTACTGCGAACCATATGATCAGCTATTAACTTTCGCATCCGGTCCATTTCAATGATTTCAACATTTCCGGTATAGGTGGTGATTTGAGAATCCTGGGCTACCCGGGGTTGAGAAGATTCTCTTCTCACAGCTACCTGCTGATGTCCGGAAGTTCCTGAATCATATCCGGAATTTCCTTGTCTCCCGCTCTTGTTTGCCTTCCTTTCACTGACATATTGTAATATATCTTTTTTTGTCACCCTGCTTTCATTGCCTGTGCCCGGAATGTTTTCCAACTCTGTCATGCTTATGGCCTCATTCGCTGCAATATTCAATACTAATGGAGAATAGAACCTGTTAGAAATACCGTTTGTATTTTGGTGCTTAAAGCCAGAGTCTGCAGCAGGAGATACAACCTGGCCAACTATGGATATTTTTGATTCTTCCGTCATAGATTGGGTCGTCCTTTCTTGGACTGGAGCCTGTGTTGCCTGAAAAGAGGAAATTGTTTCTTCAGCATCAGTTGTTATCCTGGCAATCACTGCTCCTACAGGTACAACGTCGTTTACATTAAATAAAATACTTTCTAATATACCTTCAGTTGTACTGGGTACTTCACTATCCACTTTATCAGTTGCAATATCTAATACTGATTCGTCCACTTCCACCTTATCACCGGGTTGTTTGTTCCATTTCAGGATAGTTGCTTCTGTTATACTTTCGCCAAGTTTTGGCATTATTAAATCCACTGTAGCCATAAATATTTTTTTGTTTCAAACAAATCGAATTTTATTGGGCCTTATTCTTGAGGCTTTTACTCCTGGTGCATTCTCTGCTACTTCAACCGATAATACTTAACTATAGGCACCAATGGATGAAGTTTTATTCATTTTGAACCAGGATTCAAAAAATGCATTTTTTTACCGGCCAAAGGTAATGATTTGACTATAATCAGGCGATCAACTGTTAGCTAAAATGAATTTTCTTAAAAAGTTCAATGCATTCGATGCTGTCACGGCTATATTTCGCTGGCGATCGAACCGGAGATTGAGCCGCACCGTTTCTGTTTTTTGTTTATTACCCACTGCTATCCATACCGTTCCTACAGGTTTTTCATCGCTTCCTCCATCGGGGCCCATAATACCAGAAGTAGCCAGGGCATAATCGATGTTTAATTTATTGATAGCTCCCTTAACCATTTCAATAACCGTTTCTTCACTTACCGCACCCGATTTACTTATTGTTTCAGGATGTACGTCTAATAACTTTTCTTTTAATTCATTTGAATAGCAAACAAGACTTCCTTTATAATAGGCAGATGAACCTGCAATACTGGTTATCAGGTGGGCAATAAAACCTCCGGTACAGCTTTCGGCTGTTCCCATTGTTTTGCCTTTAGTTTTTAATATTTTTCCAATCACTATTTCCAACCCTTCGTCTTCGTTGCTAACTAACCATTCATTCACCAGTTCCTGCAATTTTTCAAAATAAGGCATCATTACCTTTTCCACTTCTTCTTTTTGGTTACCACTTGATGTCAATCTTAATTTTACCATACCGTAGTTTGGCAGATAGGCCAGTTTGATATAAGCCGGTAATGATGTTTCGAATTCCAGCAGCCGTTCAGCTATCATAGATTCACCCTGCCCTGCAGTAAACACTGTGCGGTGTACAATGGCCGGCATAATGAATTCTTTCAAAAGGCGTGGAATTACCTCATCAGTAATCAATCCCTTCATTTCATGCGGCACCCCCGGAAGAGAGATGAATACGGATCGGTTGCCTTGGGCTTTAATAGTTTGATCTTTATTATTATTGTTATTTCCTGAATCCATTAAGAAAGTTTCAGCTAAAGATTTATTAAACCACATACCTGGCGCAGATCCTCTTGCATTATGCAAGACTGTGCACACATCCGGTACTTCGGCTTGTTTCAGGTTTCTTTCTAAAATGGGACCAGGCCGGCGGTATACTTTTTCAAACAAATATTTTACATGTTTCAAAACGGTTTCATCTACAACCATCTTGCCGCCAAAATATTTACACAGCAGGGGCTTTGTAATGTCATCGGCTGTAGGTCCCAGTCCTCCCGTGATGATGACGATATTTGATTTTTTTCCTTCTTCATCGAGGGCATTCCAGATTTCTTCCCACACATCGCCAACGGCAACCCTTCGCCGGATCCAGATACCGATCTTGTTTAATTCCTGCGCTATAAAGGCACTGTTGGTGTCAATAGTCTGGCCAATCAAAAGTTCATCGCCAATAGTGATAATGGATGCGTTAATAGTTGAAGGCATAAAAAATTTTGAGTGGCAAATATCAGCTATTCTTCAAGACTGAAATCGAATATACTTCGGAAAGGAGCCACCCTTGTAATATTCATGATACATTTAGGAAGTCTTTTTCAATTTAAAGTATTGATCTGGGTATACGATACTTTAGCGCTGGTTCTTTAACTTCATTTTCTATATTTCAAACTTATATCTGTTTAGTTTTACGCTAAATACTGGATGCATGAATAAATTTTTTCTTATTATTGGTTGCTTATCGCTTGCGGTCTTATCCTTTTCACAAACCATCACTCAAAAAGTACAAAATGCCTTCCAGTTTTTTGAAAATGATGTGCAATGCAAATACGCCATTAGCTCCTTATATATAATAGAGGCCAAAACCGGGAAAGTTATATTTGACCGTCATTCCCGCATAGGCCTTGCACCTGCATCCACACAAAAGGTGATTACAAGCGTTACAGCATTTGAATTGCTCGGCAAAGAATTTCGGTATAAAACCGGGTTTGGTATTGACAGCGACAATTATTCCGGTTTATATATTATCCCAGGTGGTGATCCTACTTTGGGAAGCCCCAGGTGGAACGGAACAAAAGCGAATGAGGTTATTAAAAGAATCCTTCAATCAGTTCCCGAAAATGTGAAAGAATTTAATTCAGTATTGGTTAATAATCTGGATTGGGAAACGAAAAATATACCGGATGGTTGGATATGGCAGGATATTGGAAATTATTACGGGGCTGGTGCCGGAAAATTAAACTGGAGAGAAAATCAGTTTGATATAATATTGAAATCAGGAGCCAGCATTGGTGACCCGGTTCAGATTGTAAAAACGGAACCAGAATTATTGAATTATGATTTAAATTCTCAAGTGGTCTCCGCCAGTAAAGGCAGTGGTGATAATGCTTATATTTATCTTCCTCTAAATGGGGTAACAGGCAGTATAAAAGGAACGATCCCCATTAAGGAAAATAACTTTGTTATTTCAGGTGCTTTTCCTTCCTCTTCCGGACAGTTTACCGGGGAACTATTGAATGCCTTAAAAAGTTCGGGAAAAATAAATCCTGCGGTCGCTTTGGAAGTTAATAATCATCATAAACCTGTAAAAGTTGAATCCAAAAATTATAAGGTCTTTCATTCAGAAATTTCACCTTCACTTGACTCCATTATTTATTGGTTTCTTAAAAAAAGCATCAACCTTTATGGAGAAGCATTGATAAAAACATTTGCCTTTGAAAAAAAGGGGATAGGTTCTACGGACAGCGGTGTAGCTATTATGAAAGATTTTTGGAAACAAAAAGGTATGGATAAAGATGAATTGAATATTAGCGATGGATCAGGTCTTTCTCCTCAAAACCGCGTTACCACACACGCCCAGGTAGAAATTTTAAAATTTGCCCACAGCCGGGAATGGTTCCCTTTCTTTTATAAGGCTATGCCCCTTTATAATGGTATGACCATGAAAAGTGGCACCATTAAAGATGTAAAAGGCTTTTGTGGTTATCATACAGCAAAGAACGGAACGGAATATATCTTTTCTTTTCTCGTCAATAATTATACCGGCTCTTCCTCTCAATTGGTCAATAAAATGTATAAAGTGCTGGATACGATCAGGCAATAAAATTAAAAATGACGAGTGGCATCGCCGGGTAAAGCAATTGCACTATTATTGCTCCTATTAAATTTTTTGGAATATGAGATCAATACTTATCGCCAGCCTTATTTTGTCTATAATGTCTTCATGTAACGAAACCAAAAATTTAAACATAGTGGAGGGAAATAAAAAACTGTCAACCCTTTTTGAAAGTTATTTTGAAGAACGATTGCAGTTATATCCTTTGGAGGCCACGGCGATAGGAGATACGAGGTATAATGATCAGCTGCCAATCGTTTTTACTGAAACGTATCGTCAAAAACTAAAAGATTTTTTTACCCGTTACCTGGACGAGATCAATAAATACAGCAGGGATGATTTAAATGAAAAAGATAAAATCAGCTATGACGCATTTATTTATGAAATGAAAATAAGCAAGGAAGGTTTTGATTTCAATGATCATTATTTCCCTTTTAACCAATTTTATGCGCTTCCGCTTTCAATGGGTCAGTGGGGAAGCGGATCAGGGAATCAGCCTTTTAAAACGGTGAAAGATTATGATGATTGGATAAAAAGAGCATCGGTATTTGGTAGCTGGGCTGATAGTGCCATCGTTTATTTTAAAAAGGGAATCGCAGCGGGATTTGTTTTGCCTGAATCTATAGTTCAAAAAATGATTCCGCAAATGAGAGCTTTTCCAAAATCAAAAATACAGGAGAGCATTTTTTATACACCCATTGCCAATATGCCCGCTTCTTTTTCAGAACCAGACAAGCAACGCCTGGCAAAGGATTATGAAGGAATGATAAAAAATATACTGGAGCCCGCCTATAAAAAGCTGGGTAATTTTTTAGAGAAAGAGTATTTAAAAAGTGGAAGAGCTAGTTCAGGTGTTGGTGCTTTGCCGGGCGGGGATGCCTATTATTCTTTTCGGGTAAAACAACAAACAACCACGGATAAAACAGCGGAGGAAATTTATCAAACAGGTTTACAGGAGGTGGCTCGCATCAGGTCGTTGATGGATAGCGTAAAAAATGCGGTTGGATTCAAAGAGGATCTGCCAGCATTTTTTGAGTATATGAAAAATGATAAAAAATTTATGCCTTATAAATCACCGGCAGAGGTACTCACGGCATTTGAGAATATTCACAAGACCATGTTGCCTAACTTGAAGAAAATGTTTAACCGTGTTCCCAAAACAGCATTTGAAATCAGGCAGACTGAATCATTTCGTGCCGCAAGTGCCAGCGCCGAATATAACCAGGGTTCACCGGATGGATCAAGACCGGGTATTTTTTATGTACCTATCATAGACGCCACTACTTTCAATACTACCAGTGGTATGGAATCCTTGTTCCTGCATGAAGCTATTCCGGGCCATCATTACCAGATATCTCTACAGCAAGAGGATACAACATTACCGCGGTTCAGGCGGTATGATGGAAACAATGCCTATGTGGAAGGATGGGCCTTGTATTGTGAATCTCTCGGGAAAGAATTAGGCCTGTATACAGATCCTTATCAATACATGGGGGCATTGGGTGATGAGATGCACAGGGCTATCCGGTTGGTAGTAGATGTGGCTATCCACAGTAAGGGCATGACGAGAGAAGAAGCGATTAAATATATGATGGAAAATGAGGCGATAAGTGAGCAGGGTGCTACAGCGGAAATTGAACGGTATATGGTTTTGCCAGGACAAGCTTTGGGATATAAGATCGGGGCCTTAAAAATAAAAGAGTTGCGTAATAAATATGAAAAGCAATTGGGAAATAATTTTAACCTGGCTTCCTTCCATGACGAAATTTTGAAGGATGGAGCTTTACCTTTGAATGTACTTGAAACAAAATTAGATGACTGGGCAAAAAGTAGTAAGCCTTAAATCAAATTAATTATGAAAGAACAAAATCTAAAAAATCACAGCCGGTATATACCATTGTGGCATTTCATCATTCCGTTTTTTATGCTGGTTCTTTTGATCTTTGCTATAATAAATTTTGTTCACGCCGATGCAGATCATCATTATTCTGCAGCTATTTTGTTGCTGATAAGTATATTATTGTTCGGCTTTTATTGGTATACCCGGTGGTTTGCCTTGCGGGCCCAGGACCGGGCCATCCGGGCTGAAGAAAATTTTCGTCATTTCCTGCTGACCGGGAAACCTTTGGATAGCCGGTTGCACACAGCACAGATCATTGCTCTCCGGTTTGCCAGCGATGAAGAATTGCCTGACCTTGCAAATCGTGCAGCAGAACAAAACATGTCTCAAAAGGAAATAAAAACTGCAATTAAAAATTGGCGACCTGATTACCACAGAGTGTAATCAACATAAGTGATGCTCTTAATTTTTCTCCAATTAGTTTTTCAAGCTTTATTGGCGAATGATGTTCTTAAAAGCCAAATTGGCTAAAAAAAGACATATCCATATTAATAAGCCATGGGGCAGCCAGGGCAGATATCCAGATCAGGAATATCAATATTTTTCCTGCTATTGAAATATCTTGTATAACATGACGATGAAGCAAACTTTGAATTGTTGTCATTATTTTATCTTCCTTGTTACTGTATTCAAAAGGCGGCGCTTTGGGTATGTCTTTGAAAGAAGCATGTTCTTCAATCAGAATGTTCCTCATTTTCCAATAATCCTCATCCGGCATCTCTTCATATGAGGTATCGGCATTAATGCCCTCCTGTTCAATTCGCTTTTCAGTATGGTCTAATTTCTTATCAGGCCGCAGACGTAAAAGGATCATAACCGGAAAAATAAAAAGGACATAAAAATTTAATTTCCATGCAGCCCAGGCCAGCAATGCTGCAGAAAGAATAATAAATATTTTACTCAGCAGGCTTTCTTCATCCAGGAAAACACGATTTAGTAATTGTCCGCCATCAAGAGGATAAATGGGTAATAAGTTGATGAGATTAAGAATAATGAACAGCAATGCAATTCTGGATAAAGAGATATCAAAGGGATATAAACCATCCGCACTGTTGTTATCAATAAAAAAAAACAAAATACCCAGCAGGATACCGGGCAGGGGGCCCGCCAGAATAATAATGGACGATTCTGTTTGCGATACTTCTTTTTTTGTGCCGGAAACATAAGCGCCTAAAAGTGGAATAAAAAAAATACCCAGTTCACCATACCCATAATATTTCATGGCAAGAAAATGTCCCATTTCATGTATAATGATTATGGCTGTTATCAGTAAAAGCATGTTATAACTCGGGAAGAAATAATATCCTAAAATCAGGTAAAGGGCAAGGCTGGTAATGGAGCGCATCCATACATTTGCAGCTTGAACCTCCTTCCTGTATTTAGGTGGATAAACAATGGAGGATCCATCCACATGTGGTAGCTCATTATATTGGTCGCCGGGTGCAGTCGGGAAATTTTCCATTTTCAAAAATTAACTGAAATAGGGTTGTAGTTTCTTCAATAATAGTTCCGGCATGGTTGTTCTTTTCATGCTACCAGACTCCATAAAATACAAAATAATTTTTCCGGTAGCGAGTAATTCTTTTTTTTCATTCAGGACTTCATGATGAAATTCTATTTTATGGTGAACTGGTAATTCTTTTAAAATCACTTTAATTGTGAGCAGGTCATCATATAGTGCAGGACGCAGATAGCGGCATTGTACTTCTATCACCGGCATGATGATACCCATTTTTTCCATATCAGCGTAGGTGAAACCCAGTTGACGTATAGACTCAGCCCTGGCCGATTCAAAATAAGGAAAATAATTGCTGTGATATACTACACCCATCTGATCGGTTTCAGAATAGCGGACACGCAATTTTGTTTCGGTAATGAACATTCGAATATATTAATGACTAAAAAAAATATGTCCCTGTGCTTAGGTATGATTTAATGAACCCGTCAATGCCTGCCTTTTTCATGAAGATAACGACTAACTATTTGCCAATAAATTTATCCATGCTCACTTTGCCGGGTCCGGTAAACAAAAGAGCCAGGAAACCAAAAAGAAATAAGGAGGCTAGTTCTCCCTTACCAAATAAATCGCCATTATGAATATAAAACAATGCTACACTCATTCCGATGATCAATGGGATACACGCCAGCCTTGTAAACAAACCAAGCACGATAAACACGGCACAAAAAAATTCCGCAAAGATTACCAGGGACATGGACGTTGCGTGGCCAATATGGAAAGGATCGGCAAAGGACGATGACTTAGATGCAAAACTGATCAGTTTGCTGTATCCATGCGGTATCATTAACCCACCAAGAGCCAGGCGTAATAAAAGAGCGGCGAATGAAATTCCGTTGTCAGAATACTTAATACTGAATAGCTTTTTCATAGTAGTTGATTTTTTTCAAAGTGCAATGATACACAAAGATTCTAATTGATATTGTACATAGGAATACGGTTCAAATGTTAAACAAGATGTAATTAAAGACTTATCCACACCTGTTTGGAATGATGTTTGGCTATGGTTGAAATAATTTGAATATTCGCATCGTTTATCCAATCATCCCGTATAATCTATCGGGAAAGGATTAAAGAACACCAGCATGAAGCAATCATTATTACTCTCAATAGCTACTGTTCTCTGCACTGCTGTGTTTGGACAGCAAACCGCTTATTACTCTGATCCATTTACAAAATTTAAAGAGGCTAAAGAATATTTTCAAAAGGAACAATATAGCCTGGCATATCCTATACTAAAGGAATTAAAGCAATCTGTCAGGGAAACAGATAAGGCAAATAATTCGGTTACTGTGCAGGAGATCGATTATTATGCTACGGCATGTGCATTAAAACAGGATGAGGAAAGAGCCGAAGCTCAGGCTATTGATTATATAGACCTTGAAAAAAATACAGCGAGGGTTCAAATGATGAACTTTCAATTAGGAGAGTATTATTTCCGCCGAAAAGAATTTAGTAAGGCGATCTCTAATTATGAAGAAGCGAATATTGCCAACCTAAGTAATACTGATATTGCTTCTATGAAGTTTCACCAGGGATATTCTTATTTCACCATGCAGCAGTTTGCAAAAGCAAAACCATTGTTTAATACAATCCGTTCGATGCGTGATGATCCCAATTACCTGGATGCAAATTATTATTACGGGTTCCTTTCTTTCAGGGATAAACAGTACAATGATGCCTTACAAAGCTTCAAGATCGTGGAAAATGAAGGCGATTATACAACTGTAGTACCTTATTATATAGCCCAGATATATTACATACAGGGTAAAAAAGAAGAAGCTCTCAAATATGCTGAAGCAAAGATTAAGACAGGGAAATCTCAATATTACGACCTGGAGCTTAAGCAAATGATTGGTCATGCCTATTTTGAAAGAAAGGAATTTGACAAAGGATTGCCTTACCTGGAGGATTATGTGAAGAGATCGCCAAAAGTTCGCCGCGAAGATTTGTATGAACTTTCATATGCGTATTATATGAACAACCAACTGCCAAAGGCCATTGAAGGTTTTAAGCAGTTGAGTGGCAAAGAGGATTCCCTGAGCCAGAATGCTATGTATCTTTTAGGTGACGCTTACCTGAGAACCGGGCAGAAAAGTAATGCGAGGAATGCATTTCTTTTTTGTGCTTCAAATAGTAGTGATCGTAAACAGCAGGAAGTTTCTAAATTTCAATATGCCAGGCTTTCATATGAATTAGATTACCAGGATGAAGCAATAAACAGTTTGCGTACTTTTTTGAATGACTATCCAAATTCGAATTATGATAGCCAGGCAAAGGATTTATTGGTTGCAGTATTAACAAATACAAATAATTACCGCGAGGCTTTGTCCTTATTGGATGGGATGAAGGATCTCACTCTTAATGCAAAGAAATTATATCCCAGAATTTTATATGGCCGGGCCACTGAGTTTATAAACGATGGTCAGCTGGCAGCGGCCGATGCCTTACTTGACAAAGCACTAAAAGACCCAAACAATGGTAGTGTATTGCCTTTAATTAATTTTTGGAAAGGGGAAATCGCATATCGCAATAATAAATTGGATGAAGCGATAAAATATTATAATGCCTATGTAAGCGGTGGGTCGCCACAAAGCGGGGAGGCCAATTCTGTAAATGCCAGATACAACCTGGGTTACTGTTATATGCGAAAGGAGAATTACCAGGCTGCATTAACTTTTTTTGAGCCCCTGGGGAGGAACCCGGCATTGAATTCTGATGATCTTACACAGGATGCCTATTTGCGAACCGCCGACTCCTATTATATGGAACGGAATTATAGCAAAGCAAAATCGATGTACGAAAACATAATAAAATTTTCGTGGCCGGCTGAGGATTATGCTACTTTTCAAAACGCCATGATAGCTGGAATAAAAAACTCAAACGATAAGATCAGTTTGCTGAATACCATGACGAGGAAATTTCCTGCATCGGCCCTGGTTACCGATGCCCATATGGAAATTGCTGTAACCTTCATGGCAGATGAGAAATTCAGCGAAGCAATTCCTTATCTGAACAATGTGATAAAAAACAACACGAATGTGAGTTTCAGGCCGCAGGCGTATCTAAAATTGGGAACCGCATATTATAACCTGAATAATAACAACGAAGCATTAAAACATTATCAGCAATTGATAAGCCAGTATCCTAATTCACAAGAGGCATCAGATGCTTTGCAAAATGTAAAAGTGATCTATGTGGAGATTGGAAAAACGGACGAGTATGCCGCCTTTATGCGTAAGTCAGGGAAGCCACTAAGCATGGATGCAGAAGATTCACTGACTTATGCTGCTGCAGAAAATCAATTGGTGAATGGCAATATGTCTGCTGCGTTGAATTCATTAAATGCCTACCTGCAAAAATTTCCTGCCGGGGTGTATGCTGTTGATGCCAATTTCTATCATGGTGAGATTTATAATGGAAAGAAAGATTGGAAAAATGCCTTAAGCGGCTATGAAGCAGTTGCGGCTAATGCCCCAAATAATTATGCTGAAAAAGCGATACTGGCCGCTGCACGGATTAATTTTTTTGAATTGAAGGATTACGTTAGGGCGGAAACCTATTATATACAGTTAGGCCGCGAAGCCTCAAACCAGGAGAATCAATTAGAGGCTATGCGTGGGTTACTACGAAGCCAGTACCAATTGCAAAAATGGACCGAGGCAGTTGCCAATGCTAAAGACCTGGCGGCAGCCAAAGGAAGCAGTACGGATGACAAGGCACTTGCCAATATGGCCATTGCAAAATCCTATTCTGTTAACAGGCAGTATGATCTTGCTATCGCAAATTTTAAGACAGTAATTCAATTGAACAAAGCAGCACTGGCGGCAGAAGCCAGGTATGAGATAGCGGCAAGTTGGTTCCAGTTAAATAAATTAAGTGATGCAGAAAAGGCGGCTTTTGAAGTGATCAATAAATCAGGATCTTACGACTTCTGGGTTACTAAAGCCTATATTCTCCTGGGCGATGTTTATTTTAAGCAGAAAGATTTTTTTAATGCAAAAGCTACTTTTCAGAGCGTAGTTGACAATACAATTGAACCAACATTGAAAGGGGAGGCGCAGGCAAAATTGTCTAAAGTAATAGAAGAAGAAAGCAAAAGCAGCAAAGTTGGCGGGTAGGCATATTCAGGGTTTACCATGTTTTAAATAAAATTGAGCAGACAGACATACTATATAA
>JBPPMM010000550.1:0-2247 GCA_051306075.1 Chitinophagaceae bacterium
TATAAGAGACAGTCGTCTGATTAAGCCAGATCATCAACTCTTTGCTGGTAAAGGAAACGCTATGGGTCTGTTTATCCATATCAACACCCTGTGCCCGCATATACAGAATATATTCCTCCATCATTGCGGTAGCTATGCTTACAGAAATGGGTCCATTTGCCATGATTTAAAAGTTTTTGTTATTTGTACGGGTAAGTTAAAGAGGCACATCCTATTTTCAAAGGATCAGGATAAGAATGGGTTTAAGAACAGCGCAGCATACCGTGAAAAAACGGGGATAAAACCGGGTTATTAAACGCTTGACCCTGTTATTGCCTTTTGCCATTTTTGCTTCCGGGTCCTTTAATACCATTAGCAATTGAACCTTACCTTATTTCCTGGACCTTCCGCCGGATACATACCTGCCGTTTGCTTATTCCTGCAACGGCAGGTTTTTAAAAGGAAGTTGGGGTATACCACTCCGAAATTACTGTACACGATTTTTCTCCAAACTATCCAGGATAACTTTTTGCATTTAGGCTTTAAATAAAGTAAGCTGTAGAAATAAATTAGTTTATTTGAGCAGATAAAATAATTTTGCTGCAAGAAATCTTCTATAATCATTACGGCGTTTCGCTTTGATTAAGCACTCCTTTAGTAGCTCCGGACCTTATCTGTAAACAAAAACACCAGGATCAACAGGGTTAAAATAACCAGGAATAACTATTGAATGTAAGCGGTCTTTTTCCGTAAACAATCTCATACACCAAAAATTAACCATCATGGAAAAAAAACTTGCCTTATGTATCGGGATCAATGATTACCCCGGTACAGGTAGCGACCTATCCGGATGCATTAATGATGCGGACGATTGGTCAAAAGTATTTTCTCAAAGGGGCTTTAGTGTAAAAAAACTATTGGACAAAGAAGCCACCCGGAAAAATATTCTTGATGGTATGAAAGCCATTATTGACTCAGCTGTTAAAGGCGACTCTATTCTATTTCAGTATTCAGGACATGGAACCTATATTCCGGATAAAGATGGTGATGAATCTGACGGTACTGATGAATGTTTATGCCCTTATGATTTGTATTCAAAAGGACCAATAACCGATGATGAACTAAACGATCTTTTTACTTCAAAAAAAAATGGGGTCAGGCTGGTTTTATTTTCTGACTCCTGCCATTCAGGCACAGTTACCCGCTTTGCCCCCGGCATTACTCCATCCCCTGCATCAGGAAAAAAAGCGCAGGTACGAAAAGTAAAATTTCTTCCTCCTGCTAATTTTCTTTCACCAAAAGAGCTAAGCAAATTGGGTATGATCAGGACTTTCCGTCGCTCATCTCCTCCGGGGAGATACGGGAGCCTCTTAATGTCGGGTTGCCAGGATGTGGAATATAGCTATGATGCGTTTTTTCAAAATAGACCAAATGGGGCCTTTACATATGTAGCATTGGAAGTGCTAAAACATTTAAAACCCACTGCTACTTACCAGGAATGGTTTAAAGCCATACGAAAAGTATTGCCATCCCAACAGTACCCGCAGTCACCCAATTTGTATGGGTCAAGAAGTATGAGAAACTGGAAGATTTTTTCTTAAAGGCGGTAGAATAGAGCATTGTTATTATTTAAAGAAAACTCCTAAAATTTTCAAATATGACGTCTTCAATTTTTATAAAGAGAATCCCGGTCATTTTTTTAATACTTAGCATTTCCTGGGCATGCAGGGTAACTCTTGTTCCGGAGTATAGTGCCCAATTAGAAAACCAGGTAGCTACGGCAGCAAAAGCCACTGACAAGCTTTATATAGATATGCTGGACATTGCTGAAAGTGAGAGAACCTACGAAAAATTTAATGAGAGGTATAATGAAATAGAATCAGAAATTAATTCAATCAAACTAAAAAATGAAGCACGTCTCAAAAACGCGGATTTCCTTGTTATAAATAAAAATCTGAAAGAAGCTTTTGAGGAAGCTAAAAAATATCATAAGGATAATACAACTCTGTCAAGTGGAGAGGCTAAAGCTTACCAGGCAACTCTGGCTGCGTTTTGGAAACCATTATATGTAGCAGAAATTGCACTCAAAGATCCATCCCGGTCTAATAAATAATTAATTTTTCTTACTAAAACTAAAACTTATGGCATTCGATTTCAACGAAGTGGTGGCTCAAATGGCAGGAGCTGTGAAGGCTTCGGTAAAAGATGATTGGAAGGTAGTAAAGGAAACAGCAAGTGCTTTTTTAACGGCACGAAAAGACCGGCTTG
>JBPPMM010000566.1:0-22470 GCA_051306075.1 Chitinophagaceae bacterium
AATGGACGGCTCTGGCAATAATTGGTTTTACGGGGATATAGCTGTAAAGCATGGAAAGATCATGGCCGTCGGAAGAAATTTAAATTTTACGGCCGCAAAAACAATTGATGCTTCCGGTCTTGTAGTGGCACCCGGTTTTATTGATGTGCACACGCATATTGAAGACGATGAAGTAAAAGACCCCCTGGCTCAAAGTTTTATTTATGATGGTGTTACTACCGTTGTTACCGGCAATTGCGGCCTATCGCAAACGGATATCGGTAATTACCTGCGCTATATTGACTCATTAAAAATTTCTATAAATGTGGCTACGCTGGTTGGTCATAATGATATCAGGAGATCCGTGATGGGCAAAGCAAACCGGGATGCAACATCTGCAGAACAAGACCGGATGAACAAGCTGGTAGATAAAGCCATGAGAGAAGGAGCAGTGGGCATGTCAACCGGGTTAATCTACATTACGGGAACCTATTCCAAAACACCGGAGATCATTTCTCTTGCACAGGTGGTGGCAAAGTATAACGGTATATATGCTACCCATATGCGGGATGAAGGAGATAATATAAAACAGGCTATTGAAGAGACATTAACGATCGGAAGGGAAGCAAAAATTCCGGTAGAGATTTCTCATTTCAAACTCAGTGGTCAGCAAAACTGGGGGCGCAGCAAGGAAACGGTAGAAATGATAAAAAAAGCAAGGGACCAGGGTATTGATGTAACCATTGACCAATATCCTTATACGGCCAGCAGCACTTCCATCAGTACATTAATTCCGGATGATATACTAGCGGATGGCCAGGATTCCATTGTTGCCAGGTTACAAAGGCCTGAAATAAAAAAGTATGTGATCAGGGAAATGCTGGAAAAATTAAAAAAGAGAAAACTAAAACATTTCAGTTATGCAGTAGTCGCTTATTATAAAACCGACACGACATATAACGGAAAGAGCATCGAAGAAATTAACCTGTTAATGGGAAGAAAACATAAGGCGGAAGAAGAGGCAGAAACGGTTATTGATATCATGATAAACGGCGGAGCCAGTGCGGTATTTCATGGCATGAGCGAAGAAGATGTAAAACGCATCATGCAATATCCCTTTAATATGTTTGCCAGCGATGCCAGCATCCGCATCCTGAATGCGGGTATGCCCCATCCCCGCGGCTACGGTACCAATGCAAGAGTGCTGGGGAAATACGTGAGAGAAGAAAAAGTGATTTCATTGGAAGAAGCAGTACGCAGGATGACTTCTTTACCGGCACAGAAATTTCAATTAAAGGACCGTGGATTTTTGAGAGAAGGCTATGCAGCGGACATAGTATTGTTTGATGAAAAAGAAGTAACAGATATTTCCACTTTTAATAAACCCCATGCCTATTCAAAAGGATTTTATTATGTAATTGTAAATGGGGTGGTAACAGTGGATAAAGAAAAACATAATGGCAACCGGGCCGGTATCGCTTTATACGGGCCTGGCCACCGTTAATTAAAACGCCTACCTTTATTCATCCCCGCACCTTCTGAACCTCCCTGCCGTTTACATTTTTTTCATTACAGAAAATAATTTTTTATGCAACGCAGGACATTTATTAAAGACACTGCCTTCTGCGCAGTAGCTATCAGCGCCATCGGAAGCGTTCGTTTCAATGGAATCAATTTTGAAGGAGATTGTGAAACGACAACGGATATCCTGGGACCGTTTTACCGGCCCGATGCACCGGTGCGTTCGGATTTGAGGATAAAGAACGCAGCCGGGCAACTAGTAGTTCTGAACGGACAAATAAAACATAAGGACTGCAAAACCGGATTAAAAAATGCCTGTGTTGAACTCTGGCATTGTGACGGAAACGGAGTTTATGATAATGATTCACCTGCATTTAATTACCGTGCTAAAACGTATTGTGATGATAAGGGAAATTACAATTTCAAAACGATTGTACCCGTGCCTTATGATATTGGAAACGGATTCACCCGCCCGGCACATTTTCATTTAATGCTATCAGCTCCCGGTTACCAGAACCTCATTACCCAATTGTACTTTACCGGCGACAAATACATTGCAAAAGATGGCTCCGCCTCATTGCCCGCGGCTAAAAGAAGAATACTGGATATAAAAAATATTGCGAACGGAGAGAAATCTGTTTTATTTAATATGACGATGATGGAAAAATTACCTGCTGATGCTGCCGTGATCGAACGCCTGAAGGGTATGTATACAAGAACGGATATGAGTAATAAAAAAGAAGAGTTTTATAAAAAGGATGGAATGCTCTGGCTAAAGGATGAAAGCAGCATCAATGGAGGATACCCACTGGAATATTCAGGTAATAATACTTTTGAATATTATGGATTGGAAACCAAATATCAATTTACAATACAAAATGAGGGAGCAGTAAAACTTTCATACAGCGGAACTAACTGGTCAAATAATAAAGAATCCTGGGTGGCGGTAAAGGAAAAATAATTCGCCCGGTACAACTAAATGTCCTTAAATAATTACAACTGATTTGATAACAAAATTGCTTAGAAAAGCATCAATTCATTTTTTCACCTTTATTTTTTCGGGTTCATCCATATTAACAGACAGGGGTCCATTGCCTGCGATCAAAAAATAAATCAGCAATAATAAAACCACAACAGAAAGAAGTATAGTGGAATAGGGTTTCAGCATCGCTGCGTTGCTGCTCACAAAAAACACGGCCCCTATCATCACCGGTATTTGTATCAGGCAGGCAAAGCGGGTCAGTACACCCAGGGTAAGAAGGATACCCCCAAGTATATGAGCAAATACTACATAGTGCCCGGCTAAAATATAAGTGAAGGATCCAAAGGAGGTTTGGGATGACATTAAACTTACGAGGTCGCTCATGTTATTTAGAAAGTCGATCCCTTTGTAAACCAGAAAAACACCTAAAGCAATACGCACAATATCCATCCAGCGGGGATGATGCCTTTCACCCCAAAATTCAAGGCGATGCAGGAGGTCCATATAGCAAAAGTTTAAAGTAAGAAATAAAGAACTCTTTTAAAGTTACAGTATTCTTTTATCTCCACCCGCCTGAATTTTTAAAGATTATAATCGAGAGAAGAATTGCCTTTTGGATTTTAAATCATTTGAATGCGACTCAATAAAAGTTCCCGGTAGGACTTACTCAGCGGTATTGACTTTCTGCCAATTTCCAGGTGGCTGTCGGCCACCGTATCCAGTTTAGATATGTTGATCATATAAGAACGGTGTACCCGCACAAAAAAAGTAACCGGTAGTTTTTCTTCCATGGTTTTTAGCGTAGTCGCTATTAAATAATTGCGTGGTGCCGTTACGATATTACAATAATTTCTTTCCGCTTCAACAAACAGAATATCGTCCAATAAAATTTTTATCATCTTGCCGCCGTCGCGGACAAAAATGCGGTCTTCCAATACTTCGATCTGCGTTTCATTAATTTGTTTTACTTCACTTTTTTCCTTTAATTGTTCAACAACCAGTGCTACTGCCCGGCGCAGTTCAAGCGCATTGAGCGGTTTGGAAATGAAAGCAAGCGGATGAGTTTCCTTTGCTTTATTAAAAGTAGATTCTTCATTATTGGCTGTAAGATATATGACAGGAATATTTGTGTGCTGCTGAATAGCCCTGGCTGTATCAATTCCATCCAGGGTTCCTTTCAGTTTTATATCCATCAACAAAATATCAGGTTTATTTTCTTTTACATAGGCAATAGCTTCTTCCCCGCGGGGTATAATACTCATTACTTCGTAGCCCAAATTGGTAAGCTGCAGGGAAATATTTGCTGCAATGATCATATCATCTTCTACAATCAGTATCCGAACTTTTTCATTCATAATCAAGCCGCTTTATTAATTTGAAATTCAAAAGAAACAACCGTTCCTTTATTTATTTTTTGTGTCATCCGCCCATCTAATTGCCGCGTAAGAAGCTCGATAAGCCGGGTTCCAAAACCGGTTCCTTTTATGTCCGTTTGCGGAAAAATACCAATACCGTTGTCCGCAATATTCAGTTGTAGGAGAGCATTTGTTTCCTTCAGGCTGATAGTAATTATGCCTTTCCTGCCGTCCGGGAAAGCATATTTCAATGAATTTGTCAACAGCTCATTTACGATCAGCCCGATTGGAACTGCCATATCCACATCAAGTTCCAGTGAGTCCATTTCACAAACTATCGTGACCCGGTCCCCGACTCCAAAAACATCGGTGATATAATTTCCCAGGTTAAGAAAATAGTCTTTCATTTCAATAGAGGCGAGGCTTCTGCCCAGGTACAGATTTTTATGAATCATGCTCATGCTTTGTATCCTGTGCTGGCTTTCCTGCATGGCCTCTACTACATTAAGATCTTTTATCTGGGCAGATTGCAGGGCCAGCAAACTGGAGACGATCTCCAGGTTATTTTTTACACGGTGATGAATCTCTTTTAGTAAAAATTCTTTCTCTTTGTTTTGCTGTTCAAGCAGCTTGTTTTTTTTACGGTTGGTTTTACCGGTTTTGTACAGCATCCCAAGGAACAATAATAACATACCGGCAATAATGCTGATCAGGATTTGCCAGGATCTTTGTTTTTTTAACTGTGTCTCCTGCAATTGGATAGTGCTTTCCTTTTGAGCTACATCAAATTCAGTTTGCAACAGAGAAATGCGTTGATCCGCTTCGTTAGTAAAAATCAGGTTTTTTTGTTTATCGTATTCGGCAAAAGCCTGGTAAGCATCTTTATAATTATGGTTACCGGCATATGCTTTTCCTAATGTTTCATAAGCCTGGCTTAAAAAGTATTTATCACCAAAATCAGCCGTTGCTATTTTTATGGATTCTTTCAGGCTGGCAATGGCCGAAATATATTTTCCCTGTAAATTTTGCAGTTTACCTACCGAAAGCCAGGAACGCATGAGCATAAAATTATTATTGAGCAGGCTGGCATATTTAATTGCCTGGGTTCCCGCCTTAGCCGCTTTATCAAATTCTTTGAAGTAAGCATACAGATCAACAAGGGAAATGTATACATCACTTAAATTATTATAAAAGCCATAATGTTCCGCAATAGCAATAGACCGAACATAAAAATCAAGTGCTGATTCATATTTTTTTAGTGCCAGGTAATTATTTCCTACTACATATAATGTAAAATCGTAGTCCAGATCATGCAGGTTCCGCACTTCAAAAATGCCAACAGATTTAAGCCCGTATTCCAAACCTTTTTCAAATTTGGATTGCTTCCAGAAAATATTGCTTAGATCACTATAAGCAAGAGCGATCGCTTTGCTATCATTTAATTTTTCGCCCAATCGCAAGGATTCTAAAGCAAAATCCGCCGCCCGGTCCAGTTCACCTCTTCGTTCAAATACATAACCCAATTGCGTATTTAGAAAAGGGAGGTCTTCATCTTTTACCTTACTCCTGGCACTTTCCAATGCTAAATAAGCACTGTCCAATTTCTCCATCCTCAATAATATAGCACCCATGGTAATCAGAAATCTGCCCATCCATAGTGTATCTTTTTTTGCAGATGTAAGATTTAATCCCCGCCGCGTATAATTATAAGCAACAGTGAGGTTTCGGGTATGCCAGTAATACGCAAGGTCATTTAACATAGAGAACCGGACAGAATCTGCCTTCATTTTTTCAATTCCATTTTCAAGAGTGGCCAGGTAAGAATCGTCAAAATCGTCTGTTACAACAAAAACCTTCCGGTAGGGATTTTTCAAGCTATAATCGATGATCTGCCCATAACAATTGCCGGCAAAGCAAGCAAATAATAAAATGGAAAAGCCATGATGTG
This sequence comes from Chitinophagaceae bacterium, assembly GCA_051306075.1. Classification (GTDB taxonomy): domain Bacteria; phylum Bacteroidota; class Bacteroidia; order Chitinophagales; family Chitinophagaceae; genus Terrimonas_B. The sequence goes on from JBPPMM010000566.1 coordinate 5,786, forward strand.
AAAAACACTTTCTCATTTCATAATATTTTTCGACCTGAGATTGAATCTTTTAAATATACAAACAATATTCTCATTAAAATGCCCGGTAAATAAATGTGGCCCTTCGGACATTAATCAGTGCTTTACGTCCAATCTTTAGTCTGGCCCCAGATAAAATGGTATTCCTTTATTTTTTCAAAAAATAAAACCCGGTCCGTTTTCCTCCTTAAATAGAAAGCATTTGTCGGGATACAAAATCTTTCGTTCAACCTAAAATGTCACATAATGAAACCGATAACCATAATTGTTGTCTTGGTATGCGTGTTAATTGCATCGTGCAGCAACGAACAGGATAGAAAGATAGCAGATGCCCGGTTAAAAGAAACATCCATAAAAACCACAATAACGGATTTTGTGGAAAAATGCTGGAATAAAAAAGATATGGCCGTCCTTGAAGCTATTTCTGCCGAAAATTTTACCAGGACTGCCAATGATATAAAAGTTGCCGTTAATGAAAAATAAATGGAAGCCGCCATGAATATTTTCTTTACCGCCTTTCCGGACCTGAATATTGTAGTTGATGATATCGTTATTAAGGACGACCAATCCTTTGCCCATTGGACGGCTACCGGTACCAACACGGGTGTGTTCGGGGAAGTGCCGGCTACCGGGAAAAAAGTAAAATTCAGCGGCTATTCAACTATCCATTTTAATGATGCGGGCAAACTAAACCGGGAAGATGTGTATTTCAACGAGCTGGAACTTTTACAACAATTAGGCTATACATTAAATACACCTGTGCTAAAATAAAATAATACACCACTGTCATTTTTATAAAAACCAAAAACGAAATATCATGAACACACTGAAGAAATTATTACTGCTGTCCTTCATTAGCATTGCCATTGCAGGAGCCGGAAATGCGCAAAACAATAAACTATATTCTGTCCATGAGGATGTAGTAAAACCATCCATGGTGGGCGAATATGAAAAAATTGTCAAAGAACTAAAGGACAATCTTGTTAAATACAATATTCCCGGGGTCAATTATATTGTAACAAAAACGGATGACTTCAGGTATCTGTATGTTTTGCCTCTGAATAATATGGCCGACCTCGACAAAAATCTTTTTCTGCCATTAAGTGAAAAAATGGGCAAGGAAAAAATGGGAGAATTATTCAACCGCATGGACAAATGTTATGACAGGCATGGAACATATACCCTGGTTCTGGATGAAAACTTATCGTATATGCCCAATGGCATCTCACAAACCCAGGAAGGAATGCCTTACCGGGTTTTTTATTGGTATCATGCGACACCCGAAAATTTAGATAAACTGGCAGCAGCAGGAAAAGCGGTAAAGGATTACCATGCAGGCAAGCAATCAAAACTGCATTACCGTGTTTACAAAAGTGGTTTTGGACCGGTGGATTCATATTATATGATTGCTGTTTCTGCGAAAGATCCACAACATCTGGCACAGATGCAAGTTGAAAACAATAAACTCCTCGGCGAGGCAGGAGCAAAATTGATAAATGATGCACTTCTATATACCTCTAAATTTGAAACCGTAAATGCATGGATGATGGATGACCTGGCTTATAAGCCCAAATAACAAATCTGATTTAAAGAATTTTTGAATCACCCGCTATTTAAGTTAATAGCTGGTGCACTTTATACTACACATAAATCAAGAATGGCTCCTTATATAAAAATGTTATGATTACAGGGTAGGGTAATACCAACCCCGTAATCATTTTATCCGCCATCGCGATTGATCTTTTTAACAGTGTATGAAAAAAAATTACTACTTTTTCTTTTCTATTTGTTTTATTGCATACTCCTGGATCAACGGAGGATTTTCCGGCGATAATGTAAAGAAGATTTCTATATTCGCTTCCTCTCCTTCCATAATAAAAGATCCACGCAATTGATTTTCCGGCTTCATTTCTTTTACAGAAAGAATCTTTCCTGCTTTTAAGAAAATCTCCCTGGCTTGCTTTTTTAAACTATCAATTGGATAATCAGGAAAAAAATTTTCGGCAAAGATGCCGCTTTGCTGAGCTCCGTTCCAATCAGGTAATAGTTTCGCTAAATCATTTTTCCTTTTTTCTAAAATAACGGAAGGTGGAAGTTGCATCGGTTGCAGACCAGCCAATTTTATTATGGTATCCAGTACCCGCAGATGCACACTGCTAAAACCCGCATAGGTTCTGTTGGCAAAGGCAACCACCCCAATTCCATAATCAGGCATAATGCGCCATTGGCTTCCAAATCCGGGCAGGCCACCACTATGAGCAATAAAGATCCGGCCTTCACAATCTTTTGTCCATCCTAAACCATAAGCATAAGCCGAAACAACCGGGCAGGTTCTTCCGTCAGGATATTTATAATTTGAATTGAATCCATTAAATCGCCAGGGATGATGCATTTCCCTTACTGAACTTCTTCTTATCGGCCCGTTATCTTTTTCATTATTCGGTGGCCATGAAGACAAATGGAACGCCATATAATTAGCAAATTCCTCAATAGAACTGATCATACTTCCCATGGCACCCCAGGAACCATCCTGCGTGTCATGCAGCAATTCTTCTTCATTCCAGGTTTCATTAAGCCAGCGGTACCCATGAGCCAGTTTTTCAGGAGCCACATTCCCATATTCCCATTCCGATGTCTTCATGCCCAGTGGTTTCCATATACTATCCCGGATATAATCCTGGTAGCGTTTACCCGAAACCTTTGTTATGATTTTTCCCAGCAATGCAAAACCAAGATTGCTGTATTCATAAGCGATGCCCGGAGGATTGGAAAAAATAATTTGTTTTTCAAGAAACGCCATCAACTCTTTATCCGTATCGGCCAGCTGGCGGTCGCCCCAGGGATTATCTTCAGGAAAACCTGCACCATGCGTCAGCAGATGACGAATAGTAAGTGGTGGTGAGTCAGCCGTAGGGTATTTCAACTTTTTTAATTGTGGAATAAACTTAAATGCAGGATCGTCTAAATTTAATTTTCCTTCATCTCTTAATTTTAATATCGCCATCGCTGTAAAGCTCTTACTCATAGAGGCTATTCGAAATAAAGAAGAAGAGCTAACCGGAATTTTCTTTTCGATATTCGTATAACCGTAGTTGCCGGCATATACTAATTTTCCATCCACCACTATTCCAAAAGATAACCCGGGAAAATGATTATCCTCTGCGTATTTCTTATAAATGCGATCAATGACTGGAAATACTTTTTTAATTTTTTCAACCCTGTCAACATCTGCAAAGCGGGCTGGTTTATAAGATTCATTATATAAAACTTTTTCCTGCGACAGGACAGGATTGCTGAAAAAAAAGGTAAAAAGTAAACAGGCGGCGACTGTATAGAATGATAATTTTTGCATATCAAAAAAAAATTACAGGGAAAAAAACGATTGTAAACAAGAGTACGATAATAATTAATAAGTAGGATCCATTTTTCAAATCAGGTGTTAGTATTTAGTGCACTGGGTTATAAGTAATGTAGAATTTAATGACTGAAATAAGGCTCATCAAAAAATACAACCCGCTACCGGCTATTTGAATTAACTTTTTTGAAAGGCTGCCTTTTCCAATAGGTTAAACTCCGCCAGGCCCATTCCAATGGACCAAACACGAAGAACCGCAACCAAATATGACTCCAGATAATCTGAAGTACCCAAACAGCCCCAACCACATAATAGATCTCGTAACGCTGTAGTTTACCAAACATTCCAAAACCAATACCATAGAAAAATAATCCTACTATAAAAGATTGCATAAGATAATTAGTAAACGCCATCTGGCCTACAGGCCTCATCAGGTTGAATAACCATTTAAACCATCCGGATTTATACAACAACATGATCAATCCAAAAATACCGATAGCCCGGAATGCCCTGGAAAGTTCATAAAACTCGAACGAAACATTCTTGACGTAATCAAATTGATTGAACCTATAATCGATTTGCGGCTGCAGCCTGAAATAAGACAAGAGTAATCCAACACCCAACCCGCCCAGGAACAACCACCAATAAACCCTGGCCGATGCCAGACCCTGTAATATACCTGCCTTAAAAAATGCCATTCCCAGGAACATAAACAGCAGAACGTCCCATGCCAAAAAGTAGAGGTAATATACTTCTACATGAAAGCTTCTTTCACTTTGGTATTTATAGAACTCGCTATAGTTACCTCTTACACTCGCCAGGCTGCTCTCCATTTTTTTTATCTTTCCTTCATGGCTTGCCTTTTCTTTAAAACTTACCATGGCATCCAGTTGTTCTTTTTGTTTATTATTAAGTTTGACAGCGGAAGTGTCCATCTTTGCAATCCTTTCCCCTGTATATATCATTTGGCGATCACGGAAAGCATCTACGTTTTCACGGACTGTCATTAACAACAAGCAAACCAGTGCAGCTACTATTAAAGCTTTTGGAGAAAGGCGCCGGAAGGCAAACATGATCATGCCCAGGCATGCGTAATTAAATAAAATGTCCCAGAACCATAATAGAATAAAGCCATGGAATAATCCAAAGAGCAATAACCATAATTGGCGACGATAAAAATAATCAGCAGGCCACAGGCCATCCGTCTTTTTTTCCTGCCGGGAAATAAATAAGATGATTCCCGCACCAAACAACATGGAAAACAAGGCCCGCTGGCTACCTTCCATAAACCATTCTATAAAATACCAGGTTTTAAAATTAATAGTTCCCCATTCATTGAGAACGGACGGATCCATAATGACAGGCTCAGGTAACGCAAAGCCCGGAATATTCATTAATAAAATACCCAGTATAGCAATGCCTCTTAAAGAATCAAGTATAATTATCCGTTCCTTTTGGCTGACAGGTGTAGCAATAGTGGTCGACATGAAGTTGGTTTTGGTTATATTAATAAAGCTGGTGCTAATACACTTTCGCAGGGAGAAAATAAACAATTCAAATCTTTGCTTTGATTATTAAAGATCAATTGTACTTATCAATATTTTTAATACTTATGATCTGTTACGAAAATTTGGAGCTAATATAACACATGTATGATAAAAATAATTTATCGGTCATTTACGAAAAAATGATTTCACCTGTTTTGAGAATGTATTATATTTAGAAACAGTTCCTTCTGATTTGTTACTGGTCAATCCGTATTACTGAAAACTTCCATCCCTTCCCATATTGAAAAGAAAGTAATTTTTTTACTGTTTCATCATCATGAGAATTAGCCCCGCTTTAAAAATGCAAATGCGATTTGCCAGAAGAATTTTATTCTACTCCCTTGCCGGTCTGTTCTTTACTTTATTATTAAGAGCGCAGCCCAACCCGGAAATAGGATTACCTTTTATTACAAACTATACTCCTAAAACTTTTAAAGCACTTCCGCAGGTGTGGTGTGCCATAGAAGATATCCGGGGTGTCATGTATTTTGGAATTCAGTCAACAATACTTGAATATGATGGAGTAAAATGGCGGAAAGTAATTTTTCAAGGTACACCACCCCCGGTAGTCAGATCGTTAGCACGTGATAAAAACGGTGTGATATATTACGGAGCGGCGGGTGACCTGGGATACCTGGCACAGGATAGCATTGGTCGAACTCATGCAATTTCATTGCTTCCCCTTATTCCGAAATCATATCACAATTTTTATGACGTTTGGACCATACATATCAACGGGGCAGAAATTTATTTTCAATCAAGGGAATACATATTCCGAATAAATGAAAAAAAGGAGGTTAAAACATGGATACCTAAAACAAAGTTCATGTATTCTTTTTTCCTGGACGATAATTATTTTGTACACCAGCAGGGAATAGGGCTATTGAAATTGGAAAAGGATTCATTGCAATTAATTCCTGGCAGTGAGTTTCTTGGTCAGGAGAGGATGCAGGTAATGCTACCATACAGCCCTCCCACTGCCAAACCAGGAATAGTAGTTGGAAAGCAATACCTGGTAGGGCTTTTCTATAGCGGACTGTATATTTTTGATGGCAAAAATTTTAGTCCGTTTAAATCTGAGGCAGATGATTTAATAAAATCGGGTACTTTATATAAGGGGGCTCAACTAAATAACGGGAGCTATGCACTTTCTACTACGGGAAAAGGGCTGGCTATTATGGACGCTTCCGGAAAAATCCTGCAGTTGATTAACCGGGACGTGGGTTTACAAGATGAGTCGGTATACAGCGTTTACCCTGACAGCAAAGGATCCATCTGGCTTTCCCTTGACAATGGTATTTCACGGGTTGAAACTAATTCTCCGCTAACCCAGTTTACCAATCAATCAGGTATCAATACAGCGACGCTGAGCATTCAAAGATTTGAAGGCAAATTATATGTAGGAACTACTAACGGGTTATTGAAATTAAATTACCAAACTGGTCGGTTTAATGAGGTTGCAAGTATTCCCCCAAACCAGACATTCAAGCTTTTGAAAGATGGCAATAATTTATTAGTTGCAAATGATGGCCTTTTTTCCGTTCGAAATGATAAAACCTCTATTATCCGTGGTTCCATAGGAGGCGATCTTCAACTTTCCGGTTTATTTATTTCCAAAGCTTACCCCGATATGTTGCTGGGTGGTGCCACTTTTGGTGTGGCTGTCTTTTCCCGAAGCAAGAACAAACAAACCTGGAATTTCAAAGGTCATATTCCTAATATGGATGATCAGTTCTGGACTTTTTCAGAAAATAAAGATGGAACTATCTGGGCCGGAACTCAAAACGCCGTGGTGTACCTGCTTACCCCGGCATTTGATGAAAACGGAGAACCTGATATCAACCGCTTCACTTATGAAAAATTTGGAGCAGACCAGGGATTAAAAAATTCATTGGGTGCCGTGTTTACTCTTAAAGGAGAAAGCTGGTTTGTAGGAGACTCAAGCCTTTACCGGTTTGATAAGAATCAAAAGCGTTTTTACCCCGATACTACATTTGGACAGTTTTCAAAAGGTGGAGGTACCAGTGAGGTGGATATAGCTGAGGAGCCTTCAGGCAGGGTGTGGTTACGGTTCGGCAAGGAAACTATACTGGCTACCCCGCAACCCAATGGAAAATACAGGATCGACAAAACACCACTATTACCAGTGACAGACCGGAGCTTCAGTGCGATCTATCCGGAAGCGAATGGAATAGTTTGGCTCTGTACTACAGATGGATTGGTTCGTTATGATGAAAACAAGGAAAAGAATTATGCTGTCCCTTTCAAAACTTTGTTACGCCATATTGCTGCAGGTAAAGAACTCCTGAACCCTGCTATAAATACAATGGATAATGGTGACGCTTCCATTCCGTTTAAAAATAACACCCTAAGATTTGAATACGCTGCTCCTTTTTTTGAACAGGAGGAAAAAACACTTTATCAAACCTGGCTTGAAGGATTTGAAAAGGACTGGTCAGATTTTGATAACAATTATTATAAGGAATATACCAATCTGCCTGCTGGCAACTATCATTTTCACGTTAGGGCCAAAAACGTATATCAAAGACTCAGCGATGAATCCGTTTATACTTTTAGCATCATGCCCCCCTGGTATGCCAGTTGGTGGGCCTATGCAATTTATGCCCTCGCTGCCATTTTGTTGATCTGGTTTATTGTTCGTTACCGTACGCAACAACTAAAAGAAAAACACCGGGAGCTTGAAAAAACAGTGGCAGAACGTACAGCCCAATTAAGGCACCGGGTAGAAGAACTGGCAGTGATCAATAGCGTACAGGAAGGGTTGGTAAAAGAAATGGGTATTCAGGATATTTACGACCTGGTTGGAGAAAAGATCCGCGAAATTTTTAATGCACAGGTAATTGATATCGCCACATATGATCCAAAAACAAATTTGCTTGAGGACCGCTATGCGTATGAAAAAGGTGACAGAACTTTGGTTGGGACCTGGGAACCATATGGCTTTAGAAAGCATGTAATAGAAACTGGACAATTATTACTAATCAACAATGACCTTATAAAAAAAAGTGAAGAACTACAGAGCAAAGTACTTCATGGAGAGATTCCAAAATCTGCAGTCTTTGTTCCAATGATTTCAACTGGCAAAGTTACCGGAATGATAAGCTTACAGAACCTGGATAAGGAAAATGCTTTTTCAGAATCGGCTGTCAGTTTATTATCCACCCTGGCCAATAGTATGAGTATAGCCCTGGAAAGTGCCCGGCGATTTGATGAAACCAACCGATTGCTGAAGGAAACCGAACAACGCAATGCTGAACTGGCTGTAATTAACAGCGTACAGGACGGGTTGGTAAGAGAAATGGATATACAGGGAATTTATTACCTGGTAGGAGAAAAGATCCGGGAAATTTTTGATGCCCAGGTAATCGATATAGTAACCTACGATAAAAAAACAAACCTGATCGACGATAAATACGCATATGAAAAAGGTGACAGGACTTTGCTTGAACCGAGAGAACCAAAGGGTTTCCGTAAGCATATTATTAAAACAGGAGAACAATTAGTCATAAATGAAAATGCAGACGAAATAAGCAGGCAATATCATAACCAGGTAATGGTAGGTGAACAACCGAAATCTCTTGTTATGGTCCCGATGATAACCAGTGGCCAGGTTACAGGAATCATCAGCCTTCAAAATGTTGATCACGAAAATGCATTTTCCGATTCCAATGTAAGATTGATCAATACGCTGGCCAATAGCATGAGTATTGCCCTGGAAAGTGCAAGACTTTTCGACGAAACCAAACGCTTACTAAAAGAAACAGAGCAACGCAATGCTGAGCTGGGTGTAATCAATAGCGTACAGGAAGGCCTGGTAAGGGAAATGGATATACAGGGGATTTATGACCTGGTGGGCGAAAAGATCCGCGAGATATTCAATGCACAGGTAATTGATATAGTTACATACGATTCAAAAACCAATTTGCTTGAAGACAAATATTCCTTTGAGAAAGGCGACAGAACCTTACTGGGCCCAAGACCTCCGCAAGGATTCAGAAAACATGTAATAGAAAGCCGGCAGGTAAAACTTATCAATGAGGGCATTCAAAAAAGTATGCAGGAATTTGATAACAAAGTAATGGTGGGCCAGGAATCCAAATCAGTAGTTTTTGTGCCATTGATAACAGGCGGAGAAGTGAAAGGTATCATTAGTTTGCAGGACCTAGATCATGAACAGGCTTTTTCTGAATCTGACGTAAGCTTGCTAACTACCCTGGCCAATAGTATGAGTATGGCTTTAGAAAGTGCCAGGCTCTTTGATGAAACCAACCGACTGCTTAAAGAAACAGAACAACGAAATGCTGAACTGGCTGTGATCAACAGTGTGCAGGAAAGCCTGGTAGCCCAAATGGATATGCAGGGTATATATGAATTGGTGGGAGAAAAAATGAGAAATATATTTAATGCCCAGGTTATTGATATTGTTATGTACGACCGCAATACCAATCTTATTGAAGACAAATATTCTTATGAAAAGGGCGACCGGACTTTAGTAAAACCAAGGGAACCAAAGGGATTCAGGAAACATGTAATTGAAACAGGTGAAATGCTTTTACATAATGAGAAAGTGGAAGAAGCATCGCGGCAATACGATAATGAAGTACTGATAGGTGAAATGGCCAAATCACAGATATTTTTCCCGTTGATTGCAAACGGCAAGGTAAATGGCATCATCAGCTTACAAAATCTGGACCAGGAACATGCTTTTTCTGAATCGGATGTAAGCCTGATTACTACCCTGGCAAACAGTATGAGTGTGGCCCTGGAAAGTGCAAGACTCTTTGATGAAACCAACCGCCTGCTCAAAGAAACAGAGCAACGAAATGCAGAGCTGGCCGTCATTAACAGTGTACAGGATGGCCTGGTCCGGGAAATGGATATTCAGGGAATTTATTACCTGGTAGGAGAAAAGATCAGGGAAATTTTTGATGCCCAGGTTATCGATATCGTTACTTATGATCGGAAAACAAACCTGATAGAAGATAAATATTCTTATGAAAAAGGTGACAGGACTTTAGTTGGGCCAAGGGCACCTGGCGGATTCCGTAAGCATATCATTGAAACCGGCGAACAGTTAGTTATTAATGAAGATGCCGTTAAGATGGGGGAAAAGTATGATAATAAAGTGGTGGTAGGTGAAATGCCCAAATCACTTGTTTTGGTGCCCATGATCACTGGCGGCCAGGTTTCCGGCATTATCAGCCTTCAAAATGTAGATCATGAACAAGCCTTTTCAGATTCCAACGTAAGACTAATTAATACCCTGGCCACAAGCATGAGTATTGCGCTGGAGAGTGCCAGGCTTTTTGATGAAACCAAACGATTATTAAAAGAAACCGAACAGCGGAATGCGGAACTGGGCGTTATCAATAGTGTACAGGAAGGCCTGGTAAGAGAAATGGACATCCAGGGCATTTATGAACTGGTAGGTGAAAAAATCAGGGAGATCTTTAATGCCCAGGTTATTGATATTGTTACCTATGATCGCAGTACCAATCTTATTGAAGACAAATATGCATTTGAAAAAGGCGACAGGACATTGCTGGGTCCAAGGGAACCAAAAGGTTTCAGGAAACATGTTATTGAAACCGGGGAAATGCTTCTGAATAATGAAAAAGTTGAAGAAGCTTCCCATCAATTTGGCAATGAAATATTGATTGGTGAAATGGCCAAATCACAAATATTTTTCCCATTAATGGCCAGTGGAAAAGTGAATGGCATCATCAGTCTTCAGAACCTTGATCACGAACATGCTTTCTCTGAATCCGATGTAAGCTTGATTACGACATTAGCCAACAGCATGAGTGTAGCATTGGAAAGTGCCAGGCTTTTTGATGAAACTAATCGCTTATTAAAAGAAACCGAACAGCGAACGGCTGAGCTGGCCGTAATCAATAGTGTGCAGGAAGGTCTTGCCCGCGAATTGGATATGCAAGGCATTTTTAATCTGATAGGCGACAGGGTTCAGGAACTTTTTAATGCCCAGGTTGTGATTATTGCAAGTTTTGATGCCGAATACAAAATTGAATATTTTAATTATTTATTTGAAAATGGTGAAAAAGTAAAAGCCGACCCGCGTCCCCTTAATAAGCTCAGGCAAGTTTTAATAGAAAAGAAACACAGTATTTATATTCCTACGGAAGATAGTGCCAGAAATGATTATGAACTTACCGCCATTGCAGGCACCCAAATGTCTAAATCTCTTTTATTCGTGCCTCTTCTCACCGGTAATATTATAAGAGGATATGTGAGTCTGCAGAACATCGACAGTGAAAATGCCTTTTCAGGCTCTGATATACGCTTATTGGAAACGCTGGCCAACAGTATGAGTGTGGCATTGGAAAATGCAAGGCTCTTCGATGAAACTAATCGCCTGCTGAAAGAGACGGAGCAGCGCAATGATGAGCTGGCCGTTATCAATAGCGTTCAAGAAAACCTGGTGGCCAAAATGGATATGCAGGGAATTTATGAATTGGTTGGAGAAAAAATTCGTTCCGTCTTTAATGCCCAGGTAATAGATATTGTTACCTACGACCGAAGTGCCGATTTGATTGAAGACAAATATTCCTTTGAAAAAGGTGACACCACTTTATTGGGCCCCCGGAAACCAAAAGGATTTCGAAAACATGTAATTCAAACAGGCCGTTCTCTAAAAATTGATAAAGATGTAGAAAAGGAAAGAAGTGTATATGATAATACCATTTTAGTTGGTGACGCAGCCAGGTCATTAGTTATGGTTCCCATGTTTGAGGATAATAAAGTAATTGGTGTAATCAGCCTTCAAAACCTGGATAAGGAGAACGCCTTCTCCGATTCAGATGTGAGTTTGCTGTCTACCCTTGTGAATAGTATGAGTATCGCAATAAAGAGTGCCCGCCTTTTTGATGAGACCAACCGGCTTTTGAAAGAAACAGAACAACGAAAAGCAGAACTGGCCGTCATTAATAATGTGCAGGAAGGTTTGGTAAAAGAATTTAAGTCAAAAGCCATTTATGAATTGGTGGGTGAAAAGCTCTGTGAATTATTCGATACCCAAACCGTTTTGATCAGAACCTTTGAACATGAAACTGGTCTGGAAACATGGAGATATGCCATAGAAAAAGGGCAACGCCAGTTTAGCGAACCCCGCCCGATGATCTGGGCGAACAAACAATTAGTACAAACCCATAAGCCCATTATTATAAATGAAAATTACCTGGAAACAGCCAAAAAATTTGGCGGCAGCGGGGTGAGTATGGGTCAACCTCCTAAATCAGCGGTTTTTGTACCAATGATAGTTGGCGATGTGGTCAGAGGATCTGTGAGCTTACAAAATGTAGATAAGGAAAACGCCTTTAGCGATTCGGACCTGAGTTTGCTTACTACCCTTACAAGCAGCATGGGAGTAGCACTGGAAAATGCCCGGCTCTTTGATGAAACCACCCGGCTGCTCGATGAATCAAAACAAAGGGCAACAGAACTTAGCACTGTTAACAATATAAGCCAGACATTAGCTTCTCAAATAAATCCGGAAGATCTTATAAAATTAGTAGGCGATCAGTTGAAGGACTTATTTAAAGCCAATATTGTTTACCTGGCATTGCTGGATACAGCCACAAAGATTATTCATTTTCCATACCAGTTTGGCGATGACCTGACCCCGATGAAATTAGGGGAAGGTTTAACCTCCCAGATCCTACTCACTGGCAAACCGCTTCTGATTAATAAAGATGTGGACAAACAAACGATCAAATTGGGAGTTCAGCAACTGGGTCTTCCCGCTGCTTCCTATTTGGGTGTTCCTGTTCCTGTGGGCGACGAGATCATAGGAGTAATTAGCATTCAAAGTACGGAGAGTGAAAATCGTTTCAACGAAAATGATCAGCGCCTTTTATCTACTATTGCCGCGTCTGTTGGTGTAGCACTACGAAAAGCGCAACTGTTTGAAGAAGTAACACTGGCGAAACAGCAAGCAGAAGAAGCCAGTAAAACCGCCGACAAAGCAAACCAGGCAAAGAGTGCTTTTCTTTCTACCGTTAGCCACGAGTTAAGAACTCCTCTTACATCCGTTTTAGGATTTGCCAAGATCATTAAAAAAAGACTGGAAGAAAAAATTTTTCCGGCAACCGATATAAGTGATCCCAAAACAGAAAAAACTGTTCACCAGATCTCCGAGAATCTGAAGGTTGTTATTTCAGAGGGTGAAAGATTGACTAATCTTATAAATGAAGTATTGGATCTTGCCAAAATTGAAGCCGGAAAAATGGAATGGAATATAGAATCCGTATCTATGCAGGAAGTGGCTGAACGAGCTATTTCCGCTACTACTTCTCTTTTTGATCAGAAAAATTTAGAATTAAGAACACATATTCAGAAAAACCTGCCTTCTGTCCTGGGCGATCGGGATAAGCTGATACAAGTAATGGTCAACCTGATCTCCAATGCTGTAAAATTTACACCTTCCGGAATGATCACCTGCAGTATTTCCAGGAAAAGAAATGAACTTATTACCAGCATAACGGATACAGGTATTGGTATAGCGCAAACCGATTATGAAGCAGTATTTGAACAATTTAAACAAGTGGTAGAAGACACCCTGACAGACAAACCAAAAGGAACAGGGCTGGGATTACCTATTTGCAAAGAAATTGTAGAACACCATGGCGGAAGAATATGGTTGGAAAGTGAAAGGGGGAAGGGCAGTACTTTTTCATTTGCATTACCCATCAAGGCAAAAACCGAAATCGTAAAACCGCTTCATCTGGATGACCTGGTAAAGCAATTGAAACAACAAATGGAACAATCTAAATTAAATTTAAATGGTCATCATGCCACCATACTGGTTGTTGATGATGATGATTCCATCCGGTCTTTACTTAACCAGGAACTTACAGATGCGGGCTATATAATTGAACAGGCATCAAATGGAAAAGAAGCACTGGCCTGCGTAAGAAAACATCGTCCTGACCTTATCATTCTTGACGTTATGATGCCGGAGATGAATGGATTTGATGTAGCTGCCATTTTAAAGAATGATCCGCAAACAATGGACATTCCTATTATCGTACTATCCATTGTACAGGACAAGGCCAGGGGATTCAGGATTGGTGTAGATCGTTACCTCACTAAACCTATTGACACCGCCCAACTTTTTTCGGAGGTAGGCAGTTTGCTGGAACAAGGTAAGTCAAAGAAAAAAGTAATGGTGGTAGATGAGGACAGCACAGCTGTACGCTCCTTAACAGATGTGTTACAGGCAAAAGGTTACCAGGTAGTAGAATCTGATGGAAAAGAATTGGTTGAAAAAGCGATATTAAATCAACCGGATATCATCATTCTCAATTCTGTTTTATCCGATAAAAATGAAATTGTTCAGTCATTACGGTTTGAAAAAGGATTGGAAAATGTGTTGTTCCTTATTTACCAGTAAAACCATTTGGTTTTATAAAAATGATTGCAACACGGGCAGGCAGTCTAAAAAAATTATTTATTAAAAATATCACATGGGACAAAAAATTTTGATAGTAGATGATGAAGCTCATATCCGGATGTTAATAGAACAAACCCTGGAAGAACTGGAAGATGAGGACGTAGAGTTTTTAACCGCTGAAAATGGTGAGATCGCCCTGCAACTTATACAGGAGGAGAAGCCCCAACTGGTTTTCCTTGATGTTATGATGCCGAAGATGAATGGTATGGATGTCTGTAAAAAAGTAAAAAAGGAACTCGGGCTTTCTAATGTCTATATCGCACTATTAACGGCAAAGGGACAGGAACTGGATCGCCAGCGGGGGCAGGAAGTTGGCGCTGATGTATATATGACCAAGCCATTTGATCCTGAAATGATACTTCAAAAAGCAAGAGAGGTTTTGGGTCTTGATTGATTATGACTACTGATTATTTTTTTACGCCAGTCATTTAACAAAAGTCCAAATTGAATAATTGCATCGTTTCACTTTCCGTTATAACCACTTCCCACTTTACCTTTTATGTCTAAATTAAGTTTGAAAAATATAATTGGAAAAAAAAATGGCAACTCCTCCATGCTTCAATCTTTTCTTGACCAACTAAAAGCGGAAATAAGAATTGAAGATGCGGAAGAAAATTTTTTATCCGGCGATAAGGAGGCATTAATCAATCACAGCCACCCAGTATTATTAGATAACGAAATACTGGGTTGGGTAAAAGGCGATGATAAAGCATCAGCTATTGCAACGCTTTTATCCATACTGGCCCAAAAGGACCTGGAGAAAAAAAAATTGGGCAGTGAGGTGCTTGCTTTGTACCAGGAAGTGAACATGGTTTTCAATTTCTCTGACAAACTTGCCCAGGCTATTGACCCCACGGCTATCGCCCGGATTACACTGGATGAAGCGATGCACCTTATCCGTTCAAACAGCGGATTGGTTGTTCTTTGGGATGAAACAATCCAGCAATTACATGTACCTGCTTCCACTGGCGAAGAGCTTTTTAACAAGGTAAGAATAAGTGCAAATGCCGGCCTGATGCTGAAAATAGGATTGAGCGGACAGTCAGATATTATAAGCGATCTTACCACCCTGAGGGAAGCGGGAATAATTGATCCTTTTGTTCATTCGCTGATGTATGCTGCTTTAAAAGTAAACCACCGGGTAATGGGAGCTATTATTCTGGCCAGCCATGAAGCCATGCGGTATGCGGCTTCTGATCTTAAATTTTTAACCACGCTAGCATTGCAATCCTCTTCTGCCATTGAAAGCGCCCTGTTATATGAAAAAAATATCCGCGAAGCAAGAGATAGAGAAGAGGCCATGCGCCGCATTTATGAAGTAACCGGTAAGTTTGTTCCTATTGAATTTATCAGTTCATTAGGTCACGACGTTATAACGGATGTAAAGCTTGGAGACCTGGTTGAAAAAGTAGTAACCGTTTTGTTTACTGACATCCGGGACTATACTTCCATATCAGAAAGAATGACACCCGAAGAAACTTTTCGCTTTGTTTGTTCATACAATGAACAGCTGGGTCCCATTATCAGGAAACACAACGGTTTTATTAATCAATATCTGGGTGATGCGATCATGGCCCTTTTTCCACATAATGCCGCGGATGCGTTAGCAGCAGCTATTGAAATAAAAAAACATATCAATGCCTTTAATGAGAAAAGGAAATTAAACCAGGAAAAGTCCATACAAATTGGCATTGGCTTGCATACAGGTCCCTTGATTATGGGAATTACCGGAGATAAAAACCGGTTAGATGCTACCACGATTTCTGATACGGTAAATACGGCGTCCCGCATAGAAAGCCTGACTAAATATTATAAAGCCGGTATTCTTTTAAGTGAAGCTTCACTTCAACAAATACAGGATCAGGAACAATTTAGATTGCGATACCTGGGAAAAGTGCAGGTAAAGGGAAAGCTGGCTCCTGTTGGTATACATGAATGTTTTGATGGCAGCCCCGAAGAAGAAATGATAATAAAAGAAAAAACGCTTCCCTTATTTAGAGATGGAATGGATCATTACCTGAACAGGTCATTTGCATCTGCCATCAAATCTTTTCAAACGTTGACAGAAACACATCCGGAAGATCATACGGCGACCTTTTTTTTAGATAATGCAACAAGATATCTTCAAAAGGGAGTACCTGAAGATTGGACGGGGGTTGTGGAGATGACGATTAAGTAGAATGCGTTCTGGTTTCTACTTATAAAAAGCAAGGTTCGCCAGTATCATCACAAATAAATTTTTTTGCTTGAAAAATCTTCTTCTATAAAATATATA
>JBPPMM010000610.1:0-3897 GCA_051306075.1 Chitinophagaceae bacterium
AAAAAAGTGACCCACGGTCAACTCTGTTGTATGCCTACAGATGGAAGCTATAGGCCTATATATATTCGTTTATTAAAATCCAAATTGACATACCGCAATAAGGTTACAATGTTCAAATAAGACAATCACAAAATATACAAAAACAAATATTGAGCCAATAAGTAAAATAAAGTAAGAATTTAAAGATTGTTCAAACAGAATGGTTTCCTATAGGTTCAATATTGACATTATATAATACCTAGAATTAGAGTGCTAAGATATAAAGTAATTACAATATTGTGCTCATTTAACATTACATTTAATATTACATTTAATATCATTTAATATTACAGTATTACATTTGGTGATAAACAAAGTGATATGACTAGGATATTTATGTCTTTAATTATTTCAGATTAAATTTAATAAGTTTAGTGCTAATTCATGTATTTATTGTTAAGATTCAGTTCAACTCAACACATTATTGTGTTTAAGGTTTCTAGTAATAAAATTAAAATCATAATATTTGGTAAGAGCAGCTAAAGTTAAAGCGCCGTACTTAAAATCAAACTTTCTAAAAAGTTATTGAGTTAACCCAAATATGCTTGTTTCGAATTTACATGAGTTACAGTAATATGAGTTACAGTAATACATGAGCAATCAAACTTTCTTAAAATTTATTGAGCTCACCTAAAGTAATATGGTAAAGTAACTCTATCACATGATAAGAAATTGTGGCGCAACATATCAGTCAACCTTCTACTTGAAGACGACACCATATGATGAAATGATGATGAAAGTAATATACGAAAACAGAAATACTTGAGTAACAGTAATATATGAGTATCAGTAATACATGAAAAGCAGTAATTTATGAGTAGGCCTAACAGTAACATAGGAGTAACAGTTCATATATGAGTAACAGTAATATATGAGTAACAGTAATATATGAGTAACAGTATATGAACTGTTACTCATATACTACTGTTAGGCCTACTCATATATTACTGTTACTCATGAGCTGTACAGCAATACAAGCTTGAAGCACAAGTGCACAATTGACTGGAAATGGATTCTTCTCAACTCAAATGAACTAACACTCTCTAGGTCGAACCAGTCTCACATTAAGAAAGGTGCGGCTCCTACTAATCCTCAAGCGCAGTTATAGCTTCCGATAATCCAATTGCTATACAATGTCACTCTCTTACACAACTATCCTATTGAAATTTAACTAATAACTAGTTTTCAAAATGACTGCGAATGGAAAATAGGGTTGTTAGAGAAATGCCTGACCTGCAGGCGGGTTCGTGAAAAATAGAGGCACACGTGATCAAATAGCTAACCTTCGCTGGATTATGGAGCGACAGAGAGAATATAATCAAGAGGTTCACATCTGCTATATAGATTATAGCAAAGCTTTTGATTGTGTGGACAACAATATCATGTGGAATGCTCTCCGACAGATGGGTTTCCCAGAGCATTTGATCCATTTAATAAAGAATCTCTACAACAATCAAGAATCTGTTGTACTCACTGAAGTGGGGGATACAGATATCTTGGCATCGAGAAAGGCGTACGCCAAGGATGTATTCTGTCTCCTATGCTATTCAATCTCTATGCAGATAAGATCATGAGAGATGCAGAGTTAGAATATGCTGAGGAAGGGATAAGACTGGGAGGGAGAAACCTCAACAACCTTCGCTATGCTGATGATACCACATTGTTGGCAAGTAGGATAGAACACTTAAAGAATCTAATTAGGAAGGTGCAGCTAGCAAGTGAAAGAGGTGGTCTTTATCTCAACCTTAAGAAAACGAAAGTCATGTCCACTGGAAATATCACCTCGTTTAGTCTTGATAATGAAGAAATAGAAGTAGTTAATAGTATCACATTTTTAGGATCTTTGATGTGTTTCAGAACATGTACTGTAAACAACCGATCTTATTGAATGATGGATCACAATAATAATATCCCTTGCAATGCAGTATCTGTATATTCAAAATACCATGCAGTTTATCAAAAGTAGGCCTATACAGAAATTGGTTTAGGTAATTCGGCGATTGATTACTGATTATTGATTCAAAGCGTGATTTAGATAAATTGGTGGAATGTTTCAGTGCTCAGCATATGATAGGTAGCAAGCGCATAGGTAGCGAACGCATAGGTAGAAAGTAGTCAACCGGAAGTAAATAGACTACAGCATGCGGCGGCTTGGGTGACCCTATATCGGGCGACGCGCACAGAAGACATCACCTCTTTTCTCGTTGGATCCTGAGAGTTAATCTACTTTTCAGCAGACGGGCTATTATTAATAATAGTGCCACTTCAGCAGATAATTGGTCATCAATTAATTAGTACTAGTTTTAGTTTAAACTAATAAAAGTTAACTGTGATAAACGTTGAGCTTAATTGTAATTGAATAAATATAAATTTGAACTGATTAGTAGAAGGATAGCAAGAAGCTAGTTGGGACTCCAATGGGAGTACTGTAATTATATCGGCAGACCTATCTCTTCATTTTGGGAATAGCTTGGATAATATCTTCATTCAGTCAGACGCATTTTCCAGACCTGATTGAGAGCTGTACAAGGGTAGTCTCACGGCGAGGTGCTTCATCCAGATAGAAACGTCAACCGGGGTTCTGTGCACATTTATTAGATTTATTTGCAAATGATAGAGTTCGCACTTTCTCTGTGTATTCTTGTTCTAGTTAATGTTATGTTTAATTCGAGAACAGTTTGATTAATATGTTTTATTTCATTTGTACTTCTTTTTAACTAAAATATTACCTTTTTCATTTATTGCAATAACGATTGTGTTGACTTGATTATTTAACTATTAGCATTACTGAAATAAGCTCTAATTACAATAATATATCATATTTTATTTAATATATAATTGGGAAAACCTTTAAAACCCCCTTTTCCATTAATTCTGTATGCGCTGGAGGTAGTTAACCCTATAAAACAAGCTTGCGACTCATGCGCTTGGTGCGTATAACGGTCATTAGAAAATAGAACAAAGGAAACGCTTGCGACGCATGCGCTCGGTGCGCATAACGGTCATTAGGAATTAGAACAATAGATGGGTAAGCTACGCATATAGGCTCGCTGCGCATGTAAGTTTGCGACGCATAGCGATAAATTTAATTATGTCAATAATACAAATTAAATTATAGAATTATACTGTAGAGAGATAGGCTTTATCATTGTATAAAGTTGCATAGTCTCACATTTACTTATGTGCAAACTAATGTGAACTTAACAAGCAACACTTATTGCACTTTTAGATAGCTTTCATTAACTGCATAGTATTTTGAATATGTACTGCTTTGCAAAAGAAATATTTTATTGTGGTCATCATGCAATAAGATTGGTTATCTACAACGCATGTTCTGAGACCTGAAACTCATTGTAAATAGGTGAATACTATAAATATTTAACTGTTATAAACACTCTTTTAAGTCCCAGTAAGTAAGTAAGTAAGTAAGTAATAAATTTATTTGCAGCGCCATATGTCGTTCAAGAACGAATCTTAGGCGCTGGTCGAGTCAGGTTAGCAGATCAATTCAGAAAGTATTGTTTTAATTTTATTTTCCAGTATTTATGTCCCAGTATTGACAGGTGTTAAATGCTTCTTCATTATGTGTCTTAAGGTTTTGAGATACATGAATAATATGCCTGGGGTCGCTAGCGACCCCAGCCGTAAGTAGTGTAAGTTTTTTTTTCAGTACTTAGAAGGTTAATTAGAATATAAGGAAAAATTAATTAGGTTATGAGTAACAGTAATATATGATTACCAGTAATATTTGAGTAACAATTCTAATACATGAGTAAAAGTAATAGATAAGTAGGCCTATCAGTAATAAAACTTTCTACAGTTTATTGAGCTGAGCAAACATGGTAATACTCATATATT
>JBPPMM010000683.1:0-13445 GCA_051306075.1 Chitinophagaceae bacterium
GCAGTATTATTGTATTCCTATTATTTCTATCTGCAATTAAATTGCGGGAAAAAAAGAAGAACAAACCTGTGAGCATTGCTAATGCAGGCGGTTTCAGGGGACTGGCGGATATTGATTCTTTGAATTTGCAAAGCCGATAATAAGATTTTTTTGATGATACTTTAATATTTATTAATATTGTAATGTTATAGTATTATTCAACATTAGTATAGTATAAAGATTGGATATTAAGAAAGGATTCATCAAAGAGCCACTACGATATACAATTGATTTGGAAAACTGTGGCGCCTGTAAAAAAAGGAGATATAATGCTGGCAAGGTTTTTTATCCGTTCCATTTATGCTAAACATGAATTGGTGAAGCTGTAGTTTATTTTTTTAGTCAGCAGGCCCCGAATGGAAAACCATTGACATTCCTTTCAAAGCTTTACACGATGTGAATGCTGACGAAGGAGCTATTTATTTCTCGTATGCGGCAATGGCTCAAAAAAGTGGAGATAACAAATGTACAGGTTTTGAATTTTGCACAGGAGGTTACACTAGCTCAATTACCGGTAACCCATTTTTCTTACCAGGGCAGGGAAGAAAATGCAGGATGATAGGTGATAATAAGATAACTGTGGCGTGAACAATATTTCAAAAAACTATATCTGAAGACCAAATCAGAGTATTTTTTTCATAATTCAACAAATATGATACAATTAAAAACCATTTTAACAATCCTGTGTATTATCGTAAAGTGCAATGTAAGCATGGCCCAGGAGTTTATTATTCAGGGACCCTGGAAAGTAATTTTTGAGGATAAAACTGAATTTAGCAAGCCGGATTGGAATGATACGAATTGGGAAGAGATGAAAGAATTGAAATGGAGCGATGACCACAAAACAACTGCCAACCGCACATTGTGGATACGTAAAAAAGTTATCATTCCATCCAGCTTTAAATCTGAATTTGAAAAGAGTGGATTACTGAGTTTGAGCATGGGGAAAATCCTTCAAACAGATGATACCTGGTTGAATGGTAAATTAATTGGCTCAACAGGTTCAGGTGATACATACCGTAATTATCTTGTTACTAAGGATGATATTAACTGGGATAAAGAAAACGGCATTGCCATCAGGGTGAGCCATTGGGGTTCATTCAGAATATCCATTGTTCCAAAGTTTGAAGCAGCATTGCCCGCCTATTTTTTTAGTTACAATGCCGTAATAAAGAATGCCGATGCAAAAGCTCCAGTTCAAAATAAGGAGTTGGAATATCAATTGCTAATCAGCAACAAATCACCCAACACTATTGTGGGCATTGTAAAAACCGATTTCTATAATTTTCAGGGAAATAAAATTCATACTGCACAAAAAAATACAACCCTTTCTCCGGGTAATAATACTATTACATTTCCCTATAAATCATCTTCCCCTTTTGTAAAAGTGGTGTACACATTATCTGTTCCATCCTATCAGTACAACAAAGAATGGAATGCAGAATATGGATATGAAAATATAAAATTTAAAACTAGACTGCCTGTAATATTATACAAAGCCCCACAAAAATATTTCCCTGCCGGGTTGAATAAAATAGTGCTGGATGGTTGGGTAGGCGGTAGATTAAGGGCTAATACAGAACAACGATTGTACAAGGTTGACGAAGAAGCAATGTTAGCAGGTTTCATTAACCGCCCCGGCAGCCACTCCTGGATTGGTGAGCACATTGGTAAGTTTTTAGAAGCTGCCTGCAATGCCTATGCAAATAATGCTGACCCTGCTTTAAAAATTCAGATTGACAGAAGTGCCCAGCAATTAATAGCAGCACAATTACCTGATGGGTACTTGGGCACTTACGATATGGATAGCCATTGGACAAGCTGGGATGTATGGAGTCATCGCTATGATATCATGGGCTTATTACGCTATTATGAGTTATCCGGCTTTACACCAGCACTTGCTTCCTGTGAAAAAATTGGTGATTTATTAATGAAAACTTTTGGCACAGAACAAGGGCAACGGGATATTGTAAAAGCAGGTGGGCATGTAGGTATGGCTGCCACTTGCATCTTAGAATCAATGGCAGAATTATACCGGTTTACGGGAAGTAAAAAATATTTGGATTATTGTTATTTTCTTGTAAAAAGTTTTGATAACCCTGGGGGCCCCCGAATCATCACAACACTTGATGCTGTTGGCCGGGTGGATAAAGTTGCTAATGCAAAAGCCTATGAAATGTTGTCGAATTTTTTAGGTATCATTAAACTTTATCGTCTTACTAATGATGAACACTTTTTACAGCCTTTGCTGGTAGCCTGGAAAGATATTGTGGCCAGCAGGTTATACATCACAGGTACAACAAGTTCCTTTGAGCATTTCCAGGACGACCATGTTTTACCTGCCACCGAAAAAGATAATATGGGTGAGGGTTGTGTAACTACTACCTGGGTACAATTCAATTACCAGTTGTTTTGTATTACAGGCGAAATGAAATATTTGGATGAACTGGAACGGTCAGTGTACAATCATTTAACGGGTGCAGAAAATCCACAAACTGGTGGAGTAAGTTATTACACACCATTGATTGGTAAAAAACCTTACCGTACGGTAGTTACCTGCTGCATGAGCAGTGTGCCAAGAGGCATTGCCATGATACCTTTATTTGCCAATGGTAAGCTGACCAATAATTCTGCTTTTCTTTTTTATCAACCCGGTACTTACACAACAATGGTTGCTGATAAAAAAATATCATTTACAACAACAGGAAATTTTTTGAATAATGAAAAGGTGGTTATCCATGTAAATTCAACAAGTGGTATTCAATACCCTATTGCGTTTAGAAAACCTTATTGGGCAAGTGATTTTTCTATTTTAGTAAATGGTAAAAAACAAACTATTGGCAATACGGAAACCATTGCGGTTAAAAGACTTTGGAAAAAAGATGATAAAATAGAAATCAGTTTTACCATGCCAGCCATTGTTTTAGATGGTGGTAAAAGTTACCCCAACCAGGTGGCTTTGCAACGTGGCCCACAAGTATTGGCTTTTGATAAAAACATCAATGGCTTTGATGTAGCTGATATTACAGTTGATGCAAATAATATTCAACTGCAACCAACTAATTATTCGCTGCCAAAAAATTGGATAGGCGATGAAAAGTTTCAGGTAAAAGCTACCATAAGCAATACAGATAAAAATATCATTCTGGTACCTTATGCAGATGCCAGCCAAACTGGTGGCGTTATTTCAACCTGGATTAAAAAACAATAATGATGAATAATAAAATAATAGTAGTAGGCAGTTCAAATACTGATATGGTGTTAAAAACCCAACGCTTTCCAAAACCGGGTGAAACTATTTTGGGTGGGGATTTTTTTGTTTTCCAGGGTGGTAAAGGTGCTAACCAGGCTGTAGCTGCTGCAAGGGCTGGTGGAGTTGTGCATTTTATTTGCAGGGTAGGCAATGATGTTTTTGGAACCAGTGCCATTAAACATTACAGTAATGAGGGTATTGATATAACTGGTATTGTACAAGATGCAAGATCACCAACAGGTGTAGCTGTTATTACAGTAAATGCCGAAGGAGAAAACTCTATTATCGTTGCATCGGGAGCTAATGCTTTACTGACGGTAAACGATGTTGCTATTGCTATAGAAAATTTAAAAGAAGTGGATTGGCTCATTACCCAATTAGAAACACCCATTGAAGTGATAGTGTATCTGGCCACTTATGCAAGAAAAAATAAAATGAATTTAATTCTTAATCCGGCACCTGCTGCATCATTGCCGGATGAAGTGTATGAAGGATTATTTTTAATTACACCGAACGAAACAGAAACACAACTTTTAACCGGTATTGAAGTAACAGATGAAGCCTCAGCAAAAGATGCTGCTGAAATTTTCAAATCAAAAGGCGTACAAAATACCATCATCACATTAGGCAGCAAGGGTGCTTATGTAGCTACAGAAAATTTTACAGGTATTGTTGAAAGTATGAAAGTGACTGCAGTAGATAGTACAGCAGCAGGCGATGTATTTAACGGTGCATTAATTGTTGCCTTATCCGAAGGAAAAAATTGGAAAGAAGCTGTTCAGTTTGCTTGCAAAGCAGCTGCTATTTCGGTAACTAAAATGGGGGCACAGGCATCAGCACCTATTAGAAAGGAAATTGATGGTTGACAAAAATTATAATAACATAATGAAAAAGATAATTATTGTTATATGCTTTGTTTTCGTTAACGCTAGTTTGTTTGCACAGCAAAAACAACTGAATGTGAACAAGCAAACACAACCATCGGTTTTAAAATTGACCCTAGCGGATTATACTGATAAAGTACATGCAATATGGGCTGGACAAATTATTGCTACGCTAATGGCTTTACCTGCTGAGCATACGGTGGCTTCTGTAAAGTGGATAGACCATATTCAACCAAGGTTCGTAAATCTTTTATTGGATGATGATTGGTATTATGAAATGATTGCTATAAAAGGGTTTGAAAAATTTGGAATAGATATGACCACAGCCCAACTGGGAGAAATGTGGAAGGAAAATAAATGTGGTTCATGGGGTTCAAGTGCACAAACAAGAAAATTGTTAGACAAGGGAATTCAATCGCCGCTTACAGGTCATCCTATATACAACCGTTTCTGGTTTACGATTGGCCCGCAATTCAGTTCCGATGTGTACGGTGCGTTGGCGCCGGTTATGCCTAATGTAGCTGGTAAAATGGCAAGACAATACGGGCATGTAAATGGTTATGCAGAAGGTGCAGATGGTGCTGTGTTTGTAGCAACAGCTATCAGTTTGGGGTTTATAGAAACAGATACCAAAACTATTATACGCAAAGCTGCATCCATATTAGATAAACAATCTCCATACCGGCAGTGTATTGATATGGTGATTGCTTTAGCAATGCAAGGAAAGACAGCACAGGAGGTGTTGAATGCAATAGAAGATAGGTGGCATATTGAATATCCTAACACAAATAATGCAGTAGCAAATGGCGGTATCATAGCTGCCAGCTTATGGTTTGGCGAAGCCGATTTTTTAAAAACGATAAACCTTGCTGCGGGAAGCTTGGATTTTACCGATGCTGATTGCAATGCTGCCAATGCAATTGGGGTTATCATGGCAATGAAAGGAACTGCAGGCATACCAAAAGGATTGATGCAACAATTGGGCGACAGAATTAAAGGTGATAAAATGGGAACAGTCGAATTTAATCCACCTATTAATGAAAGCATAACAGAGTTAGGAAAAAGAACGGCGGGAATTGGGAAACAAATCATTTTGAGAAATGGTGGCTCACTGGTTGGTAATACACTTATCATTCCTGTTCAGACCATCATAACACAACCTGCAGAATTGTTTAAACTTTCTGACTTTACCAAAACATGGAATCCTTCCTGGCAATTGGTGGGTGCTGGTTTTTTGGGACCCAAAGGAGGCACTTATTTAAATATAGATAGTAATGTACTGGTCACTTATCCCAGGGATGAAGTGAGAAGATTACATCTTCATCAAACTATACAGTTAAATACGCAAAAGCAACTCGCCATGCAATTGGCATCCGATAAAAGTAAAGCATGGGAATTAATTGTATATATAGATGATGATAAAGTCTTAACTAAAATAATTGAATCGATTCCTGATAGCGACAGGTGGCAAACCATAAGCGTTGACCTTTCAAAATACCAGGGGCAGAAAGTAAAAGTCCGGTTGTTTCAAAACGTATTTACAGAAAGTAATAATAAAATTGGTGGCAATGCTTACTGGAAAAACATTCGGATTGAATAAAAACATTTAATGTGTAATTAAAAATTCACAACTCTAAACTAAAATTATGTTTGTTATCCATTCTTATTCCACTGCAATTATTCTTTGCATCATTACCATGCTTTGCTGGGGTTCATGGGCTAACACTACTAAACTATCTTCTGCCAAATGGCGATTTGAATTATTTTATTGGGATTATGCTTTTGGTATTTTGATTTTATCATTACTCATGGCATTTACATTAGGCAGTAATGGAGAAACAGGACGTTCTTTTTTAGACGATATTAAGCAAGCAGAGAACAGTAATTTATTCTCTGCATTTATTGGTGGCATTGTCTTTAACCTGGCAAATATTTTATTAGTCGCAGCTATTGGATTAGCAGGTATGAGTGTTGCTTTTCCAGTAGGTATCGGCATTGCATTGATTTTAGGTGTGGTGGTGAATTACACCGGCAATCCACAAGGAAATGCAGCTTTATTATTTGCCGGCGTTGCATTAATTGCTGTTGCTATTATATTGAATGCAAATGCTTACAAACAAGTAAAGAAAGGCACAGGTTCTTTTTCTATAAAAGGATTGGTATTGGCAATTGTTGCTGGTGTGCTGATGGGCTTTTTTTATAAATATGTAGCAGCATCCATGGTGGCAGATTTTGATATTCCCGAAGCGGGCAAACTAACACCTTACACTGCTTTGGTGTTTTTTGCAATCGGCATTGTAGCCAGCAATTTTATCTTCAATGGCTTACAAATGCGTTTCCCTTTTGCCGGTACAAAATTGAGTGTCGGTGATTATTTTAAAGGTTCTGCAAAAGACCATTTGGTAGGTATTTTAGGTGGTGTTATCTGGCATATAGGAATGTCATTCAACATCATTGCATCTGGTAAAGCTGGTGCTGCTATTTCTTATGGCTTGGGGCAGGGGGCAACTATAGTAGCTGCTATCTGGGGCATTTTTATTTGGAAAGAATTTGCCAATGCTTCAAAAGTAACGTATCGCAATTTATACTTAATGCTGTTGCTTTATATAATTGGCATCATCTTAATTATTATGGCTAAAAATTAAACAGATAATAATTTCTGTGAGCAACCGCAGACACGTCATCAAACGACATACCCTCACTGCACGGGCCCAGTGCTGTTTGATAAATTCTTTTTAGCCAACTATGAAACGATCTTAATTCGTATTCAATTTAAAATAACAGAACAATGGCCAGGTATGTGGATGAGAGCAAAATCCATGGAAAGCTCTTTTTCTGTCTTGCGATGGCACCCAGAAAGCATATAGTCCTTCTCTGTACAATGTAGAATTCACCTCATCAGCAGCAGTCCATTGGCCCACCCAATATTCCGGGTAATGGTTAGTAAAATTTTGAAATGAAAACTGCATCAGTAATTTCCTGGCTTCATCTTTATCAAAACTTGCTAAGCCCCGAAAACCAAATACCACCATCTTCACCATCTGGGTTGCCTTTCCATAATGGTTTTTCTCTTGTTCTGATACCAATTTTTTCCAGTGCCAACAGTTTGCTTTTTACATGCTCATATATTTCTTTTTTACGTTCAGCAGATAAAGTAGGTATTTGCAATACATAGCTTTGAGGCTCTATGCAAACATTATCTACTCCAAATCTTATTTTGGTGTTTAAATAAGCTCTGGCTGAAAATTTTCTATCACCGAAATCTTTCATAAATGCTTTTTCAAGAGATGTTGAGTAGGCTTCCAAACCGTTAATGAAGGAACTGGCATCAGGATTTTTAGCTTCTTTTAAAACATGTATTAATTTAGGCAGGGTGGCCAAAGCCATAGCAGAGTTAAGGTGCGATTCGGCAGACCCCCAGTACATATTGGGAAAAAACTCATGAAAAAAACTATCGCTCCAGTCGGAGTTCATCATTCTAATCAAGCCATTTAGCCCGATGCCTACCTCATCTCTCAGGTAAATGAAATGTTTTATTAAAATGGTGAGCACATCATCCGCTTTCCTGTTTTCAGCAGGGTAGTAAGCAACTTTTTCTTTTAAAAAATTATAGTCTTTGGTAATTAATAAATACTCTGCAAGGCTGTTAAAAAAATATAACTGTTCATCACTCTCCTTATAAATTGAAGGTGCAGTATAGCCAAAACCAGCGTTGCCCCTTTTTATTTCTCCATCCCTATCGGTATGTTTTATTACATAACGTAAAATTGATTTTGCCAATTCGGGGTTGGTGTAACAGGCAGGCAGTGCAGCCTGCAGGTGGTCACGGTTAGATATGTTATCCCCGTAATAATAACTATACACTGTGCCCTGCGGTATAAATGTTTCCTTGTAGTATGCGCTATACTTTGCTGATGCTTCTGTAAAATGTGCATTCCACAACATTTCACGACGCAAAATTTCATTTTGCTCTGATGAAAGGTCTGGTAGTTTCTTTTTCCATTGGTTAGCATACAAGCCATCTGCAGGATTTAATATATCAGCTCCTTGCAAAAGATTATCTGCTTCTTGTTGAACCGCAACAAAATTCTTGTTGTCCGTTAGCCCAATAATAATATTGAAAGCGACAGACTCTCCGGGTTTGATAGATGTGCTGATGTTTGCAGCTAATCTATCTCCTGATGATTGTACTGTTGACGTGTATTTGCTGCCAGCTTTTTTTGCATACATAAATACTGATGGGGGAGCAACTTCGTACATAAACCTTTCCGTTTTACCAGGCAATACCATCAGGTTATTCTGCTTATAATGAATACCTGCAATAGCCATTTGTTTTGTATCGTTTATTTGTGTGATGGAGCTGTAAGTAAGGTGACGTTTATTTTTATCGGTGTATTGAGTGCCATTTAAAACAAAGTTCACCAGCATACGCTCTGCGTAGGAAAGCCGTTGTACAATAGTGCCATTGTTTTGTAAAATAATTGTTACTACAAAAGACGGGTTACCCGTATTTATTTTTTGCGAAGGCTTTACAGAAATTATCCTGGTGCAGGTAATGCCATTATTTAATTGGTAGGTGTATTTTGCGAATCCAACACCAAATGTTTTTTCAGTTACTGTTGTATCGGCAGCAATTGACTGCATGCCTGCCAGGTTTATCTTTTTTGTTTCTTTATCATTTTTAAAAACAATGCTTGCATCATTATAGCCGTAGTTGGTTTGTTCTGCTGCGTTCATTCTGGCCCAGGCTCTTTCTGCAGTTAAAAACTGGTAAATACCACTGGCATGTGTAATTAGGCCCATACGGTAATTGCCTAATAAAAAGTATGGGTCTTCAGGCATATTGGCATCTTTACCATCTTTGTCAAATGAAGTAACAGGTATGGCACCGGTATAATAATAAACCGGAAGACCTTTTGACGAAAATCCCCAATGACCAAATTTTTGACAATAGCTTACTGAAGATTGTATAGTAACGGCGATAAAAATTAAGAGTATTCTTGTCATCGGTATTTTATATAAATACAATCGTTAATAAAATTTATAGCAAAGGCTATCTTAAAAGTAACGGCTTTTCAAAAGGTCTTTCATCCGGCAATTAATATATCACTTGATGTAAATTGAAGGGTTGTGCTTAATATCCCCAACACTACCAAAGGAATTAATTATGCAGCAAAAAATTAGTCATCAAAAAAACTCATTTAACGTGTAGGGTAATTTCGTTCTCTTTATTTAAAAAATCAGATTGTACAATAGATTGGTTTCTTTTTCCGGAAAAAAATGAATTTACAATTAATAACTTTAAAGACCCCATTTCCCTAACTACTGTTGCATCCATAGCCAACATGAGTGTATCTGCCTTCTGCCGGTACTTTAAACGGAATACAAAAAAGACTTATATTGAATTTGTGAATGAAATACGCATTGGACATGCTTGTCAATCCCTCCTTCATACCGATATCACCATTACCCAAATTTGTTACGAATCTGGCTTTAATACCATTGCCAATTTCAATAAACAGTTTTTAAAAGTAAAAGGTATCAAGCCTTCTGCTTATAAAAAACAGTTCAGGGTGTAAACGTCTTCATTTTTTAAGAAGAGCTGGATAATATTCAATGATAATGAATAATTCTACAATGTAAACAAATAAAAAGGTACTTACTTTGTTGAGATATCAACAAAAAAATGATTAACAAACCAGCCCCAATACTTTTTTGCCTGATTCTTTATATGCAGCCTGTTACATTACAGGCACAACAAAAGCGCCTCTATATTGCAAATGATGATCATACCGATTATATGTGGACTGCAGATGAAGCAGCTTATGATTCAGCCTTTGTTCACATGCTGGATTACTACTTGCACCAGATTGATTCTACCCAAAATGAACAAGATGATTTCCAGGCAAGGTTTAATTGTGATGGCAGTTACTGGTTGAAGGTGTATGAGAAATACCGTTCACCTGAGCAGTTTTTAAAGCTGATGACCCGGATACGTTCTGGCCATATCAGCAGCCCATTAAATAGTGTGGTAAGCACTTATGGGGGCCAGCCAACAGAAGCCATTATCAGGGGAATGTATTATGCCGGAAAATTGGAAAGGCGATTTGATTTAAGATTCAGGTTGGCAGTTTGCATGGAGAACCAGACAATGCCATTGGGTTTAAGTTCTATTTGGGCTGGCAGCGGGGCAAAGTATAGCTGGAAGGGAGTTTGTGCCTGTGCTACAAAGCTTTCTTACAAAAGTTTCCAAAACAGGCGCAATCAGTTATACCATTATACCGGGCTGGATTCATCAAGTGTTTTGATGAAGTGGTACAACCTGGGACAAGATAACACTTACTTAGGCGGCTACGCCGAAGCAAGAAGTGGGCAGAAACCAAAAGACCCAACAGCAGAAATCAGTTTATCAATATCTGCGCTTGACCAATTGTGTGGTAATACAAAGTACCCATACAACATAGCAGGGGCATTTGGTTACGGATGGGACGACCTGGCTACCTATGTGGCTCCGGCTTTTAGTACCACGGCAAAAACCATGACCAATCCACAAAGAACTGTTAGGGTATCAAATGAAGAAGATTTCTTTAAAGATGTGGAAAAGCATTATAATAACCTTCCAAAAGAAGCGGTGAGTTATGGAAACGAATGGGATCTTTATCCTGTTTCTATGAATGAAACTACAGCTAAGGTAAAAAGAGCCACAGAAAAATTACGTTCTGCTGAAGCTTTGGCGGCAGTTGTTTTATTAAAACAAAAAGATTTCGCCAGGGACCTGGTGTCTTTTAAGGATAAAGCCTGGGAATCGTTTGGGCTGTATTGGGAGCATGACTGGACTGCTGATGGACCCGTTTCGGGAAAAGCAAGGGCTGATTGGCAGATAAAATTGCAGGAGCAAATCTCACGGTACGTTGATGAACTGTATAAAAGAGGTATCATTGAATTAAGCAAACAAATTAAGAGTAGTAGCCGCCAGCGGTTCTTTGTGTTTAATCCGCTTGGCTGGATAAGGAGTGATGTAGTGGATATTGAGTATGATGGTAAAAAAGCAGTAAGGATAATTGATATGTCAACCCGCCTTGAAGTGCCCTCCCAATTTATTCTAAAGAATAATCAACAATTTATAAGGATCAGGGCAGACAATATTCCATCTGTAGGATATAAAGTTTTCGAAATTCAGGATGGGCAGCCACGCAAATATCCACCGGGTGCAACATTCAATGGACAATATCTTAGCAATTCAAATTACCGGATCGGGTTAAGCCGTTCCGGCGCTGTTACAGAAATATATGATATACTGGCCGGAAACAGGCAACTTGTAAAATTGACCAATGGCTTGTACCTGAATGATATTGGCGCCACTGATGTAAACGATGGACAGCCACTTATAATTGAAAGCCAGGGACCTGTTTCCCTTACATTGAAAGCTGTTTCCCGTAACCCGGTTTTGCATACCGTACGAATCACACTCTATGCAGCTAGCCCAAGAATAGAAATAGAAAACCAAATCCAGGAGAATTTTTCCGATGTAAAAACATGGGCATTTTCTTTTAACTTAAAGGGCCACACCATCAGGCACGAGGAACTTGGGGCCGTACTGACAGCAAAAAAAGAAACCAATGGGGGTCATTATGCTGCGCAGAATGCAAGATACGATTGGCTAACATTTAACCATTTTGTAAATATGAGTGAAAGTAATTATGACATCACATTGTCCAACCGGGATTGTAGCTTTTTCAAAATTGGCAGCAGCACCCCGGATTCATTATGGGAACATTCAGCTCAGATCAATGCACTAGCTGGTGGACAAACAGATGGAGAAAAATTAGGGATCATAGCACAGAATGGCGCAACTGAATTTAATTATCATTTTGCATTACGGACCAATTCAAATGCATTTGACGCTGCTCAGTCTATGAAATTTTCAATGGAGCATCAAAACCCATTGGTTGCCGGTAAAGTTTCCGGAAGCATTGCCTTGCCAGAAATAAACTCCTATTCATTGTTATCTGTTACTAATCCAAATGTATTGCTTTGGTCTGTTAAACCATCCGAAGAAGGTATTTCGAACGAATTGATCATAAGACTATGGAATATGAAAGCATCCGGAACACAAACAAAACTCAATATAAAAAGTGAATTGATCAAAGCTGCCAGAGTTTCACATATTGAAACGCAAGAGGAAGAATTGAAAGCTGCCAATAACAATTTATCTATTCCGTTTAAGCCTAATCAGATTGTTTCATATAAATTAATAACTAAGAAAAGAACTGACGTTGATTAAGAAAAAAAGGAATGGCAAATAGCGCTTTAAAAATAGGAGTTGATATTGGTGGTACAAGAACCAAGTCTGGCTTGGTAAATACAGGAAAAGGTGCAGTGCTGCATCAGATTGTTCAACACACCGAAAAGATAAATGCTGAGGTTTTTTTACAGCAGATGAAGAAGGTAATTACTAAATGCAGGTGTGTGGCAGAAACGGTAGGACAAACAATTACAGGTATAATGGATGGTATTTTTAGCATTGGTTTTTCCGATAAGCCTGCTTGCTCAAAGAAAAATTACGGAAATTAAACCATTGCCCTACGAAAAAGGGTACGGGCTTACACTGCAAAAGCCTATTGCAATAAGCCATTGAAAGACCTTATATACACGAAACCCTACCGTATCTCACTTCAGGAATGGGAAATACTATTTAAACGTTTCGAAATAATTTGCGAAGCTTCCCCTAGCGACTCAATAATTAATTTCTGCTTTGCCACGGTATAGCGATAATCAGGTAAAAAAATACTAAGTCCCGCAACTACCTGGTCATGAGCAAAGACAGGCACCGCAAATCCTCTTACATGCCTGTCTGTTAAATGCGTCATTGCTATTGATTCTTTCCTGATCTTAGTTAATGCTTCAGACAAGCTTTTCAATGTGCTGGCTTCTTTCCAAAGTGTTTTATCAGGTAATCCATTTTGCAGCAGGAAACGTTCTAATTCTTTTTCTGAAAGATAAGCCATCAGCAACCTTCCACTCGCTGTTTCATACGCATTACGGTCGGTACGTACCTGCACCTGTATTTCCTGGTTAGATTTCACTACATGTAAAACATACCGCTTATTATTTCTTAACGCCCCTAATATGCAGGATTCATTAAGTTTTGCCGTTAAATCTTCCATCACATCACGGGCAGCATTCACCAGGTCTTGACCGTAAGGGACATCGTTGGTGATTCGATGCGCTGCAGGGCCTAAGCGGTATCCCTTTTTTTTGCCTATATG